>JANMEB010000492.1:0-9197 GCA_031376585.1 Planctomycetota bacterium | reverse complement strand
AAGCACTGTCATGGTTGAATTTGCATTTTTGATGTTGCGCGCACGCTGAGCGCAACTACTGGAGAGTAGTTTTTTTGAACTCGATGTCTAGTGGCTTGAAGGCTGCCGGCACGGCTCTGTCAGCTTGTAATGGTTCGGTCTCGCCACCCTGGTAGATATCCGAAGCTCGAAGGCTCCACACTGTCTTATCCGGCGTTCGAACCGCTGACAGAGCATCACGCTTTTTCGACGGGCTTGTTCAACGGAGCGTGGCTCCGTCGATACCCAGGGGGTCAAGACGATGTTGTCAGTGTGCTTAGCAGCACCACAAGTCAGTCAGAACTCCGAGCTTCGGACGTCATTGATTGTACTTCCTCCGGGCTGCCTATTCCAAGTCGAATCAAGAGAGGGATAAGTAATTCGCCGATCGATTTTGGGCCGCGGTGTCTCTTGCGAGCGAGTTCGGCGAGGGGTTTCGCCTCGCTGCCGTAGGCGGCTTTGGGGAGCCACACAAAGGCTTCGTGCAAGTCTCGAATCGACTGCTCGATCGGACTGTGGTGAACGAGGTGAAACTCGCGCAGCTTGTTGAGGAGGTACTCCGAGTTGACGCCTTTGCCGCGCCACAGTTGTCGTCCGGCGACAAGTTGATAGACCATCCGCATGGCTCGGTTGGCGATCCGGCAGCGGCGGTCGCGGGGATCGACTTTGTGCTGAGTCCACAGCGCCGATAAGCCACGATAGTAGGGATGGCACTTGATCAAGTTTTCCGCCACCAGCATCGCCGCTCCGCGCAGCTTGCGGTTGCACTGACGAACGAGTGAGCCGTCGGCATGATCGACTTCATCGCTTTGGTATCGCGAAGGGTACAGACCGGCTCGTCCGTTGATGGCTCGTGCCGATGGGTAATGCTCGATCGGTCCGGCTTCGCCCGCTAGTCTTGCCGCCGAGACAATGTTGATGCCGGTCACGCTGAGCAAGAGAACATACGGCGATTTCACCAAAAAACCGGCCATTTCCCGCTCCGAGGCAGCGATCTGCGCGTCAAACAACCGACGTACCTCGTTAAGATCCCGCCACTGTCGCGTCTGCATCTCTGCGAGTTCCGACGACTCGGCCGCAGTGCTGGCCCAAGCCGCGATGCGTTCGATGGTGCGCGTTTGAAAGCGGACTTTTGTGTTGTTTAAATGTCTTGCCATTCCATCGACGCCAGCGCGGCGAATGGCTTCTGCGGAAGTGAACGTCGACGCGATCGGCAAGGCGATCGATTTGTGGAACAAGTGGTCCTCATCGAACAGGTCGGCGAAGCCCGGCATTGTTTGATGCAACAGTCGTCTCATCTGTACCATCAGTCGAGCGCGTTGCTTGACCAGGTTATGGCGGTGACGCGAGACGGATTGGAGCGATTGGTAAACCATACCGACCGGCAGAGTCGTTAGACCGTAGCCTTTGACCGCCGCATGAAAGATGGCTTCCAGATCGTGGTCATCGGTCTTGGCATCGGGATGCAGGGGCCGACGGTAGTGGTTGGAGGCAAAGGGATGCACGATTCGTGTGTCGAATCCGGCTTTGCGGAAAGCTCGTTGGACGGGCTTGTGATAGATGCCAGTCATCTCAACGGCCACGATTGTGTCGGACAATCCTTCCGCTTGGCAAACCTCTGCAACCCGTTGGGTCATCTCGCGCAACGCGCCAGCGGTATGCTCTACCGTCGTCGGCTCAACGATCACCTTGCCGTAAAAGTTACAGAGCATCCACTTGGATCGTCGTTTGGCGCAGTCCACTGACACGATGCCGAAGTGCTCCGGTCCCACGGCTTGGACTCGTTCCTGGATCTGGCCCGTCGGCTTCCCAATAAATCTTTTTTTTGAACCCCTGAATTTTGGCTTTTTGCATTTGGTGACCATCCGAAAATCTCCTGTTTGAAGGTTTCGCAAATTCCTCCAATAGAAGCGCTCGGATGGTTCTCTTCTTGTTTTTTTCAAGACTGGGGGACATACCAGGGGACATTCTAGAATGTCCCCTTATTTGAACGGATTACGTCAGATTGCCAGCACTGCTGTCGCAGCAACGCGACGGGCTACCGCCCTAACGACATAAACGTATCTTGATGTCATTCCTAGGGGAGTGACTTGTGCTATTGGGGCTGCAAGCGGATTCGGTGTTGCTTCCGCGACGAGCGGGCTCTAATCTTCCGGCCATTCCCGATTCAAATGCTGGGCCGTTAAGGCTTGCGCGTGGATGGCAATTCATGATTAGTTCGCTGGCTCTATTTCCCGTGACCCATACCTCACGTTGTGCGGCGATGATCGCGGTGATCGCGTCCATGGCTGTCAATGCGAACGCTCGCGCACAATCTGCGGTTCGCAAAATATTGCAATCGGCAAGCAACGCTACCGCAACAGCCGACTCGGAAAGCGGCTGGACGGAAGTCAAGCTCACTCGCCCTGATCCGAAATACGTTCATGACACTTTATTGGCTTTGTTCGAAAAACGACTCGCGGCCAGCCCGGTTCGAGACGGCACGCTTTACACTTTCGAAGCCGCCGATCAGCAGTCGTTGCGCATCGGTTGGCAAGCATCGACGGCTCGATTATTCATCGCTGGCCCGAAGCACTTGAAAGAACGATTCACGCGATTGGTCGCGTATCTGGATTCGGTGCGTCGCGATGTCGATTCTCCGCAATTCGTGGCTTATCGAAATGCCGACCCGATCGCTGTTCAGCGATTGTTAAGGTCGTACGGCCTTGAAGCTGACAAAGCATTGCCGACCGAACCGACGAGCCTGCCACCCGCGCAATCCGTTTCTTATCCTCTCAGTCGCAACTCGGCAATTCAAGAAACACTCCCGTCGCTACCAACACTTGGCGAGTCACCGCCGCTTCAACAAGACGAGAACCAACAGCGGCAAGAATCACTTCTCCGCGAGCTTCGTGATTCCGTTCAAGTCGAGACGTTACCCGAACTTGGAATCATCATTCTGCGCGGCCGGCAAAAGGAAGTCGAAGAACTGCGGCGAATCATCGAAGAGCTGGAACGATTGAGCGCGGACAGCCAACCGGAGTTTCGGATCATTGAGCTGAAGCACACTCGGGGCGACGCAATCCAAAAAATTATTCAAACGACCAGCGCCGACCTGGTCAACAGCCGCCAAGGTCGCGCGACCGTGACTGCATTGATCAAACCAAACGCGCTGCTGCTCATCGGTTGGGGCGAAGCCATCAACACGATTTCCGATTTGATCGCCCGTTTGGATCAACCGGTCGACTCGGAGACTCAGTTTGAAGTCTTCCGTCTTCAAGAGGCCGAAGCCCCGCAATTGCAAACGGCGCTGAATGCTTTTTTCCAAAATCGCGAAGGGCTTGGACCGAAGGCCCAAGTCGTTACGGACGCTCGCACCAACTCGCTGATCGTCTATGCCGCCCCGCGCGACATGTTGGAAGTCCGTCGGCTGATTCAAGAGCTTGACGTGGCGAATTATCGCAAGAGCAAGCAAGCGCGGATTATCAAAGTTCAAAACTCGCTGGCCGCTGAACTGGCGACTACGTTGCAAAATGCGATTAAGGCAGCGCAGGGAACCGGCACGCAGAAGACCGCCGTACTTGAACTTATCGGAATCGACGCGCAAGGTCAAAAATTGCTGCGCTCAGGCGTCTTGGACGAAGTTCAAATAACGCCCAACCCTATCAACAATTCGCTGATCGTTTCCGGGCCGGCGGAAAGCATGGACTTAATCGAAGCGCTCGTTCTGCAGCTCGACGTCGTCGGATCGACAGCCCAGATCAAAGTCTTCCGTATCGAACATGGCGATGCGTCAACGCTCGTGCAGATGCTACGCGCTCTCTTGCCAGAACAAACGACGGCCCAGCCGCAATTGAAACTGGCGAGCGGCGGCGACGAAGTTTCTTTAGCCCCACTCAGATTTTCAATCGATACGCGGACCAACAGCATCATCGCAACTGGTTCCGAAGGAGACCTGCGAATTATCGAGGCCCTGCTCCTGCGTCTCGACGAAAGAGAGTTCTCGCAGCGACGCAACTCTGTCTATCGATTGAAAAACGCACCGGCCAGCGACGTGGCTCAGGCTGTCAATAACTTTCTCCGCAGCGAACGACAAGCGCAACAAATCACGACCAGCAACATCAGCCCGTTTGAACAAATGGAGCATGAAGTTGTGGTCGTGCCCGAACCCGTGAGCAATCGTTTGATCCTGAGCGCCACTCCGCGCTACTTTGAAGAAATCGAAGCTTTGATTCAACAGCTCGACGAGCCCCCACCCCAAGTCATGATCCAAGTCCTTATCGCTGAGGTAAACCTGGATAATGCCAAGGAATTCGGAATCGAACTGGGCCTCCAGGATTCGATCTTGTTTGACCGAAGCCTCCTGGGCAACTTGCTCACCACGACTACTTCGACCTCGACGTCAACTCCGGCAGGCATCGTCACCACCACCGAAGAGATTATTCAAGCGGCTTCAAACGATCCCGGATTCCAATTCAATAACAAACTGTTGGGCAATAGCGGTAGCGCAAAGTCGCTAGCCAATGCGGATCAAGTCGCCGGACAAGGCTTAAGCAACTTTGGCGTCGGCCGAATTAACAACGAACTCGGATTTGGCGGCCTTGTCCTTTCCGCCGGTAGCGAAAGCGTCAACGTGCTGATTCGGGCGATGGAACTCTCGCGTCGCCTCGAAGTGCTTAGCCGGCCACAGATTCGCACCCTCGACAATCAACCCGCGTTTATCCAAGTCGGCCAGCGCGTCCCGCGGATTGTCGGCTCGACGGTCAACCAGTCCGGACAGTCGAATAGTATCACGCTAGAAAACGTCGGTTTGATCTTGGGCGTGACGCCGCGGATCAGCCCGGATGGGACGGTCGTCATGGAAATCGATGCGGAGCGATCATTCGTAGGCGAAGAAAATGAAGGAATCCCCGTGTCGATCGCACCCAATGGAGATGTCATTCGCTCGCCTCGGATTGACACAACGACTGCCCAAGCAACCGTCAGCGCGGCTTCCGGCGAAACGATTATTCTGGGTGGCTTAATTACCAAGAGAACTCAAAGCTTGTCGCGCAAGGTTCCGGTGTTGTCCGACATTCCACTGCTGGGCAATTTATTTCGCTACGACCAAAACAGTTGCAAACGGACGGAATTGTTGATTATTCTGACACCTTTCGTTATTCGAAGTGCCGAAGATGAACAGCGCTTAAAACAAGCCGAGTTCGCTCGTATCAGTTGGTGTATGGGTGACGTCTACGAAGTCCATGGCGACCCGGGCGCTCTGCTCGATGCCACTCAGTTGATTAATAATTCACCCGCGACTGAAACGGTTTACCCCGATCAAGATAAAAGCCAAACGAAAGTTGTCCCGCCTGATCCACTGACTCCTCAGACAGAATCACCGCCTTTTCAACCTTTTAAGCAGCCCAATGATTCAGTCGACGACAACCATTGAGTCAGTCGACGATTCGCTGTGGTCCACATTTCAGCCACCCCCATCAATTTTCCAAGCGCCATGAGAACAAATCACATCCGAAGCCTGTGGGCAAATGGAGGAATTGATTCGGTGCGTCCCTATCTGCGGTTGATCGTCAGTGTCACTGTTTTGTTGGCCAGCGGCTGCCAATCGATTAACTTGGATGTGCCGTCCTCTTGGGCGAAAACCAAAACGGCGCCGCTACCCGAGAAAATCGTGGCGGTCTGGACGGAAGCCGTCCAAAGTAAAGAGGGGCAGCCTGGCCAGCGAGGATTTGGCGGTCGCATTTTCTTTTACGGCGAAAACGAAAAACCGATCAAGGTTGACGGAGCCGTCTCGATCTACGTTTTTGATGATCGCTATGTCGATTCGGACAATCCCGCACCAGAAAAGAAATTTGTGTTTCCGAAAGACTCGTTGGCCAGCCACTATAGCAAGTGCACTTTGGGACACTCGTACAGTTTTTGGATTCCTTTGGGACCAGTCGGGGGTCCGACGCGTAACCTGAGCCTGGTAACGAGACTTGATGGCGACGACAGCGGCAGTGTCGTTTCGGGTTTGACGCGCAAGATTCTGCCAGGCACATCACCTGCGCCAACCGCCACGACCCCAGCAGCTCCGCGTTCCGCTAACAATGTTCAACAAGTCCAATACGTGGACGAAGAATCTGTCAGCGCAAAACCTCAACCCGACCAGAGTCCGGGAGATTTTTCCCAGACGATCGACTTGACACCGAGCTTTGCTCAACGATTGCAAGAAATAGGAGCGCGTGCCACGGGCCAAGAGAGCGGCCTTCCTAGGGACGTTGAATCGGTCGTTCCGTCGAGTCCGACTCCACCGGCCGAGCCGTTGCCTCACGACGAGTCAACTCGTTTTGAACCTTCGATATCCCAGGCTCCAACGACACCATCATTTGTGCCAGCCGAGCATCTTCCGCGTCGTCAACCTCACCGCGCAGAATGGCTGTCCGGCCTGCCACCGACACCGCGATCTGGTTTCCGAAACGTGCATCTAATGCCCGACCGATCCGAATCTGAGCTTGCTCGGCAAGCCGAGCAGTACTTTCGGGCGCAATCTCAAAACCAAGCTGTAGCACCGGCTCACCCAGCGAATTAGCGGCGCGGGATTTGAGCGGCGAGTTAATCTGTGCAGTTCGATCCAATCGCGGAGTTCTGGATGCCAAGGCGTCACTAATCGCCAATTGATTCTGTGCGATAATTTGCCCGATGAACCGCGCCCGATCCCGCGCGTCGACTCCTACAAAATCGCCGGCCGAACGATTTCCTCGCAAAAATCGTTCGCCCCCTTGTAGCGTCCCCGCGTCGCTCGACATCTCCCCTTTTGATGAACCAGACAGCGGTCGGCCAACGGATCTTGCTCCAAACAATTGAGCCTCACAACGAGCGAAAGTCCAAGCCTGCATCAAGATTGAGATGAGCAATACAACACGAAATTGTCCGCCTGTCATTTTTTGACACATGTCGATATCCTTTTGCGGCACTATTTGCGTTACTTGAATTGGCAGATCAGCCAGGGTCTTAATCCTGTATTTTAGTCGCTGGGACGACATGAGCCCAACCTGCCTATTCACTGTTAGCGGTCATAACATGCCATTAACCTCAGAGAAATTCGACGATTTCAATAGAACGGCGATCTTTTGGCCCTGCAACTGCCTAAATCCCGCTAGTCAGGAGGGCAAAATAGCCACGGTGTTTCGGACTCGCTTTTAGTGGTCCGTAGCAGAGGTTTGGTAGGCTCGAAGAAAATAATCACTTGTTTTTCGATCCGAAACGTGATAAAACTCGTTGGTCGGATATGACGAATCGAATTGTGGCGATGGCTTTTAACCCCGCTACTTCTGTATCGCCTTTCCTACAGGGCGTGGCCAACCTAATGGCCTTATCTTTCGTGGGCCGAATGACAGTTCATTCGGTTGCTAAATTAGTGGAGTTCAGTGATGGGTATGAAGTTGTACGTTGGAAATTTGAGTTACGAAAACACGAACCAGACTTTGGAGGAATTGTTTGCTCCATTTGGCACGGTTCAAAGTGCTCAAGTAATCATGGATCGCGATACGGGCCGAAGCAAAGGATTCGGATTCGTCGAAATGTCAGACGCAAACGCCGCCCGCGCGGCGATTCAAGCGCTAAATGAAAAGGAACATCTTGGCCGCCGCTTGACGGTTAATGAAGCTCGCCCACGCGAAGAGCGCAGTGGCGGTGGTGGCGGCGGTGGTGGTGGCGGCGGCGGCGGTGGTCGCCGACGTTACTAATCCAAGATTATTGTGTTCATTCGCAGCCGCTCGCGAGTATTTCGCGACGGCTTGCGGATACGCAGAGCCTTGAGCCGAAAACAAAACTTCAATGCGCGAGGGTCAACGACCCTAGAGGTTTTATTTTCGGTTTTTCATACGGATCGCCGTCTTTAATGTTTCGAAGACAGCCTTGCCGCGCTATTTTCAATGTCGGCAATGTGATCTTTTCGAGGGTGAATCCAATGGCTCAAAAACGTCGAGAGAGCTTCAAGCCGCATAACAAGCGTTCGGGCGCTGCTGGGTCTCGTCCGGTTATCAGCAAGGAACCACCCGTTCCTTACGTTCCGAAACCCCCCGTGGTTTATGGTAAGCCGGTAACACTTATGGAAGATCCGCAACGGAACACGTTTGAGTTCAAGAATGGAACTTGGATCCCGTTTGCCATGTCGATAACCGAATGCCGGCGCGATTGCGTTGTTAAAGAACTGTCGCAAAAGGTCAATCAAATGACGCGCTACGAAGTCCGCTTTCCCGTCTAATGCACGCTCGGGTAAATCCGTAACCACGGCTAGGCTTTTCTACCAAGAGAATGAGCCCTTCTAACGATCTACTTTCGCAATCCAACGATTCGGAAGCGACGTCCTATACGCTTTGGCAAATGGTGCGCTATGCTCTCGGACTAGGTACATTCGGATTCGGCGGTCCGGTCGCGTTGATCGGCTATATGCATCGCGATTTGGTAGAAAAGCGGAAATGGATTTCGGAAGCGGAATACAAAGAAGGATTGACACTGGCGCAAATCATGCCAGGGCCGTTGGCTGCTCAACTGGCAATTTATCTTGGATATGTTCACTACGGAATTCTCGGTGCGACATTGGTCGGGACCGCATTTGTCTTGCCGTCGTTTTTGATGGTCGTCGCCCTAGGCTGGGCGTATCAGCGTTATGGCGGGCTCGCATGGATGCAGTCGGTCTTTTACGGAGTTGGGGCCAGCGTCATCGCCATCATCGCGATTAGTGCCACTAAGCTTACTCAAAAAACGATTTCCAGGGATCGGCTGTTATGGACAATTCTTGTGATAAGCGCGGCGACAACAATCATTTCCGAAAATGAGATTGCACTTTTGTTCTTGGGGGCGGGATTGCTGGTTTGGTTCCTAAGATCTCCGCCGGCGATTTTACGACGGCTAGGTTCGTGTTCGATCGCATTCGCTGCTCCGCTTTCGGAATCCGCTTGGCTAATGACCCAAGTAACCGACAGCCAAAAGCTGTGGCCGATATTTTTGTTTTTTACCAAAGCCGGAGCGTTCGTGTTCGGCAGCGGTCTGGCGATCGTACCATTTCTCTATGGTGGCGTCGTAACCGAATACGGCTGGCTTAACGATCATCAGTTTCTCGACGCCGTCGCCGTGGCAATGATCACGCCTGGACCTGTCGTGATTACGGTTGGATTCATTGGCTATCTGGTCGCTGGAATTCCCGGCGCGATCGT
>JANMEB010000467.1:0-5897 GCA_031376585.1 Planctomycetota bacterium | reverse complement strand
CGATCACGCGATCGCATACCTCAAAGAGCACGCCGACAAGTATTCCGCAAAACCGTTCTTCGAATTCGTCGCGTTCACCGCGCCCCATTTTCCTTTGCAAGCTCCGCCGGAGGAGATTGCTCGTTACCGCAAAAAATATCTAGCCGGCTGGGATGCGATGCGCGAGGAGCGCTGGCGTCGATTGCAGGGTTTGCACATCGGCGGAACGTCGCTGGCCGCAATTGAGCGAGACATTGGGCCCCCATACGAACTTCCCGACGCGTTGAAAATGCTTGGCCCCGGCGAGTTGAACCGTCCACTTCCTTGGAAAGACCTAACCGCCGAACAGCGAGAATTCCAAGCGAACAAGATGGCGATTCACGCAGCGATGGTCGATCGCATGGACCAAGAAATCGGCCGACTGCTAGATCAACTCAAGTCCATGGCTGCGATCGACAACACGCTCGTCATTTTTCTTTCGGACAACGGTGCAAGTGCGGAAATTATGGTTCGCGGCGACGGCCACGATCCGCACGCCGAATGCGGCACCGGCGCGACGTTTCTGAGCATTGGGCCCGGTTGGTCGAGTTTGGCAAACACTCCGTTCCGCCGACATAAGACGTGGGTTCACGAAGGTGGCATCTCGACGCCGCTGATCGCGCATTGGCCCAAGGGTTTTGCGGCGCGCGGCGAGCTACGCCATGCGCCGTGTCATGTCATCGACCTCGTTCCGACGATCCTTGCCGCTGTTGGCACAAAACCTCTGGCAACGTTTGACGACAAGTCTTTGGAGCCTCTCCCTGGCAAGAGCCTTCTCCCGCTGTTCACTCAAGATGGCAACGTCGCGCGCGATTTTCTTTGGTGGTATCACGAAGGAAACCGGGCACTCCGCGTCGGCGACTGGAAAATCGTTGCCGCCGGTGAAAACGGCCCGTGGGAACTTTACGATCTAGCTTCCGATCGATCCGAGACGCAGAACTTGTCGCTGGACAATCCCGAAAAAGTCCGCGAGATGGCCGCGATTTGGACGAAACAACTCGACGAGTACGCGGCACTTGCGCGAATGGATCTAGCGGCGGATGAAACGAAACGACCGAACGTGCTGTTCTTGTTTGCGGATGATCAACGGGCGGACACGATTGCGGCGCTAGGCAATTCGGTAATCCAAACGCCCAACCTCGATCGACTCGTCAAGCGCGGTGTGACTTTCAATCGGGCCTACATGCAAGGAGGACTGCAAGGTGCGACTTGCGTGCCCTCACGGGCCATGTTGCTCTCAGGCCGTTCGTTGTTCCGTATCGATGAAGGCTTGAAACGAGACCCGACTTGGCCCAATGTTTTCGGGCAATCCGGCTACACAACTTTCGTCACCGGCAAGTGGCACAATGATCCCGACTCGATCTCGGCAAGTTTTCAAACCGCCCGCGCCATTTTTGCCGGTGGCATGACCGATCCGCTGAAGACAAATCTGAGCGATTTGGTCGATGGCAAACTGACCGAGCCGATGCTTGCCCCAAAACACGCTTGCGCGGTCTTCGCCGACGAAGCGATTCAGTTCCTCAAGGAACACCAGCGCGGGCCGTTCTTTTGCTACGTCGCTTTCGATGCTCCCCATGATCCGCACATCGTGCCGGACGATTTTCCAATTCATTACGACCTCGACAAAGTTCCGCTGCCCGCGAATTACTTGCCGCAGCATCCTTTCGACAATGGCGAGATGGCCATCCGCGACGAAGAGCTGCTCCCCTGGCCGCGCCCGCCGGAACAAGTCCGTCACATGACCGCCGAATACTACCGCTACATCTCGTATCTTGACGCGCAGATTGGCCGTGTGCTGGACGCTCTAGATGCATCGCCGCACGCTTCGAACACCATCGTCGTTTTTTCCGCCGACTCAGGCGTCGCTCGCGGCAGTCACGGTTTGATCGGCAAGCAGAATCTTTACGAACACTCTGTGCGTGTCCCGCTGATTATCGGTGGTCCGGGCATTCCAGCCGGAAAAACCACCGACGCCATGTGCTACCTTTTCGACGTACTGCCATCGCTTGGCAATCTCTGCGGCGTTCCCGCTCCCTCGACCAGCGAAGGACTCGACTTCACTGCTTCGCTTCGCGATTCGACCAAACCCGCGCGATCTCAGTTGCTGTTCGCCTACCGCGACGTTCAGCGCGCGATTTGCGACGACCGCTGGAAGCTCATCCGCTATCCGCACGTCGACAAGACGCAACTTTTCGATCTTGAAAACGACCCAAACGAAACCACCAACCTCGCCGACCGGCCCGAGCACATGGCCAAAGTTGCCGCGCTTACGGAATTGCTTCTGCAACAACAGAAACATTTCGACGACACCGCCCCGCTCACCGTCCCCAACCCTTCCCCCGCCCAGTGGTCGCCGCCTGAAAAATAGAAAACATCCGGTGGCTTGCACGGTTAAAAAAGTCGGAATTGCCCGATGATTCTTGAACATCGCTATACGGTATAATGGAGCTGTGTCGAAAATTACAAAAGGGTTATCCGATGTCGATTGAACTCCCACTCGATCAAATGTCGGTTGCGGACAAGCTGCAAATGATGGAAAAGCTTTGGGCAAATCTTTCCCAGAAACCAGAGCAGCTTCCCTCGCCGGATTGGCATCGAGAGGTCTTGCTTGAACGCAAGCGACTAGCCGATGAAGGGAAACTAAAATTCGTCGACTGGGACACCGCAATCTTGGAAATTAGGAAGGAACTCGGTGGAAATTCGGGTTCTTGAGTCGGCAAAGGTTGATCTCGTTGAAGGATATCGATTCTACGAGAAACAAAATCCTGGGCTCGGCGATTATTTTTTGGATTCGATTCAGGTCGATGTAAAATCTTTGCGAATCTATGCGGGCATCCATGCAACCGCCGACGGCTTTTTTAGAATGTTGGCCAATCGTTTCCCGTTCGGCATCTATTACCTTGTCGCAAAAAACCGGATTGATATCTACGCCGTTTTGGATTGCAGGCGCGATCCCAGTTGGATAGCCGGTCGGCTAAAATCATCTCGGAAGTCGTGAATATTAGAGGCGCTGGTGTGGTATTTGCGAAAACCGTCTGGGCAGTTCATCCAAAAGGTCTTGGAGCAACAGCGACAAGTTGCGTTTTCTTACGCTGAAGTTGGTGCGTCGCTCAACGATTCGCCAGCGGGGTATGACCTCGACCACAACCGGATATTGCTGGGCCAAGGCGCGGTTGCTTTCGAAGTCGCGAAAAAAGCGATCCGGCAGTGGAAGATGTTTCCCGGTGGTTGGGCGTTGATTGTGCCTCCCGATATGCCGATCGAAAAAGGCCAAGTGGTCGTGATGCTGGCCCATGTTTTTGCTCTGTGGTGGCTGAATCCTGCCCGCATCGTTTATGTTCTGGATGAGACGGAGCCGGTTCGCCGATTCGGATTCGCGTATGGAACTTTGCCGCAGCACATCGAGCAGGGCGAAGAGCGATTCAGCGTCGAATGGCTTGCCGACGACACCGTGTGGTACGACCTGCGAGCCTTTTCTCGCCCGCGCTATTGGCCAGTGCGAATTGGTTATCCCATCGCCCGCCGACTTCAGCGCCGCTTCGTCCGCGAATCACTCGACTCGATGCAACAAGCAGTTGCCGTTAACATGCGGCAGGTTTCCCGGCGTAACGATAGGTGAACGACGCATGCGGCGGGCCGGGAACCCTGCCCCACACGGTGGCTTAAATATGCCCTTGTTCGTTGACCGATGAGAACACGTTGTTCGCCAAAGTTCGCAACAGCGACTCCAACGAATCATTGGCATCCGCGTCATGATCCAAGTCGTAGAGAATACCGTTGTGGCTGCGAGCGTTGACGGCCAACAGCAGGTCCATTACCGACACTAGGCTATTGTTGGCCACGCCAAACGCTTGACCGGCTGTCCCGAGTGCTCGGTAAGATCGAATAAAAAAGGCTGGCTCCCGCCTGCCTTTCAAGGATCGAAATTGATTTCAACCAATCCAACGCGAACGCGATCAATTGGCCTTACGTTTGTTCTTTGGGACCACCACGACGCAACTGGACGTCGCAAGATTGGTGTGATTGTCAACGACCGTGGCTTGGATCGTGTAGGATCGACCCGAACCATTGCCGGATCGCTCAGCGCGCAACCAAGCGATGCCTTCGAATGATCCGGAGGTCGAGTTGTACGTGAACCAAGGCGCTAACTCGATGGGGCTTACAAAACCATTTAGTCCGCTAATGTCGCCGGAAGTATCGCCATCCCCCAAACCGTTGTCAGGTTCGCTGCTCGTGATGGTCAATGACGTCAGGATCAATTCGCTGGGATTGGAGCATGAATCGGTTGCATCAACAAATATTTGTACAGGGACTTGTTGATGGTTTGGTGGCCAAATAGAGGCAATGTCCGTCGTGCAGTGGACCTCTGGTGGAGTCGTATCCACGACAGTGATCAAGACATCGTCAACCGCAATCCCAGCATTGCCATCGTCGACGGTTAGCGTCGCCGTCGTAATACCAATCGGGAACACGCCCGACGGATTGGCGCTGGACGGGTCATCGAGCAAAACTCCGTCGGGAACGTCCCAACTGTACGTCAGGTCATCGTCGTCCGGATCCGATCCTGAGCCGTCCAGCGCCACCAGGGCCCCGTCCGATGACGTACATTCAAGTATTTGATCTAGTCCCGCGTCTGCGGTCGGATTTTGGTTAAATGCCGCGAGATATAGCGAATGAATCTCATCTGCACTAAGTGCCCGATTGTAAATCCGTGCTTCATCAATTTGGCCTTGGAAGTGGCCAAATGGCCCGGTGTAACTTCCCCCGGCTGATTGATAACGACCGATATTTACCGGAACAGCATTATTGGCCATATGTGATGGCGCACCCTCTTTAGTCAACGTTGCCGGAACCAAATTGCCATTGATGCAAATCTCGAAATCATCACCCCCGCGCCAAACTCCAACGACGTGCGTCCAAGTATCTAGATCGATAACACTATTGTTGGTATCCGTTATCCAGTAATCACCATTTGACTCAGCAACGTAAATCGTGACCTTTCCCGATTCGCGTGCTAAGAACGTATAACTCACTCCATTATCTGAATCGTATTTTGTAATAATTCCGCCATACAGTGTTCCTATTCCGGGATCGGCGTTGTATCCCTTGACATTGATCCAAGCGGACAACGTTAATTCCGAGAAACCGTCAAGATCATCGGTCGACTCTGGAATTACCACAGCATCATCAATTCCGTCAAAGCTAAAGGCCTGCCCAACGATTCCCGTGTCAAATGTTGCGCCGTTGATCAACGTCCCATCATTTCCATTTGCGATGTCGATGGCATCACCATCGCCGGTCCAGAAGCCGATTAAGCCGATGGTCGATATCGTCATCGTTGCCCCGATGGCCAAGCTTGCGATCGCCCCCAGAATGACGATTGCGACTGTTGTATTTAAGGGGCCTTTTCCGAATTTCCGCCATGCCAATCGTTTCATTCGTGAACTCCCTGCGTTAAATTATTTGATGCCTCGGGATCGCTGCTGAATATTTACTCGGAATCGTGGCGAGCGGCCGCACATCGAAATTGCCACGCTCGTCAACCCTAGTTGGTCGCAACCGGAGGCAATTGCGCACAATGCAGCGTCATGTTTAGAAAACGCAACAGCGTGACAGCAAAATTGGAAATCGATGCACGTCGGTGTGCGGCGTGGAAATTCGGCCAAGCGCAAAGCGGACCCTCGCTTGCCGATTGTGCCCAAAACGAAGGGGCAGGCGGGAGTCTGCCCTACGAAATGCCAACAAATTCGCGGGATAGATTCCGTTCGATGCTTTTACGCCAACGGCGTTGAATCCCAGAGCACAGGGTCGCGAGGCTCGGCGAGCGCGCCCTGTGTGAACCGAGCCATGACATTTCATTACGCCAACGGCGTTACATC
>JANMEB010000449.1:0-18311 GCA_031376585.1 Planctomycetota bacterium | reverse complement strand
GTTGCGGGGAGCGCAATGAGTCGATTGTCGGATGCTCCTTTGCGCAAAATCTCGGTCACGTCTTTCTGCGTGGCACCAGCGCCGTATTCGGCCTTTGTGATTTCGAGCGTGACCTTTTCTAACTCAAGCTTCGACAAAAGTGTTCGGATTTCTTCCGTTTGACCTCCAAGTTTCTGAGCGATTTCAAGTGCCGTCTGGGTGGCGTCTTCCTTTAACTCTGGATTCTGAATGGCCTTAATCGCAAGGGACAGCATTTCCGGGTTTGGATATCGCTTGAGGATTTCCAAAACCAACTTTTGTTCGGCGGGTTGCCGAGAGGCAGCGAATGCCTTTTGACACATCTCCACTCGCTGCGGGTCGGTCATCGTGAATTGCCTGGCAACGCGGATATAACCACGCAGCGCACGGACTTGGTACTTGGCACCAGGGGCGGTCTTTGCCAAATCCAACAAGACCGGCGCGGCGTCTATCGTCATCCATTCGCCCAACAACCGCGTGCTGGTGTCTTGAAGCTGTGAATCAGAACTCTTGGCGGCTGCCCAGATCGTGTCCAAGGCATTGGCGCCACCGACAGCACCCAAGATTTCGAGTAAAGCAATCTTCGTGGCGGGCGCCGATTTCTCGAACGCCGCCGTGAGCTGCGTCGCGCACATCTCGCGATCCGGCATACGCACCGAAGCAGTCTTCAGTGCTAGAAGCGCGACCGGCTCATCCTCGGCATGTTTCGACGCAACGACTTGGGAGATCAATACCGAAAGATGTTCTGCTGGGACCGTATTGCCCAATGACGTGAGCGCCGCACTGCGCACCGTTTGATCAGAATGGTCGAGTGCCTTCACAAGTTCATCGACCGCTTTGATCCGTCGTTGGCCGACCAATTCAAGTAGCATGACGTACCGTTTTCCCTCAGCTTTAGGAAGGTGAACGATAATTTCCTGGCCGACTTTCTCATCCGGCAAAACCGCAAGTGCGGCTTTGGCAGCGTCCGCCAATTCCGCATCGGGCTCAAGACCAAGTTCCAGCAGCGCCGGAACGCACGCCACGTTTCCGACGCGACCAAGCGCTGCCAAGGCGGCGACGCGAACTGATTTTGTTCCGCTGCCAGCGGCTCTTAGCAAAGCGGGAACGTCAACCGTCTCGCGCCGATCGGCCATCGCTTGGATTACGAGCGAGGCTCGATCCGGCTCGAAGTGGCCAAGTTCCGTCGCGAGGGCTTGATCCACTTCGCGTCCTGGAAATTCGCGGGCAGTCCCCAACGCCATTTGAAACATTTGCTTTTCGGGAGAATGTAATTGCTCCAAAAGCAACGGAATACCATCCGAGCCGCGCGCGAGGATCGCACCGCGAGTCGCCTCGACGTTTCGTTGATGGTTAACCTTTGCTTTCCTCACGTCGTCATAGATCGCGATTGCCTCGGCCGCGTTGCCTGCGGACAAGCAGCGTTCGGCGCAAAGAATACAGCCCTCGGCAACAACCGGGCGGATTGCGGCTGGGGCGTCAACCAAAGACGCACGAAGTGATTTTGCAGCGGCGTCATTGCCAATTTTGCCAAGCGCTGCCGCAGAAGCCATCGCGACGTCAGCCTCTGAGTCACCCAGGTGCTTCGTCAACATTTCAACGGCGGATGGATCGCGGCGAACACCGATGGAGTTGATGGCACCGACCAGGAGTTTCCCTTTGAGTGAGTCGGCTGCGGTGCGCAACGCCTCGTCGGCTTCCTTGCCAGGAATGGCCTCGATTGCGATTCGAGACCACGAGGCAAGCTGTTCATCATGCAGCAACCGTCCCAACGCGGGAACCGCTGCATTCGAACCGAAGACCGCCAATCGTTTGCAAGCGAGCGCCTTGTCCGCCGCTGGCGATTCCGAGTCCAAAACGGAAATTAATGCCTTTTCGTCTTGCGACGATGGGTCTTGGCAATGACCAATTTTATTTGATGACAAGCTCAGAGCTGCAAAGCTCGCGAGAATTGCAATGTTGTAAGTCAATCGTCTCATAGCGCACCTGATTTCATTCCACAGTTTTTTGTTCTTCATTTACAATCGCCAGGGTTCACGCAACGCTTCCGAGCGCAAGCGGTTCGCTTGTTCGTCGTTGACAAATTCGTGCTTTTGCAGATCGTATTTTAACTTTCGGTCTAAAAAGAGCGCGATGTTGGCCGCATGACAAGCGATATGAGCATTGCGCGCGGCGTCGGCGTTCCCTTTCGGCTTGCTGCGCGACTTTACGCAATCGAGAAAATCGCGAACGTGATAGGTAGCCGGATAGCCGTCGATTTCAGCGACTGTTTGCCCAGCCAGCAATTCCGGCGAACTCAAAACGAGTTTGCCACTATCGCCCGCTTCGACCCAGCCCGTCTCTCCTTCGAAACGTACCGGGCAAGAACCCAACGGTATCCACCCGGTCTCTCGGAAGATCAGCTCGACGCCGCTCTCGTAGCGAGCAACCAACTGGCCGTCGCGCGGCGGATCGTACTCAACGGGGGGCGGGCAATCATCAACAGCCCATTGGCAGAGGTCGACACAATGCGAGCCCCATTCCAAAACTCCGCCGCCTACCAGCCCACCTCCTTTTTCGAAATTGAATCCGTCGAGTAGCTGGGCGTTGAACGGCCGCCAAGCAGCCGGTCCAAGGTACATGTCCCAATCGACAACGTCTTTATTTGGTTCAGGTTCGGCGGGCAACCAGCCACTGGTCATGGCTTGCATCCCCGCCGGGTGGGCAAAAATTCGTTTGAGTTTACCGAGCTTTCCGGTTCGCGCCAGCGAACAGGCAAATGCGAAGTGTGGCAAGTTTCGCCGCTGCGTACCGGCTTGAAACACTCGTCCTGTGCGGCGCATCGTTTCGGCCAGTGCCAAGCTCTGGGCGATGTTCTTCGTACATGGCTTTTCGCAGTACATGTCCTTGCCAGCCCGCGCCGCGTAAATCGCTGCCGTCGCATGCCAATTGGGTCCAGTTGCAATCAGCACTGCATCGATGTCGCTGCGATCCAACACCTCGCGAAAGTCTCGATACATATCGCAGTTTTGATTGCCGTATTTTTCGTCGACCAATTTCTTCACGGCCGTGCGGCGAGTTTCTTTGATGTCACATACGGCAACGAACTGAACGTCTTTCTGTTCCAAGAAACATCCCAAGTCGTACGTTCCCCGGTTGCCGATTCCGATTCCGCCGACCACGATCCGTTCGCTGGGGGCGACCGCGCCATCCAAACCCAGGGCCGAGCTGGGAATAATAGTCGGCGCGAGCACTGCAGCGCCGGCGGCGGATAAGGCCGACGACAAAAATCGACGGCGATGAAGTCGCATAACCTTCTTGGACATCGCTTCTCCCTTAATCGTTACGTGTGCTTGGCTTCGAGATGACTATGTTCGTCGCGCCGCATAGCGGTTATCCGACACGACAGCTTACCGCCAAGACAAGTCAATTTCTACCAGCGACGCTCCACCCGCGCAAAATCGCTTTGTTTTCGGATAACATGCTTCAATCTCATTTTTTGTCGTGAACCAACGATTAGATTGATGGTCGTTGAAAAATCGTTGGACATTCGTCAACTGAGGGATTTTGACTCATGCCGCGCACTCGATTGGCACCGTCGCCGACGGGCGCACTGCACTTGGGAAACGCAAGGACGTTTTTGATCACGTGGGCTTTGGCTCGCCAAAAAAACTGGGAAATCGTCCTGCGAATCGAGGATATCGATGGTCCGCGCGTTAAGCAAAACGCGGCGACCGAAGCGGTCGACGACTTGCGCTGGCTTGGTCTCGATTGGGACGAAGGGCCGATTTATCAGCGACACGATTTAGGGCCCTACCAGGATGCGCTGCGCCAGTTGGCCCGCGCTGGCGTGGCTTATCCATGCGACTGCACGCGGCAACAGATCGAAGCAGCCACGTTATCGGCTCCTCACGGAGACGAACACGAACTCCGATATCCGGGGACTTGTCGACGCGTGCGATCTGACAATTCGCCAAAGTTCAATTTGACCGATGCGGACTTTTCGCAAGCTTGGCGATTAGTAGTTCCGGATGGAGCTATCGGCGTTCGCGATCAACTCTGTGGGCAGCGCGAGTTTGACGTGCAACAAGCCATCGGCGACTTTTTGATCTGGACCAAGCAAGGACTTCCCAGCTATCAACTTGCCGTCGTGGTCGACGATGCAAGGCAGGGGATCGATCAAGTCATTCGTGGCGACGATTTACTTTCCAGCGCCGCGCGTCAGCAGTTGCTTTACGATCGTCTGGGGCTTGGGAGTTACCCGACTTATACCCATTTGCCGTTGGTCGTCGGCCTGGATGGTCGTCGATTAGCCAAGCGACACGGCGACAGTCGAATTTCGAAATACCGCGAAGCCGGGGTTCCGGCGACGCGCGTTCTCGGATTGCTTGCGCGGTGGAGCGGCATTTCTGACGCCGACGAAATCTCGGCCGATGAATTTCGCAATCAATTCGGATTGAGCAACCTCTCAACAAAGCGAATCATTTTTGACCACAACGACGACGATTGGGTGATCCAACGTAAGTGACGCGACATTCACTGCCTTGGACGCCTCAGAGCGTATAAATTAATGCATTTTCGGCCTGCACAGCAATTTTTTCCCAGCCACTCACGTCTCGCGCCCCAAGCTTTCACCGCTGTTTTCTCGTATAAAACGCAAGGCCCTCGACGAAAATCAGCCGATTCGATACATTTTCGTGTTCCCAATCTCTCACAGGTGAGCCCATGTACGCGATCGTTGTCCACGGAAATCAGCAATACAAAATCGAACCAGATCAGATTCTGGAAGTCGATTTCTTTGAAGCGGAGCCCGGTGCCGTTTTTCAATTCGATCGAATTTTGGCGTACTCGGATGACAATGGACTTCGCTTGGGAACGCCGACGGTAACGGGTGTGAAAATAACTGCCGAAGTCGTCGGCGATACGAAGGGCCCTAAAATCTACATCCAGAAAATGCGCCGTCGCAAGAACTTTCGCAAACGATTTGGCCATCGCCAAAAATACGTCAAGGTTCGCATCTCCAGCATCGCGGTTTAAGTCGCCGATCAAATATCC
Source organism: Planctomycetota bacterium (assembly GCA_031376585.1). Classification (GTDB taxonomy): domain Bacteria; phylum Planctomycetota; class Planctomycetia; order Pirellulales; family Pirellulaceae; genus JANMEB01. Next base: position 13,259 of record JANMEB010000449.1, on the reverse strand, counting down.
GCCGATTAAGCTTTGAAGTCTTTACAATTCGCGGCTCGGCGGGAGCCTTGCCGTCCCAGACTCGCAGAAGAAATCGGCGACGATGTCGTTTTCGTTCGATCAGGAAATGCGAAATACTGAATGCAAAATGCAAAGGTCAAAATGCTGTAGAAGAATCACGTATATTTACGTTTTGCTTAGATTGTTTTTCGCTGTCACGATGGACTTGGCGACGATGGCGCAAAGCTGCTCGCATTCGTCCAGGATCTCTGACAACCGTTGTTCCGGTAACAGCTCTGCCTTGATGATGAGTTGAATCCAACAACGCGATTCACGCAGTTCTTTTAAGGCGATACTCAGTTTGTGGACGAAATCGCGACGACTCTCCGCGCCACAAGCCTCAGCATAGTTCGGAGCGGGCGAAGTCCCGCTCCGAACAAGTTGTCCTGCGATGTGCCGACCCAATCGTGATTCAGGCAACGCATCCACGACTTTGCCCACGCGGGCCGCGAAGTCCAGCAAGCGTTCAGCGAGATCATCGCCCGTCCGACCTTTCGGCTTTCCGTCGTTCATCATTTTGCACTTTGAACTTTGCATTCAGTATTTTGCATTTTGACTTGAGCGCCAGGCCCCAGGTGTCGCGGCAGGCGATTTCTTCGAGGATGTTCGGCGTCTTGAAACGCGATCCGTTAGACACCTGCCGCTTGGCGCGGGCGTCCGGCGGGGGGCGGGGCGGGTTTGACGTCGAGTTTGGCGAATAGAAACTCGACGTTGGCGTTGCCAAGTGCGTCTTTCAGGCGGGAGACCAGTTCATCAGAAAGCTCGATTCGTTGGTTGGACTCAAGTTGAATTCGAGCACCGTCGGACGCTTCGATGTCCAGCAAGAGCTGCTGACGGCCGGGGTATCCGCGAGTGATCTGTTGGACAGTTCGCAGTGTCGATTCGTCGTGCGGCGGACGGATTCGAATCTTGAGTCCGGTCGACCGCTGGTCCAATTGATCGAGTGGAATAACTTTCTTGACGATTAAATTGGGCTCGTCGCTGCGCCGATCGATCGTGCCTTGAATGACGACGATTGCATCGGGCTGAATAAGCTGTCCCTGTTCGGCAAACTCAGTCGGCCATTGAATACCGCGAATCGAACCATCAACATCTTCTAGATCGAACATGACGTATTTTGTCGGTGCGCTGGCGTCTCTTGCGCGCTTCACGTGGGAAAACTTGATCGATGAAATCAGACCGCCCATCGCGACGCCATCGCGATCTTTGGTTTGGCCGATCTGTTGCGTGGTGTGCGTGCAATGCCGTCGCAAGATTTCTTGATACTGCGCCAATGGGTGGCTGGACCAATAGAAACCGAGGACTTCTTTTTCGCCCGCCAATAAGAGCCGCTGATCCATTTCGGGGAGGTTGGGTAACGATTGGTCGTTCCCCTGGACACCCTCGTCAACATCGCCGAAAAGTGATTTCTGCCCACTGCGACGGTCGGCTTGAATGGCGGCACCTGCCCCTAGAGCTTTGTCCATTACGGCGAGCAATTGAGCGCGATTGGCTTTCAAGCAGTCGAAAGCACCGGCTTTGATCAACGTTTCAATGGTGGAACGACTGCACTGATTGGGCGTAATCCGTTCGCAAAAATCAAACAAACTTTTGAACGGCCCTCCTGCGGTGCGCGTGGCGACAATGGCATCCGCTGCCGATCCGCCACAGCCTTTGATCGCCGAAAGCGCAAATTGGATTTTGCCGTTGGAAACCTGAAAGTTACTTTGCGAACGGTTGACGCCTGGCGGCTCGACGACGATTTCCATGCGACGACAATCGTCCATGTGTTCGCCCAGTGAATCCTTTCGCGACAAGTTTCGGCCGTCGATGTCGCCGGTCAGCAATGCTGCCATGAATTCGATCGGATAATGAGCTTTCAGGTAAGCGGTTTGATAGGCCAGGAGAGCGTAGGCGGTTGAGTGGCTCTTATTGAATCCGTACCCTGCGAACTTCAAAATCATCTGCCACATTTCTTCGGCGTCATGTCGTTTCATGCCGAACTCGATCGAGCCTTTCATAAACTGTTCATAGTTCTCCGAGATTTTCTTTTCATTTTTTTTGCTAATCGCTTTGATGCAGGTGTAGGCGGCGGCCAAATCAATCCGCCCCAAGACGTTAAGAATTTTCATAACCTGCTCTTGGTAGACCATCACGCCGTGGGTCTCCTCCAAAATTTCACGTAGCACCGGATGTTTGTAGGTCGCTTTCTTCCGGCCCAGTTTGATGTCGATGTATTGTTGGACCATTCCCCCTTCCAGAGGTCCGGGGCGATAGAGCGCGTTGGTTGCGATGATATCCTCGAACCGATCGGGCTTCATCTTTTGCAACAAGTCGCGAATGCCGCCGCTTTCTAGTTGAAACACGCCTTTCGTTTCGCCGCGCTGCAACAAGGCAAAAGTCTCGACGTCATCGATTGGGATTTTCGAAATATCGATTCGTTGGCCAGTCGTTGTCTCGATAATGTTGAGTGCATCGCTCAAAATCGTGAGATTGCGTAACCCGAGAAAGTCCATCTTGAGAAGCCCGGCGGCTTCGACGTCTGACATCGACCATTGTGTGATGACGTCGTCGTTTCCGGTAACGCGACACAACGGCAAATATTCGATTAATGGACGATCGCCGATAACGACTGCGGCGGCATGAGTGCCCACGTTGCGGGCCAAGCCTTCGAGCTTGCGCGCGAAGTCGAGCAGTTCGCGAATTTCCTGATCATCATTGTAGGCCTGCTGCAACTCGGGGACTTGATCGAGGGCTTCCTCAAGTTGAATTCCCAACGTTTCGGGAATAAGCGCCGAGATTTGGTTCACGCGTGCCAGAGGAATACCCAGCGCTCGCCCCACGTCTTTGATCGCGGCTTTGGCTTTCATCGTACCGAAAGTACAAATCTGAGCGACATTGTCCGAACCATATTTTTCTTTGACGTAGCGGATGATCTCCGCTCGACGATCTTTGCAAAAATCGATGTCGATATCAGGCGCTTCGATCCGGCTTTCGTCCATGAAGCGTTCGAATAGCAGCCCAAACCGAATCGGGCAAACGTGGCTGATGTACAGTGCATAGCACACGAGTGCACCGACGCCGCTGCCTCGCGCGGTCGCGGGAATCTTGCGTTGTCGAGCGACGTTGACAAAATCCCAACAAATCAAAAAGTAATTCGAAAAGCCCAGTTTGCGAATGACTGTCAGTTCACGATCCAATCGGCTCATGATCACTTCCGTCAGCTCGCCGTTCACGCATTTCGTGGGATCGTCGGCATAACGCTCGTGCAAGCCTTCGAGGCAAAGCTCGCGCAGCCGATCGTCCGCAGTTTGGTTGTTGGGTAGCGAATAGACGGGAAAATGACGCTTGCCCAACGAAAGTTGAATATCGACGCTGTCGGCGATTTCCTGACTGCGCGAGACAGCCGACTCTAGCCCAGGGAAATGGGAATACATTTCCGCTTGGCTGCGAAGATAAAATTGGTTGCCTTCCATTTTCATTCGGTTCGTGTCGGTTCGAAAACGGCCCGTGTTGATACACAACATGACGTCCTGAGCCTCGGCGTCGTCCTGGTCAACGTAATGACAATCGCTGGTCGCCACGAGCGGAATCCCCATTCGCTGCGCAATTTCAACCGAGCCTTCGAGCGCCGCGCGTTGGATCGCGATTCCGTTGTTCATGATCTCGATAAAGTACCGGTCCCCGAAGACACGCTGGAACCAAGCAGCGACTTCAGACGCGCGAGCTAACTGTTCCTCGGCTCCGTTTCCGCTGTTCAAGATGGCTTGGCTGAATTCGCCCGAGACACAACCACTGAGGCAGATAATTCCCTCGCGATGGGCTTCTAACAATTCTTTGTCCAAGCGCGGCTTGAAGTAAAACCCTTCGAGACTCGCCACCGATGCCATCTTGACCAAGTTCTTGAAACCGGTTTCGTTTTGGCACAAAAGCGTCAAGTGATAACTTGAGTCTTTGCCGCTGGATTTTTCGGCACGTTTTCCCGGCGCGATGTAGGCTTCATAGCCGATAATTGGATTGATGTCGCGCGACTTGCAGGCTTTGTAAAACTCGATCGCGCCATGAAGGTTGCCATGGTCGGTGATGGCCAGCGCATTCATTCCATAACCGACCGCTCGATCCACCAATTTGGGAATGGGGCTAGCGCCATCGAGCAAGCTATAGTGCGAATGACAATGCAAATGGATAAACGGTTGGACGCCCAAGGTGTTCTCCTGCGGTCGGTGCAATCGATTTGTTAAATTTTACGGCCCATCGCCGATCAACAAAACTACTCCTTGACAGGTTTTAGTTGCCCCAAACCGTTCGGGTGGGTCGTGCTGAAATTGCGGCCGATCGGTGGCAATTTTGACGGTTGGGAGGCATTTTCGATTTGCGGAACGATTTTCTTGACCTATATGCTTTTGGCTCGATTTATAGTCGCAATCAGCTCCGGCTAGTTTTTTCGCCCTTTCCAAGTCGTCGATGACCTCCACCGAAACCACTTCCGCGTTCGACAACCGATTTTTCGAGGTGGTCGAACTTTTGCTAGAACAGCAAGTCGCGTCGGATTCGCGGCGCGAGTCGGCCGAACTCGAACAGCGCCAAGCGTTTGATCAATTGCAGTCGCAACTCATGATCATGACGCAAGTGGTTGAAGCTTTGGCCCAGGCTTCGCTAAGCGCCATTCCTGGCAACTCTGGGGCAAGCGAATCCTCAAGCAACCGAATCTCCTCCACGGGCAACTCAGTCCTCGCCAACGATTCCATGACTGAATGGGAACGACAGAAACAACTTCTCTTGCAAGGGCTTGATCCCAACTACGTTCCCGAAACTTCAGCCGACGCTGTTGATAAAGCAGATTCCGCAGCGCTTGCCGCAACTGCGAATCCCGCCGAAAAAGTGATTCCTGAGACAACTTCGCATGATTGGATCGAGCATTTAGACCCGAACGATCCCGCCTTATCCGATGATAATGCCCGCCGAGAGTTGGTGGCACGGCTTCGCAAGTTTGAGGTCGAGTTGTCGTTGCAGCGAGCCAAGATCGCACGCGAACGATCCGATTTAGAAACGCAAATGTCCGAATTCGATAAGGCGAAACGGCAGTTAGGCCATGAGCTTGTGAACTCCGAGGACGGCGAGAAGAAACTGCCAACAACTCGAGCCGATCGCATGCTTCGATTCCTAGGACGAAAAAAAGAAAAGGAATAGTCGTCCGACGAAGTTGGCGTCTTCGTTCACACCGGAAATCGCCAATAACCGCGACCGGCAAGATTTGCTGGTTGTAGGAGTTGAGCAAATTGTACTCTGCCAACGGGCATTATCGTCTTTTCGTTGGTCTCGGATTTTGGTCCCTCCGCCGACAAAATCGACGTAGTCTTTAGCTTAAGGATCGACGATTTGCTCGTTCTGTGTTCGATTCCACTCTCTCGATTTTTTTGTCAACCGATAGATGCTTCACGCCAACCGCAGCCGAAGATTCGATCGCTTACGAAGAGGAGTGGCGGCAACCGAATGCGCTTTGGTTTTGCCAATCATCTTGCTACTCACCTTTGGCACGCTGGAAGTGTGTTCCGCGATGTACTTGCGGCAAACTGCGAAGACGATCGCGTTTGAAGGTGCGCGATTGGGCGTTCGTGCCAAAACGACCCGCCAAGCGATTCTCGATGAATGCAACTCGCTCATGGCGGCGCGGGACATTGCCGGAGGACAGGCTCTCGTTGCCCCAGCCGATTTTACGGACATTGAAGAACTCGACCCAATCACGGTCACGATCAACGCTCCTTACAACGGCAATACCTGGTTCCTCGGTACTCTGTTTCAAAGCAAGACGGCACAAGTCAGCGTGACGATGGCTCGCGAATACGGAAATTGATGATCGACTATTACCTAGAGACGAAAATGCCGCGCCGACGACCATTCTTATCGCCAAGATTGGACCGATTGCCGAAGGTGCGTTGTCGGGGTGCTTCGGCGGTCGAATTCAGCATTGTCGCGCCGATATTTTTTCTGGCAATTTTCGGTGCTATTGAATTTAGTCGCGTGTCGATGCTACGCAATTTGGCACAAGACGCATCGTACGAAGCCGCGCGCACCTGCATGGTGGACGGTGCATCGACGAGTGATGCCATGAACAGCGCGAACGAGATCTTGGGTTTGCTGGGAACCCGTGGCGCGGTGGTCACGATCAACGGCGGCGCAGGCCTAAGCGAGGCGTCTCAGTCCATTAGAGTATCTATTGATATTCCTCTAAGTCAAAACAGCCTTGTGATGCCTTTGCTATTTTCAAGCCAACACATTCTCGCAACCACTGAGCTAAAAACGGAGCGATATGATGGTTACTTCGATAGCCAATAGACTGCCCCGCACTCGTCGGGTGACCGATTCTCGTTGCCTGAGATCGCGCCGTGGCGTATTGGTGCCATTGTTCGCGATTACGCTGCCCGCCCTGGTGCTGCTGTGCGCTGTCGCGATCAACATTGCACATTTCCGCATGTTGCGTACCGAGCTCAAGATTGCGGCGGACGCATCCGCGCACGCCGCGGGCCGAGCGATGAGCGTGTATCAAGACGTTGATCAAACCATTGCGTTCGCCCAGCTCATTGGCGGAATGAACCAAGTCGGCAATGCACCGTTTCAGCTTGCGCCGTCCCAAGTTGTCTTTGGGCGTTCGATACGTCCAAACTTGACGTCTCGGTACAACTTTACGGGATACAAGATCGCTGATGTGCGCAACGAGGTCGTTTCCCCTAACTCGGTTGCGATCAACGCCGCCGGAAATTTTCCGCTCCTGTTAACCTCGATTGGGCGGCACAGTAGGCTTAGCCTTACGGAGCAATCGATCGCGACTCAAGTTGATCGGGATGTTGTTTTGGTACTCGATAAATCGGGTTCGATGTTGGATTTTAGGGACGATCCTGCGTTGAGCGTTGCGATCGATGGCCTTTACGCCGCGAAAGTAATCAGCAAAGATGAACGCAATAATGCCAAGAACTCGAACAGCTTTAGCCTCAACGTAGCCAATCGGCTCCAAGGCGAAATGAAAGAATATGCCATAGACCGCCGCGCGAGCAGCACGAAAGCAGCTCGCCACTCGCTCTGGTATCAGCTTCGGTTGGGAGTTACGGCGTTCTTCGATGTCGTCGAAGGGACCGACCAAGTCGAAAAAGTAGCGATCGTTACGTTTTCATCGTCCGCGACACTGAATAACGTCTTAAGCACGAACTACGCCCCCCTTAAAACGAACGTGAACGCAATCAACCCTACGGGGTCCACGGCGATTGGATCAGGGATGGCCGCTGCGAATCCTGAACTATTCACTAGCGTCCGCGCCCGCCCGTTTGCTACCAAAACAATCGTCGTGCTCTCGGACGGGGCTAACACAACCGGAGCAAATCCGGTAACCGTCGCCAAGAACTTGAAGGCTGCGCATGACGTTACGATCCACACCGTATCATTATCCGAGGGTTCCGATCTTTCGGTCATGGACCAAGTCGCCGCGATCGGCGGCGGCACGCACTTTCATTCTTCTGACGGATCCGATTTGGAAGCAATCTTCCGCACGATCGCCAATAACTTGCCGACATTGTTGACCAAATAGAAGGCGGCGAGTCCGCCGCGGCGGATCAGCCCCCTGATTCTTGTGTTCAGTGAACAGTAATCAGTGTTCAATACGACCCCGCTGCTAAGAATTTCCCATCACGGCCGGCAGGTTATTTTTGCTGCATCTGAATTTGGATCAGTTCACGAATCGCTCGGTCAGTGGCTTCTTGTGCCCGTTTGCCACCCAAATTTGTTACGGCCAAAAATCCGACGCCGCGCTCGGGAACAAGTCGCACGGTCGCGATCCATGCCGTATTTGAACCTGAATGCGCCAGTGTCTTCATCTTGGTGGCAGGGTCGTTTTTTACGATCCAGCCTCCGGCATAGAAACGTTCTTCTAGCGCTTCCATGGGGATCGGCAGGTGCAGCGTAGCGATTTGTTTTGGCGAAAGAAATTCGGCGTGTGAATCTGGATGCAAATGCACGTCGAGAAATTTTGCCCAATCCTCGACCGAGCAGTGCACGGTCCCCGCAGGGCCCAGCGCGGGTGCATTGTCGGTTTGCGAAGCGTCGAACTTCGCGCCAGATTTTGTTGGCCTGGTACGTTCGACGTGCCCCCATGGTTGGTCGACTTGGCCAGCTTGATTTGGTGCCCCGAACCCCGCGCTTGCCATCTGTAGCGGTTCGAACAAGTCGTTTTGAATTGATTCTTCCCAAGATTTGCCCAGAACTTTTTCCGCCATATGACCCGCCAGAACATAACCCAAGTTCGAGTATAGGAACTTCGAATTGGGCGGATGAACGGGCTTGGCCGCCAAAGATTGAACGAGAATTTTCTCCCGAGTCGTCACGATGTCGCCTTCAGTAAGCGACCAATTTCGCGCATTGGCTGGCATTCCGCCTCGATGGGCCAAGAGCTGCACAAGCGTGACACCCAAATAATCGTCGTGTATTTGACCACGCCATTCCGGGAAAACTTCACCTACCGTGGACGTCCAATTGAGTTTTTCGGCGGCGACTAAGCGGGCCAGCAATGTCGCCGTGATGGCTTTGGTACATGATCCCAAATGGACCTTGTCGTGGATCGTGATGGACTGGTCACCGCCTATTTTTCTGACACCCGCACACCCGATCGCGGCAACTTTGGAGTCGGCGATGATCGCAAGGATCATGCCGGGCAAACCGTCGTCGCGCACAAATTTCTCGGCCAATTGATTGAGCCGGGCGGCGTCGACCAAGCCCGACTGTGCGTTACACCGACTGTTCGAGGCAAACAATCCGCTGACGCAAATCGCCAACGCAAAACAATTGATCCAACATAGACGCATTCGTATTTCTTCCCTCTAGTGGCTTTTAGAATCCGTCTCAGGCAACGAAATGTCAACCGATGAGTCGGAGGATGGGCTTAGCCCAACGCCACCTGGCGAGACCATTTCGGGATAGACGTGGCCCGCACGCTTCCATCGTTCCCAGTCGGCCCGCAGAAGCTTGGTGTCGGCTGGTATCCGACCTTCACTCACCCATTGGTCGAGCAAGCGTTTTCCAACGGGTCCGTATTCGGTTCGGGTTTTGTCGCGCAATCGAACAACCCATTGATCGTGCGGCGGCGCGGCAAGCCAAGTATCATCGTCGCGGCTCGAAACCGGAGCAGTGACAACTGGCGGGCGTTTCGGTCGGATCATTTTCTTCGGCGGGTGCAACGAAGGCGGACGGGCGCCTTGTCCAGTGGCCAGCCAATCGTAGGCAAGTTTGGCACCTGGGAAATTGGCTTGGTCCTTGATCAAGCGTTCCAGTTCTTCCTGAGCCTTAACAAGCTGGCCCTGTTGCACCATGGCGACAGCCCGCGCGTATCGTGCGGCACTGCGCGAAGCTGGCTCTTGTTTTTTCATTTCCAAAACGGTCGTGAAGTCGGCGATGGCCGGCAGGAAGCGTCCCATCTGGTAGAAGATTTTTCCACGGCTCAACAAAAGTTGCGACCATTGTTTGGGACCATTGAATCGGTGAATGGCTTTGGTGAGCCAGATCGCGGCTTGTTCGTGCTCGCCGCGTTCGGCGAGAACTTGGGCCCGCCCGCAATAGGCTTTCACAAGCGTCGAGTCGTGTGTGAGGGCCAATTCGAAATCTTCCAACGCGGGTTTGGATTGACCATTCTTGAGAAAAGCCTCACCGCGATACGCGATCGCTTGCGGCTGATTCGGGTATAAATCGAGGGACTGGCAAAAGTCGACGATGGCTTTCATGTAGAGGTGTTGTTTCAGGTACAGCTTGCCGCGCAAAAAGAACGGCAGGTGGTCCGTGAAATCTAAGGCGATGGCCTGAGTCAATACTTCAATCGCTTCGCGAATTTTGCCTTGTTTCCGCAACATTTCGCCTAGAAAAGCCTGGTAGCGAGCTTGTTCGGGAGCCAAGGTGATCGCCCGGCCAATATCTTCAACGGCCCGTGCAGTATTGCCGGTGGCGTTCTCCGATTTGGCTCGCCAAAACAGCGCCGCATGCTGTTGCGCCGTGTCGGTAGTCGATTCCAGCGCGGTAGTGAAACCCTCTAGCGCGTCGCGCTGACGGCCCAACGCTGCGAACATCTGTCCGCGACGTGTGTGCGTGGCCGCGTCGTTTTCAATTGCGAGCGACGACGTGTAGTCCTCGACAGCCGCGTCGAAACTCCCTAAAAACTGGAACGCCATCCCGCGGTTTCGGAACAGCTCGGCATCTTGGTCGTCGAGCTGTATCTGCTCTGTCAGGTATTCGACTGCTTTGCCGGCGACTGGCGCGCCGAGCGTCTTGTATTGCTCCGCAGCGGAGGGGCGCACCGCGATGGCGGTCTGCAAAGCCTCCATAACGGCTGGCCAATCTTCTAGTCGGGAACTTGCCGCCGCGTACCAGATGAGAGTGCCAGCATGATTCGGTCGTAGATCGTGCGACTGTCGAAGATCGTCGACCGCCGAAACGAAATTTCCCATTTCGTAGTGCACGATCCCGCGCCGATACAAGTAATCCGCATGAGTTCGCGGGTCTGTGGCAAGCTCTACGGCCCGGTCGAGCTGGTCCAAAGCCTTGGCGTTCAATTTTTGTCGCGCGTAGATTCCCCCTTCGAGCGCGAACACTTCCGACGAATCGGGAACGAGACGTTGGGCCTTTTTGCATTGCTCGACTGCTTCGTCATATTGCCGTAAGGCTTCATGAACGCGGCCTCGGCCTAACAGAACATCCTTGTTGAGCAACCCCAACTCGGTCGCGCGATCAAAATCGTGCAGGGCTTTGTCGTATCGCCGAAGTTGCGTGTTCATTTCGCCGCGACGAACCCAAACGGCTGCGCGCTGCGGATCGCTCCGCAACACTTTCGAATAATCGGCCGCCGCCATCGTCGGATTATTGGTCGCCGCGTAGGTGTCACCGCGTAGTTTGTACCATGTGAGCGCTGTCGGTTCAATTTGGATCAAGCTGCTGAAATCATCGATTGCTCCAACAAAATCGCCTATTTGCAGACGCAATTGCGCGCATTGCTTGAACAGCGGCAAACGTCGATTTGCCATCTGGCGAAGTTTTTTTAACGACTCCATCGCAATTCGCGTCCGTCCTGCCAAGTGTGCGGCGCGAACTTGACATATCAACGCAAGACCTTCGATCGCCTTGTCCGCGTTGGCCGCCATCTCGCTAAAGTCGATCGCTTGCTCCGGCTGATTCATTGCCAAATTCGTTTCAGCCAATCCCAACATCGACTGACCGTAGTGCGGGTCTTGTTGAAGCGACAATTCAAAATCCCGTTTGGCCTTTTGGAAATGGCCCATGTAAAAATTGATCCAGCCGCGATCAGCAAAGAGCTTCGACGAAGCGGCGTCCAACTGCACGCGCTGTCGAAACCACGCTATCGCCGGTTCGTAGTACTTGCCCATGATGTCTTCGAAACCGCTTGGATCGTCGGCCAGCTTGCGCGCCAAATTCAAGTCCTCAAATGCGCCTCGCCAATTCATCATTTGGCCACGCGCCGCCGCTCGCCAAGCGTAAGTCTCAACGTCACCGTAGCCCAACTCCAGGGCTTTAGTGCAATCTCCCTCAGCGCGCTCATTCTGCCGCAGTTTGAGCAATGCATAGCCGCGCAACGCGTAACATTCAGCTAATTGCGATTCGTCTGCGTCGATGATGGATGAATTCAAGGCGGCCAGCGCGGCGGGGAAATCTTCACGTTCAATTGCGTCCACCGCCGCCGTAAGTTGCGCGTCGGCCGTCGCGGATTTGTCGGTTGGCACGGACGATTGGGGTGCAACTGGGAGAACCGATGGCTCGTCAGCCAATTGCTGTTCCAAACTCCAGCCGCAGTCCGCACAATGATCCGCGTGGTTTGCGATCTTCTTTTGGCATTGTGGACAACGACTAATCATCAAATTGTTCCGATCGAACAACAACCGTGAGCAGGATTACAAAAAACCCAACGACCATGACCTTCAAAAACTGGCTAAGCCATTGTGTCATGCCTGATCGCGGACAACGGCCCGTCCCTTTGCGAATTTTCTCGCTAGTCCAATTATCAATTCGCGGGCGGTCGCGGTCAACGAAATCCGCTTTACCGAGCCAAGTCCGCTAGATTCTTTGAAATTTAGCCATTTTGAGCTGAACTTTTGGCATCGACTTGAGTTAAAACATAACAGGGGCTTGCGCCATACGAAATTCTGACGTCGCCGCCCGAGCCGCAATCGGTTTGGCCCCATGCCATTTTCCTTTTTACGTTTGCTTCCTATTTACGCTCGAGTTGACACATGCTGCGTTTGCGTTTTAGTATCGCACCGATATTGGTCGTGCTCGCCATCCTTGCTTTTGGTTCTGCCCAAGAGCGGCGTGCTACCTGGGATCCGGCGAGCTTTCTGCAGCGGCTTGACCGTAACGGCAATGCCGTACTCGAACCTGACGAGATGGCCGGACGAGCCAAGGGCTTTATCGAAAAATTGGGGATCGACGCCTCTGGTCCTGTCGCTATCGAAAACGTAATGAACACCATCAATCGCCAGCGCCAACAAGCCGATCAAGATCTCGCCACACAAGATGCTGCAGCCAAGGCCAGCAGCACCGAATGGTCCACGCCTCGATTGATTCCTGGATTCGGCGAAGCCGTCGAAACCCCTACGTTGCCAGGATTCGGCTTGCCCGCCGGCGCATCTACTGCCGTAACTGCGGAAGCGAAACCTGAAGCGGTCGGCGACTCCGTGATCGCTCAGGTCGATCGCGTGTTAAGCCAATATGATCCCAACAAGGATCTCGTGCTGGACGCCACCGAAATCCAGCCACGCCTTGGGGTCCACCGAGTCCACAGGAATCGGATACCAACGGCGACGGGCGGATTACTCGCGCAGAACTTATCGAGCGTTATCGCAAGCGAGACGCCGATAGCGCTCGATTCAACGGCGGCAACAATCGTGGCGGTTCTCAGCCTGACGACGCATCTCCCCGACGGACGCCGACCGACGCTTCAGGTTCGACGAATCCGCCAACCGCGACTGCCAATACGGAACGTCCCTCGCCCGTTCGAAAATCATCGTCTGAAGATCGAATCGCCGACTACGTAAAGAACTTGCTGAAGCAATACGATACCGATAGCGACGGATCGATTAGCGCTGATGAACAAGCCAAGATGAAATCTGGCCCGAAAGGGGCGGATGCCGATTCCGACGGACGGCTTTCGCGGGACGAGCTGACTTCATATTACGGCGGTGGATATAAAAAACCCACGA
>JANMEB010000433.1:0-4675 GCA_031376585.1 Planctomycetota bacterium | reverse complement strand
CAATGTTGACTTGCCCGAGCCATGCGGACCAATGATCTGAGCCATGAACTCGCCCCGCGTGAACTTCGAGATCAAGCCTTGCGCAGATAGACCGTTCTCAAACCAAAACTCGATTGCACCCGGCCGAATTCGCCAAGTTGAAAATGGATTGACGCCACAATGAGTCAAACTATTTTCGATTAGGCGCCCCATCGCTGCTCCTGAACGCCTTGCTTGGACAAATCGTTTTCGGTTGTGGGGGCCGTCTCTAACAACTTTGCAGGGCCCAAACAAAACGACTGGTCGAATCGAAGTTCTTTTCCGCGTTCGTAAAACACGCACGCCCGAACCATCCAATGAATCTTGATCATTTTACCGTCGTAGGACAGCGGACTATTCGGTAGTTGAGTTTTGAATCGATACATCGTTCCCAAATCTTCGTCACGAACGTCGTCTTTTCTGCGGCGGTCAAAAAAATGGACGCCCAAATCCTCTTCGCCTTTGCCTTCGGTTAGCCAGATGACCGACGTTTCGACGGCTTGCAGTTTCATTTCCTCCGGGGCATTTATCGAACATTCGCACTCAAGTAGGTCACCTGGTTGATACGCGGGTTTCGGATTGCAAATGCGTAGTCGCACCACGGGGCGTCTCATGCGGATACCCTCGCGGCGACGTGCGGGATCACCACGATAGGAAATCGTCGATCGATTGGCGGCCAGCCGGTCACGGTGGCGTTGAGCCGAATGCGCCATTGTATGTTGTTGTTTTTTGAGCGAAAGCTATGCATGGCTTGGGGCGGGACACTCATCTCGACTGCGGTTTGGAAGACTTGATTTTCTACGACATCGAGGCCGCGTTTGCGAAACAAAAGCTGACTATAGACGACCAATGTTTCAGTGCGAATATCGGTCCCTTGGCGAAACGTGGCTTGTTCCTCGCATTCCAAAACCAATTCCAGCAAGCGAAGTCGTAGCCGCGCCGGTTGTGACAAGAACAAACCGTACGGCTTGCCTGCGACCAACGGTAAATCTGAAATCTCCAAATCCGTTGGGCCGACCGCCGTCTGAACAAGTAGTCGCTTGACGAATTGCACAAGAAGCCAAACCGTTGCCAAGGTCAGCGCTGTCGCCAACACGACGCCAACCCAATCGGTTCCGCCGCGCACCGTCGAATCGATGACAAGTACGATCAGCGCGGTGGCGATCATCGCGCAAAACGCGCTTGCAGCTCCAACCGTTAACAAAGACCAGCGCGTCGATCCGTACGACCGCAAGCGAAATCGAAGCCGATCCCCACGGCGCAGCGAAAGATCTTTTTCTTGCGGGATTGTCGGCAGCTTCTGAGTTTCGCTTGTCAATTGATTGAGCAGTTCGACGTCCCGCGCTCGTGAGACAATGGCACCGCGCCGTTCCGCCGATGCGCCGACTTTCCACAACACCGCCAACATGCGGATCACGCCAATCGCCAAGAACGCACCGATTACGACCAACGATACGCCGAACACTAGCGGCGAAAAGTACCATGCTTTCGGCGTTGACAGCCGGACTTGGATGACGATCACGACGACCAGCGCGATCAGTCCAAGCAGGAGCAGCGCCGTGGCGAACGCGACTTCGGCGGCGACAGCCCAGCGACGCGAGCCGGTTTGCCGCAAGCCCTTTTTTTTGCCCAAAATTTTAAACAGGTATTTCATCCGACTCGCCGATACCGCCGCACGTTGATCCCGCCCCATTATGAACACAGGGTCGACGTGAATCGAGCCGTCGGTCGGGTTGACGCCGATCGAGGCGAGACGATTACTTGGGCTGCCGGTCTTGGACGGAACGGAAAAAGCCGATCGACTCAAGGGACTTATAGACTTCGTCCAGCGTCTTTTCGCCGAAATTCGAAATGCTCAGCAACTCCGTTCGAGTCGTATTAAGCAAATCGCGAACCGTAAAAATCCCACGCTCTTCCAAGCAATTCGTCGTCCGGACCGTCAAGCCAATCTCCGCAGTGCTCATCTCCAACTTCAACTGCATGTCGCGTTGTGTTTCGTCGGCGGCACTCAGTGGAATGCGAGTTCGAGTCATCGAGAATCCCTCCCCAATTGAATCATTTGACGCGAGCTGACGAATCCCGATACGATTCGTGCTCCTTGTTTTGCAAGGCGATTACTATAACAATTTCACACACATTGAACATGCGTATCGCGATCTGCGACCGCTAGCACAACGATCACGCCGATGTCTGCACACGACAAACTACTCGCGCTCAACCAAGCTCAACAGTCTGCGGTCACGGCGATCGAAGGGCCGCTGTTGGTATTGGCCGGGCCGGGCAGCGGGAAAACAGCCGTCATCACGCATCGCATTGCGAACTTAATTCGCAACGGAATCCCTTCGCATCACATCGTCGCGCTGACGTTTACCAACAAAGCCGCCGACGAAATGAAGACTCGCGTGCAACAGTTGGTCCACCAGCACAACGTTTGGATAAGTACCTTTCACAAGTTCTGCGCGCGGCTGTTGCGAGTTTACGGGACCTCCATTGGGGTCGGCGAGAATTTTAGCATCTACGACGTCTCGGATGCACGCGCCGCATTGAAGGAAGCGTTTGAGATCGCCGAAGTCCCCTCCAAGCACTTTTCGATAGACCAAATCGGAAACGAAATCGCGCGGGCGAAACATTACGCTGTCGACTCTGAGTCGTACGTGCCGCGACCGGGCAATGCACTGGAAACCATCGTCGCCAAGGTTTACCGGACCTACACCAAAGTTCTGCGCATGGCCAACGCGGTTGATTTCGATGACTTGTTGCTCCAGGCGTTTGTTCTGCTGCGCGACAATCCTGAACTCCGGGCAACACTCGACGAACGATATCGTTACATTTTGGTCGACGAATACCAAGACACCAACGCTGCACAATTCGCAATCGTGCGGGCTTTATCGCTGGATTTTCCAAATTTGTGCGCCACCGGGGACCCTGATCAATCGATCTATGGCTGGCGCGGTGCCAACTTGGATAACATGCTCAAGTTCGAACAGACGTTTCCCCATACCAAGGTCATTCGACTTGAGCAAAACTATCGGAGCACGCAAGCCATTCTGCGCGTCGCCGATCAGCTCATCCAAAACAATGTTCGCCGCATACCCAAATCACTGGTGACGAACAACGAACCAGGCGCGCCCGTTCGACTAGTCGCTTATCCAAATCCGCAGCACGAAGCGACCGATATTGTTGAGTGCATCGTGGCGGCGATTCAAACCGGGACGCGCGCGCCAAAAGATTTCGCGATCTTGTATCGAGCCAACTGGCTGTCGCGATCGTTTGAGCATGAGTTGCGGTCTCGCCGCATTCCCTATTTGATCGTGCATGGGCACGAATTTTATCAGCGCAAGGAAATCAAGGACGTCTTCGCCTATCTCCATCTGCTCAACAACCCCAAGGATCAAATTGCTCTGCAACGGATCATCAATGTCCCACCGCGCAAGATCGGCCTTTCCACGGTTGGAAAGCTAAAGACGGATGCTCAACAACACCAAGTTTCACTTCTCGAAGCAGCGCGTCGCTGCGGCTTGAACAACGCACTCAGCAAACAAGCGGCTGCCAAAGTCGCGGGCTTTGTCGCAATGTTCGATCGAATGGGCGAATTCTGTAATGAGACGTCGGTTCAAGCGATCATCGAAAAGGTTTTGGAAATATCGCGCTATCGCGAGTTCCTGACCGACGATGGAAGCGACGAGGGACACGAGCGCGCGGCCAACGTCGACGAGTTGATCGCAGCAGCGGCCGAGTTCGATCAAATGCACCCGGACGACGGCGGCTTGGAAGCGTTTCTGGAAAATTCGTCGCTGGTCAATGACGTGGACGATTGGGAATCGGAAAACAATGCAGTCTCGTTGATGACGCTGCACGCGGCCAAAGGGCTCGAATTCCCGGTCGTTTTTATCGTCGGCCTAGAAGATGGCTTGCTTCCTCACGAAAGAAACATTCATTCCGATCATGAGCTTGAGGAAGAGCGGCGGCTCTTGTTTGTCGGCATCACTCGCGCCAAAAAAGAAGTACAACTTAGCCGCACCTTGTCCCGTTTCCGCCGCGGACAAGCTTGGCAGACGATCGCTAGCCGATTCTTGATGGAGTTGCCCCGCGCAGAAATGGATGTCGCCGGTCCCACGACTTACGAGTTTTTTGGTTCCGACGTCGACGACACGGACGACGTCGAACTCCCTCCCGACGCAGACGAATTTGATTTCGGCGACAACGTGGTTCGCGAAGGACCGCCCGCCAACCAAGCTTATGCGGCCCAGCGAGCTACCGTCCGATGCACGGATTTCAAATTAATGACCGCCGCACAAATGCTAGACCAACCGGTCGTTACAAGTCCGGACGCGCCACGTGCGCCGATTGGAGCCTTTCAATCGGGGATGGTGGTGGAACATCCGAAGTATGGGGCAGGGGTGATCACGGCTTTATCGGGCAACGGCAACAAGCGTGTCGCCAGCGTATGTTTTGCGGACCAAGAGCGATCGTTTCGCTTGGCTCATTGCCCGCTGCGACCAACGGGCGAAGTCCGTTCGGACGAGCAATAAGCTCAACCCCCCACAGGTCAAATTGCTATTTGCTAACATTCCCCCGTTTGAAAAAGCTACGCGGTGCGAAAGTGCCATCCGACGATTTTGTTCCGACCTACACCTACTCCTCCTCCACAGCCTTC
>JANMEB010000416.1:0-11061 GCA_031376585.1 Planctomycetota bacterium | reverse complement strand
TGACGAGACTTACCCATGTTGACAGTCACCAAAGATCAGGTTCTCCCGTGTACGATCACCGGTTCTTGGCCGCGGCCGCGGTGGATGGACGAAAGCATGTGGGGGCGACCGCTCGATTCGTGCATGATGGATGTCCGCTTTCGCGAAAAATTCCAAGACGCGATGGCGGTAATTATCAGTGACCAGGAGCGCGCGGGGATCGACATCCTTACGCATGGCGACTTGCACTGCGACGAAGATTTTGCAGGCCGAAGTTGGCATCATTATCCTCTGCAACGCTGGGGCGGTTTCGAGGGGGACCATTTGCAATCATGGGCGACGCGCTCGCCGTGGCTAAAATATCCTGCCGGAACGATGCTCAATGAGATTTACACCGGCTGGCGCTGGCCGCATGTCGTCGGACCGATCACTTATCAGCCGCTCGACTATCCTAAAATCTGGCGAATTGCCCAGTCGAAGACGGAGAAGCCAATCAAGTTCGGCACATGCTGCACCCAAGTCATGGGCTTGTTCCTCGACATTCACACGCCGCATTACCAAGATAAACGCCAAGTGCTGTGGGATATGGCTGAAGCAATGAATCGCGAACTGCGGGCTTTACGCGATGCGGGTTGCCGTTGCATTCAGATTGAGGAACCTTGTTTGCATTTCATGGCGAACACTTTTGGCAAAGATCACAGCGACGTTCGGTTCTATCTCGATTGCTACAATCGCGAAGTCCAAGGCTTGGACGACGTTGAAATTTGGATTCACACATGCTGGGGTAATCCCAACATGCAGCGCGTGATTGAAAACGACAGCTACGCCGCATCACTCGATATGTACATGAGCGAAGCACGAGGTGACGTCTGGACGATTGAAACCAAAGATCGCGATATGCGTGAGATCGAGCTATTGGCGCCGTTCATGCGAAACGCCGGCAAAAAAGTTTGCGTCGGTGTGGTCAGCCATCGCCGCCTACAAGTCGAACAGCCGACCGAAGTCGCCGCGACGATTCGTCATTCGCTCAAGCACATTCCGGCGGAGCGGCTGATCATCTCGACCGATTGCGGCTTTGGCCGCCAAGGCTGTAATCGCGAGATCGCTTTTTTCAAGACAACGTCCATCGCCCAAGGCTGCAACATGGTCCGCAATGAACTTGGCCTTACTCCTACAGTAATCCGCGCCGCCACCCCGAACTTGCAAACCGATATCGTCCCCGACAAGACGGCGTGAAAGAACGTACCGTGAGACCTTTTGTTTAGCCAGAAGCCAGCGGTGACGGTGACCTTTGCAGCTTCGACGCCGTCGCCGCTGGCTCCGGGTTAAACGACGCATCGCCGTCCCGCCACATAGCTCATTCGAAACGGAAATTCTATGAACCGAGTTTTCCATCAAATCCCATGCATGAGTTTTTTCATTTTGGTCGTAGGATTCATTGGGTTACCCGTAATCGCACAAATTGAAAAGCCTGAGGAGTTGTCGCATTGGACGCCCGAGGCGGCGCGAGGTCCGCTGGGTGACGACTGGCGAAAAGCCGATGAGCGAGCTTGGTCGGACGGTCGTTTGGCCTTGATGGACTTTGGTCCGGTCATGGCCGGGACGGTTTTGGGTTTCGCGGACGGCCAAAGAAAAGGTGATCGCCAAATCGAAGCCGTCTCTGGAATCTGCGTGCGCGTCGGCGACCAGCGACAAGCCAATGTTGTGTATGAAAAAAATCTTTGCCAATGCCAAGGAGCTTGGTTCGGCGGAATCAACGTCAGCTCGTTTCGTTTCGGCTTGTACACCAAACCGACGAATGACGCGCCGCTCTCGTTTTCGATTCCCGCCGGTGTGACTTGGGACAAGGACGGCTCATTCGATTTAAATCGTCCGACGACAGATTTCCCTGCGCCGCGCGATTGGGTCGACTGGCGAGCCGTGCATCAATTTGGAAATCGTACGGTCGTTGAGTATTCCGTCGGCGATGTTCGCGTGCTCGAGCATCCGTGGATGGAGGAAGATGCCGGCACCCAAGTTATCTCACGTTCATTTGAAGTCGCTCCGAGCGACCGCGAGATTTTGCTGCGGTTGATGCCGGTTGAGGACCCAGTGTTTCGATACTTCGGAGCGGGTTGGTTTTGCTTTTACGATGGCAAGACTTCAGCAGCGGTAGCGCTGATCGGCGGACGAAACGGCGTGAGTGACGCTGGGCGGCTTGTTTCGTTGACGATTGAAGATGGTTGGGCGCTCGCCAAGATCAGTCCACGACTCGCGCCAGTGACTTTCAAGATTTTGCACGGAACGCATGACGAACAAGGTGCTTTTGAAGGCTTGGGGACGCGATCTCCAGTGCCAGAACGACTTGAAAAAATGACGCACGGCGGCCAGAAAAATTGGCCGCAGGAATTGGAAACTACGGTAGAAACCGAAGGGACTGGGCCGTATGTTGTCGATCATCTTCTGCCGCCGCTCGATAATCCGTGGCGCGCGCTGTGCTTTTTCAGTGGGATCGATTTTCTGCCCGATGGTCGGGCCGCGATGTGTACCGCCTACGGCGACGTGTGGACCGTCAGTCGGTTGAATACGCCCCGCCCGCTTTGGAAACGATTCGCCACGGGACTGAACCAGCCGCTCGGTTTGAAAGTGGTCGATGGCCAAGTCCACGTTATCGAGCGTGGCCAAATCACGCGCGTGGTCGATGTCGACGGCGATGGCGAAGCTGACTCGCTGCAGAAAGTCAACAATCGCTGGCACGACGCGGGGAGCGAACATGCCTTCAACATGGGTTTGGAATTTCTCGACGGAAATTTTTATTTCAACAAGACTGGTGAATGGGGCTCGCCGCATGGCGGTACCATGTTGAAAGTTCCCGCCAACGGCGACGATGCGACGGTGTTCTTTAATGGCTTGCGGCATACCAATGGTTTGGGGATAACTCCCGACGGTCGCATAACGTGTGCGGGTCAGCAAGGAGATTGGACACCGTCGTCGCGAGTCGATATCTGTCGCGAAGGTGGCTTTGGTGGATTGATGCAGGGGGCGCACGCGAATTCGCCCCCGTTGATCTTTGACGAGCCGTTGGCTTGGTTGCACGTCGATTTGGATTCGTCCTCGGCCGACCAAGTCTTCGCGCCGCGATCTTGGGGACCTCTGGGTGGCCAGATGCTGCACTTGTCATGGGGGCAGTGCAGCTTAATTCACTTGTTGCAAGACAGGATCGGTGACGTGGAACAAGCCGCCGCTTGTCGCGTCCCTATTGCGCGGACGTTGTCGGGCTGTGCTCGCGGGCGGTTTTCGCCGCAAGACGGACAACTGTATATGGCTTGTTTGAATGGATGGCAATGTCGGAATACTTGGGATGGAGCGTTAGAACGAGTTCGTTTTGTGGGAGACGGCGAGTATCCCGCTCCAGTTTCCGCGCAGTCGATTCCCGGCGGGCTGGCAATTTCATTCGGCTGCGAACTCGATCCGCAAGCAGCCGCCGACATGACGCGCTATTCCATCCAGCAGTGGAACTATTGGTGGTCGTCTGAATATGGTTCGGCCGACTACTCGCTACGAAATCGCAACAAAGAAAAACGAGATCAATTACAAGTTTCCAAAGTTACTTTGAGACCCGATCGGAGAACCGTCGAGTTGATGATCCGCGACATGCAGCCCGCCATGCAGACTCGCGTGGTATACGATTTGAAATCTACGTCGGGAAAGGAACTTAAGGAGTCGATCGACTTTACGTTGCACCGAATCCGCAGTCAGGATGTTTCCGCGAAGTCGCTTCCGGTCGGGCAATGGACCGAGCCGCTGGGCGATGCCGAGTTGGCGATCCACTATCGGCTCAAGCCAGGTGGTACTTTTGCATTGGATTTGCGCGAGGGGCAAGACGGCCGCGTCGGGTACGAACTGCTCGTTGGACACAGCGACTGTGAGCTTCGCGATCACTGGCGCATCGCTAATCCAACCGACGGCGAAGGCAAATTTCCAACCCAGCCGCCAATTCAAAAAGGGACAACGCCCAAAGCGAGCGGCGATTTGCAGCAACTGCGAGTCGTCATGCAAGGCCGCTTCATTCGCGTTTGGATCGGCGACGCACTTGTCCTCGAACGCCTTGAAAACGACACCCGCGCCCCGCTCTTCGGCCGAATCCGACTAACCGCCGCCGACGGCTGCGAAATAAAAGAAGCGTCGATTCGGCTGCTTTATTGAGTTGAATTTGGATCGGAAGCAGACTTACGCGCGAAAGTACAACCACAGCAATAGCCCCAATAGCGTCAAGGCTGCAACGAGAAGGGTGATGGGCAAGAGGAGAGATGACTTGCGGTGTAGATCGTCGAAGTCTTCGCTGGAGATGGCGTCGGCCCATTCGTCGTGGCGATGGCTTTCTTCGGGGGGTGGGCCCAAACGAAAGTCGGCTTCGGGCTGTTTGAAATCCGCAATAAACTGATGAGCGGGAATATCTTTTTGGCCGTCGGTCTGCGTGCCCGAGCCAAGATACTCGATCGCCACGGAATCCGCTAACGACGATTGATCGAGCGAAGTTCGACCGATTTCATAAGCCCGTTGACGGAGCGCCGCCGATGCGACCGTCGTTTCGTTGCGGCAAATCGCAGATAAAATTTCGTGGCAGCTCCCAATCTCGCTTAACAACAATGTCGATTCGAAAGCCTTTTTCTCAAACGCTTCAACGTTTTCTTCATCGAGCGAGTTGTCCAAATACTCTGCGACCCAGTTGGCGTCCTTTTGCGCTTCGTCGCAGTCGGGCGGAAGAGCTGCGAGATTGGGGTCCGCCATGAGCCGTCGCAAGTCGTCGATTAATTTGCTCGCCGCCGGGCTGGCTTTGACCTTAGCCTCAATCCGTTCGACCGCGCGGAGATTGAGGTTGGACTGGTTCAAATAGGCCAGCAAAGTTCGCAAAGTCAATCGCATCGGTGGACTCGAATTAGCACTTCGCAGTGGGGCTCATTTCAGAATAGTCCAAAGCCGCGCAAGATGTTAGCCATTGAAAGGCTTGAGACATGAGGCAACCGACCCATTGTTTAGCCCCGCCGCAGGCGGGCTGGCAGAGTCGATTGACGTTGCGTGCCATTTTGCGGAGTTCATCCTGTCCACAACGCCAGCCCGCTTGCAGCGGGGTTAAACATGGAACGACGTTGACGTTGGGGTCGGAGGCCCGCGCTGAGCAGCGAGTTTTCCGATCAGGCAAATAACTCGCGGACTGGTTTGCCTTTTCCATCGGCGGTAACGTAAAACGGTCGGCGCTCGACGTCGAATGATGTGTCGGGCGCGATGCCCAATGCGGAATAAATAGTTGCGTGCAAGTCGGAAAGTGAAATTGGATTTTCGATCGCCTCCAAGGGCCGCTCGTCGGCGGTCCGGCCGTAGACTTGTCCGCGTTTGATTCCGCCGCCGAACATCAGCACGCAACTTGCACCCGTGAAGTGCCGATGCAGGCCGTACTGTTTCATTTCTTGCATCACATCGGCGGGGGCTCGCGATTGATCTTGGGCAGTGCTGCCGGGCACGCCTTCGACGATCATGTCGCGACTGAACTCGCTGGCCAAAATAACCAGCGTCCGGTCGAGCAACCCGCGTTCCTCCAAATCCAGAATCAACTGCGCGATGGGGGCGTCGATTTGACTTTTCATCGTCGCTGCGGTTGTGTGACCGTTCTCGTGCGTATCCCAAGTTTCGAATGGAACGTACTCGGTCGTGACTTCGATAAAGCGAGCACCCTGCTCCACCAACCGTCGTGCGAGCAAGCAGCCCAAGCCAAATCGTCCGGTGTTGTAGCGGTCATAAACTGTTTTTGGTTCTTGCGTCAAGTCAAACGCGGACTTGGCCGGCGAATGCAAAAGCTTATACGCTCCTTCCATTGCGGCGGCCACCGATTGCTGGTGAAAGTCCGATGCGCCGTGTAGTTTCGAATCGCGCTGGACAAATTCGCGATACAAACGCTGACGGTTTTCAAATCGACCAATCGTCATTCCGGTTGGAGGTTGTAGCGAATCGAGGGCTTGGTCGGGGTACGGAATCAAAAACGGACCGTGCTCGCCACCCAAAAAGCCCGCCGTGTGGAACGCCTTTAGTTCTTCCTGTTCGCCGATTCCTTCCAAGCGCTGGCCGATATCGATGAACGCCGGAACGGCTTCGTTTCGCGGGCCGAGAATTTTGGAAATCCACGCACCCATGTGTGGCGCGGCGACCGTTTGGGGCGGAACGTAACCTGTGTGCCAGTGATATTGATGCCGCGAGTGCAAAATATGTCCCAAATCCGGCAGCACGTGCGAACGAACGAGTGTCCCACGATCCAAAACCCGCGCGATATTTTCAAGTCCTTCGGAAATTTTTGTACCGTCGATTGCGGTATTGATTGATGGAAAAGTACACAGAATCGATTTAGCATCAAGACCGATTTCAAAGGGGCTGTATTTCTTCGGGTCAAAAGTTTCCGGTCCCGCCATTCCCCCTGCCATCCACAGCAAGATGCAGGCGTCTGCCGTAGCTTTGGGAGGCGCGGCCTCTTGGCGGTCGCTCGCCAAAAGTCGCGGCGCATCGCACAGCATTGCAGCAGCCGACGCAGCGCTCAACTGCTTTAGGAATCGTCGCCGAAATATTTTTGAGGTAGTCATGTGAAAGTCCTCAAATTTTGTAGGCTTTAGGATAGGCACGTATTCGCTTATCGAACAAAACAAAATTCTGGTTGCAAGAAGATGATCCACAACAAATCGGCAAGTGGCTCTTTCTGAATCGGCGATCCAAGCAGCTTCGTGGCGGAAACTAACTCGACGTTGGTTGGGACGCGTGAAAAGCTCGCGCGATAAAGCCAGCGGACGAGGTCGGCGGGCGGAGCATCTTTGAAGCGCGCGGCAATCGTTGCGGCTCCGTGGTCGAGAGTCGTCGCGAGCCGTGCGCCGTTAATCAAGTCAATCGCTTCTAAGGTCGTCAAAGTGGTTGGGCGAGTCGTGACGACTTGCTCGCGATTAGGTCGACCTAAGACGTGCATCAGGCGATCGGCGTTGACCAGCGAAGCGCGCACAGGGCGGCCCGCACGATCGCCAAAATCTGTCGCGGGTTGCTGGGGCCATTGTTCGGTAATTTGCCAAATAGCGTCCAGCCACTGCTCGGCCGTCAAGCGACGTGCCAGTGGTCCGCGAAATTCAAAATCCGCGCCCGGTTCCGGCGGCGCAACAGTCGGCAGTTGATAAACATTCGATGAGGCAATCGTCTTGAACGTATGTTTCAAATCGTATTGGTGCTCGATCAAGTCCGCCGCTAACCAGTCAAGCAATTGCTCGTTCCAAGCTGGAGAGTCCATCGAATCCATGGGCTCGACCAGTCCGCGCCCCATCATTTTTTGCCACAAACGATTAACGACCGTCCGGGAGAATCGCCCGTTTTCTTTCTTCGTGAGCAATTCGGCGAGCTGCTCCAATCGTTGATTGCGCGGTGCTGCAGCATCGATCGTTCCCAATTCCGGATACAAAAACGAAGCACTCGCGAACTGGCCTTGGGGGATGTCGCAGCGATGGATTTCCAGCGGCGACTCGGCAACTACGGCCGCCAATCCGTAGGCATCCGTCAGCTTCAATGAATCAACAAAGCTATCGTGGCACGAAGCACATTTCAAATTGAGTCCCAAAAAGACTTGGCCGACGTTTTGCGCGAACTGCAGCTCGACGACTTGGCTGGCATTGATCCGGCCGCGCCATTTTATCCCGCGCGAAAATCCTTCCGATTCGGGAGTCGGCACAATTAACTCGCGAACCAATTTGTTGTAAGGCTTGTTTTCGCGAAGCGAGCGATACAACCAAGCCGTGATCGCCGCGCGGCCGCCATCGATATAACCCGTCCCGCCATAATCGTTACGGAGCAAGTCATTCCAAAACGTCAACCAATGTTCGGCATAAGCTTGTTCGTCGCCAAGCAATTCATCAACAAGCTTTTCTCGTTTGTCGACGGACGAATCCGCCGCGAACTTTTCTACAGCGTCGGCGGTGGGCATCAAACCAATCAAGTCCAACGAAACGCGTCGGATGAACGCCCCGTCGTCGACACGAGGCTGATTTGCGGCCGCACGGTCGCCGATGATCGTATCGATCGAAGGGGGCTCAGGAGCAAACGTGTTACCTAACGGTCTCAAAGCCAACGGTCGTGGTTCGGTCGGGGCCGCGACATCAACTTTTTCCTGAGCGCCGACGACGCAAGTTGCTGTCCAAAGTACGATCGTCGCTAACGCGTGATGAAATCGAAAGAGACGGTGAAGATTGCATTGCGATTGCACGTCGAAAAGTCTCGCTGTCTGGAATCATGAAAATCTTCAATCGTCCGAAACGCTTTGTCGGACGACTTTGATTACGCTTTTATCGTAGACGTTGCAGACGTGGATTGCACCAGGCGAGCAAATGGGCAAGAAGCCTTGTTTATTGGCCAAGCACTAGTTCCCAAACCGGCTTCCATCGGCACCGGGCCGACGGGGAACAGAAGAGACTCTAGCATCACTTGCCCTGAGCATCCTAAATTCTTGGCTTTGACATAGCACTAGCGAAAGCCAGTTGGCTGTGCTGCCAGGGCTGGTTGAGATCGTTCGTAAACAGAAAACAATCCCCAAACGGGTTGATGGTCGGAGATCAATCGGGCTTGCTCCGGCTTTAGCTGATAAAAGCTGGCCAAGTCAAACACGCCGTACTTACCTTGAAATTCGCTCGTGGCGAGGCGATCGAACACGATATTGTCGTAGCATTTAGTGCGTGCGGTGTTGGTGGTCATGTCGGGCGGAATTGCGGCGAACAAATTGGTGACTTGGGCGAGGCGGCCAAATTGCCGGGGGGACGCATTGAAGTCACCGAGTAAAATGAAATCGTCTTCGTAAGGAAATGACTGGTGCGCTAATTGAAAAACGTCAGCCAATGCATCGACTTCAATCGCAACATCGTCCGGGTCGGTGTGAATATTCATCAGCGTAAAAGTGAATCCCGAGCGCGGATCGGAGGTCAGACAACGAAATGTCGTGCACAACGGATCTCGATGCAATAGTTTGTTGGGATGTGTCACGATCATGCCTCGGTCAAGTCGTTCAATTTTCTGTTCGTTGTAGATGAATGCGTATTGTTCGGTGCTGGTTGTGCGCCCTTGGCGGGGCCCAATGACGAAGTTGTAATGAAGACCGGCTTGATTAATCATCTGCACAAACCGAGGGATAATCGTCTCGTCGGTCGCGCGAACCTCCTGTATCGCGAGGATGTCGAATTTTTGGGCTATGTCGACCAAGTATCCCATCACATTGGGTTCGCTCATCTTGTCGACGCCAAAGATTTGGATGTTGAACGAACCAATCGAAATGAAGGCTTCCGGCTGATTTACGGGCGTGTTGACGAGGACCCCGGCGTTGGTTGGCGCGGGATTGTAGGGATTCTGATTTTGATAGCCGGCGTTTTGTGCAGGAACTTGGGTTGGATACTGCTGTTGGGCTGAAGTTCCCCACGGCGCAGCGTTCGGCGCAACCGTGGTGCCGTTGGTTGTTGGAACTTGTTTCAACATTTCGGCGGTGCGGTCGGCGACTTGCGAAAGACTGTCGCAGCCAAGCCAACCGAGAACGGTCGTGATGACCACCAGCAGCCCGGCTCCGGCTGGATAGGTACGGAATAAACCCATGCCTAATGGGTAAGTACGCTTAGCCATCGCAACGCCTCCTTGCGCGGATGCAGAAACTTCGCTCGATCCGGAACGTCGAAAATCGGGCGGACGTTAGCGAAGTTAGGCGATGGCGGCTAGAGCAATCGGTGCGCCGCTAGCGGGAAAAGGAGTGTTTAGTTTTCAGCAAGAATTGAATTCCGCACTGAACACTGAAAACTGAACACTGAACACCGAGCGAGAATCAGGGGGCTGACACCCCCCGCTCGCCATGCTGAACACTGAAAACTGATCCGCTGCGGCGGACTCGCCTACTCTCAACTCTTCACTCTCAACTTTCAACTCCCCTACTCCTTCGGCGTTGCGGCTTCGCGCACGGTAGCACCTTTGTTCTCGCTGAGCACGAGCAAGGCAAACCGGTCGACGTCTTCAATCGATTGATTGCTGAGCGACGAGTAGTCGAATCGGCCGCGGGTGTCGGTGTAACCGTCTTTGTAGAACGTGGTCGAGCCATCGAGCTTGCGCGCGTAGACTTTCACGTAGGCTTTGCTGATCGGTTTGCCGTCGTCCTGGTTGGAGACTTTGATTTGGCCGTAGTTCTCACTGACTTGTACGGTCAGCGAATTGGCGTAGTAGGCCGCGGATTTCGTTCGGCCGCCGCCGACAATTTCAACCAAGACGTTTGAGTTGTGAAACTCGTCCGGCAGATCGAACGATGTCTGTGGTTGGTCCGCCGCGAGGTCGATCGTTTGGCTCTTGTTCGGGCGAATAAGTCCGAAGCCTTGCGAACCCTGCTGCACAAACGGATTGCGGCTAAACAATAGCTCCAAGTCCATCGTGTAGTAGTTCACGGTGACTTGGCTCAAGTTCTGATGGCGCAACGCGACCTTGCGCGATTCGACGGCGAACTCAAAGCTGGGTGCTTTGGCGGCAAGCGCTGTCTGCTGCTGTTCACGGTTCAGCGGGTCCGCCGGATCGGCTGATCCGCCGCGCGCTTCGCTGATGTGGGTAAGAACGTTCTGGAAAAGTTTCCGCCAACGGTCAACCGGAAAATCCTGCCGCGTTTTGGCGATCTGTTCGGCTTTGTCAAGTTCCTCCGCGCTCATCGCCATGTAGCTAGCCAAGTAATCGTATTGCAGCGGCGTCTGGACCGAGCCGGGCTGAATTCGATTGAAGTACGAGAACGCTTCGTCAACGCGGTCTTGCAGCAGCATGTAATAAGTCAGTGCCATATTATCGTCGGGCGAAAATTCGCGTTTGGCACACAAATAACTCACTAGTTGTTGATATTGGGTTCGAATTGCGGCGTTCGTAATTTGGCGTTGCGGACCCAGTTTATACGTTCGGGCGTTAGCCAGCGGCCAGTATTCACGATGTTCGTACCAGCGGCGATCGACCGGATCGAGTGTGAGAATCGGGCTGTCGATGACCAGTCCGGTTTGCCGCGCGAAATCCTCTGCATGGGTTAAGAAT
>JANMEB010000336.1:0-2310 GCA_031376585.1 Planctomycetota bacterium | reverse complement strand
AGTGCGTTGGCACGCGCGATGTAGTAATTATCCTTGTCCTGCAACCGCCAAACGATTCCAGCGGCCTGGTCGACTTTTCCAGAAATCGCTTTGAATTTGACGGAAACGTCGACGTCTCTAGCAGAAAAAT
This sequence comes from Planctomycetota bacterium, assembly GCA_031376585.1. GTDB lineage: Bacteria > Planctomycetota > Planctomycetia > Pirellulales > Pirellulaceae > JANMEB01. The sequence continues at coordinate 2,180 of JANMEB010000336.1, read as the reverse complement.
CATCGAGGATCAGTAGTGGATAGTGCGCGCCCGTGGCGTCATTGCTGAGTTGAGCAACAACGTACTTACCGGAGGGCGCGTCTTTTGTTTCGACGACATGCCATTTGACCGGTCCGCCACCAGCGGTGAGGGCTTCCGTAAAACCAGAGGGCGTTGCATCGGGAGTCGCTTTTTCAAATGTTAACACGTTCTCGGCAATGGCCTTGTCCGCCGGCTTTGTCTCGGTCTTCTCTTGGGCAATCGCTGGTGAGCATGTGGCCCATAGGCAAGCAATCGTCAATGCCGAAGCGCCGCCAATCATCAAATGTTTTTTACCCATGGCAATTTTCCCTTCGGAGGTTTAGAAAACAATCGTCACTTCATTAAGGCATTCCAACGCAAATCAACTTCAACCCAATCGATGAACTGCGCGAACTTGTTGACGTATTCCTGTTTCCGGTTGAGATAATCCACGTAAAACGCATGCTCGTAAACATCGCACACGACTAAGGGCTGCCCAAGCCACACGACGCCGACTTCGTGCAAGTCGCTGGAAACGTTGTAAAGCCGTCCGTTAACAATATCTCGAACGAGTATTCCCCAGCCGTTGGCTGCCATGCAGCAGACCTTGAAATCCTCGATCCAGCGATCCAACGACCCGAATCGTTTTGCCAAAGCCGTTCGAATATCCTCCGCTGGCTCCGACGGCTTTGGATTCAGCCCATCAAAATAAAGTTCATGTAATAGAACGCTGTTCATCCGGTTGATCTTGTCCTTGTGCATATAGACCAATGCATCCCCGGCCAGCGGTTCCACATCTTGGTACAAACCATCCAACTGTTTTTCGATTGCGGAGAACCGTTTCAGCGCTCCACCGTAATGCGCTTGATAATGAGGCGAAATTTGTTCCTTGGTCAACAAACCCGGAATCTCCTCGTACTTGAGCGGCTTCATGACGCCTGTTACCAAACCGGAATCGTTGGCGATCGATCCATCGTCACCTAAAGAATCGGGAGAACCATAAAGCGACGTTGCGGCAGTCGCCGTGATCCCAAGCAACCCGGCGGTTTGCAAAACTTGGCGACGCGAAAGAGGCTGTGACATTGCCATCGAACGACCCCCAAGTGAGTAGCGGTTATTTCAAACTTTGAACTGGAAACCGTTGTGGATTCCAATCGTGTTTCTCATCGCGAACATGCTTGAGCCAAGCATACAACGCATCGTACACCACAATCCCATGCCGCAACATCTCGTGGTCATTGGCAAAGTTGTGCGAAAGTCCGAGCGAAATGGCCAACAATCCCGCGCATTGAGGTGCCAATTCGAGCCGCGATGTATCGGCACCCCGAACGATCGTCGCGAGTTCCGCCAGGCAAGGATCGTCAAGTTCATACTTGTTGAGAATTGCGTCAAAACTGCACAGCGGACCCTCGTGAGTCAACTCAACGCCAGGCACATCAAACGCTATCCCCCCAATTTCATTTGCGGTTGAAATAACTTTGTCCGCTGCGACGAAAATGAATTCCGGCTCTTGGTCGATGAATCGGGCAATCAACCAAGGACAAGCCACACGATCAATTTTCGGACGTTGTCGAGTAACCCATTTCATTGCTTCTCTCCTGTTGGGTCGAGAATTTGTTTTTGAAAAATTTGGCCGCAGACAACCAAGTGTAATATACGAAACGACTTGACGCTCATCGATGTACCCAAGGATGAATCAACATTCCCGCAATGGCGGCCGCCAATACAATGATTGGCTCCGGAAGCTTTTTGAATCGCAGTAATAGGGCCAACGTCGCGACGCACAAAGCAATTTTAGGCCACTCAGGACTCCCGCTTTCGAAAAGCGTTCGTCGTCCCAGAACGACTACGGAACCGCCAATCGCTCCGATAGCGGCAGCCGTCACGCCGTCGACAAACGCGATGATTCCGGGACGTTTGCCGTGCTTTTTGAAAGGCCGGCACAACAACGGTGTCGACTTGCGTGGGGGCAAGCGCGTTTGCAGAAACAAACGTTTCTTGTTCGCTGCGAATCTCGTCGCGCAGCACCGGTGGCTCGCGGAAATTGGCTGGTGCGCGCACTGTGGTCACCGTGTTGGGCATGACGGGTTCGATGCGACGCTGCGCCCTACTGGCTTGCATGAACGCTGGCGCTTGAACCTGCGGCTGTTGCGGCTGCACATACGCAGCCGCAGGTGCAG
>JANMEB010000299.1:0-2606 GCA_031376585.1 Planctomycetota bacterium | reverse complement strand
CAAAGTAAGAAGTCCAGAAGCGAATAGTGCGCCGAAATGAGGTGTTACACATTTCCGGCGCTGGAGCGAGTGACGGGGTCGCTGGAAGACTCCTCCACTGTTTTTCGTGGGGCGATGGTGGTGCCGGGGACGATGGTCGGGCCGGGTGAGTTTTCGTCAACGATTCGCTTGAGTTCAACGGCATCGATCGATTCGATTTCGATCAATCGATCGGAAAGGGCGATCAAAGCGGCGCGGCGCGTTTCCAAGATGTGCCGGACTTTCTCAATGCCCTCGTTGATAATTCGATGGACTTCCTTGTCGATTTCCAGTGCGGTCGTTTCGCTGAATTGGCGGCCGCGATCCTCGCCGATCGAGCCGGCCAAAAACGGGCTGCGATTGGATTCGCGATAATTGACGCGACCCATTCGGCTCATTCCGTACTCCATGACCATCGAACGAGCGATGGCTGAGGCGCGTTCCAAATCGTTCTGAGCGCCGGTCGAAATGTCGGTGTAGATCATTTCTTCGACAAGCGTTCCGGCGAGCAAGACTTGGATTTGGCTTTCCAGTTCCGATTGGGTCATCAAGTAGCGGTCGCCGTCAGGACGCTGCATGGTGTAGCCCAGCGCCGCATAGCCGCGCGGAATAATCGAGACTTTGTGGACGGGGTCGGTATTGGGCAGACAAAACGCGACGAGTGCGTGGCCACTTTCGTGATAAGCGACTCGTTTCTTTTCTTCGACGCTCATGACGCGTTTTTTCTTTTCCAAGCCGGCGGTGACTCGTTCGACTCCTTCGTTGAATTCTTCCATGGAGACCGAGTCCTTTTCCTTGCGGGCCGCCAACAAAGCGGCTTCGTTGACCAGGTTGGCCAAATCGGCGCCGACGAATCCCGAACTGATCGATGCAACGTACTTCAAATCAACCGAGGGATCGAGTTTTACATTTTTTACGTGGACTTTGAGAATTTCTTCGCGGCCGCGAATATCGGGACGATCGACCAGCACATGCCGATCAAACCGACCCGGACGCATCAGAGCCGAGTCCAAAGTTTCCGGGCGATTGGTGGCCGCCATAACAATCACGCCGCTGTTGGCGTCGAAGCCATCCATTTCTACGAGCAAGGCGTTGAGCGTTTGTTCGCGTTCGTCGTGGCCGCCGACCATGCTGCCGCCACGTGTTTTGCCGAGCGCGTCAAGTTCGTCGATAAAGATTATGCACGGCGCTTTAGCCACCGCTTGTTGAAACAAATCGCGAACACGCGCGGCACCAACGCCGACAAACATTTCCACAAAGTCGCTACCGGAAAGGCTAAAGAACGGCACTCCTGCTTCGCCTGCGATGGCTTTGGCCAACAAGGTCTTTCCGGTTCCAGGCGGGCCGACCAGCAGGACACCTTTGGGAATGCGGCCGCCAAGTTTCTGATATTTCTCCGGCATCTTCAAAAAGTCCACGACTTCCTTGACTTCTTCGACCGCTTCGTCGATGCCTGCGACGTCATGGAAGCTAACTGCCAAATCTTCCTCGGCGTAAAGTTTTCCGCGGCTGCGGCCGAACTGCATCGGTCCGGTGGCACCGTTGAGACGGCGCATCATGAAGAAAAATACCAGCATGATCAGGCCGAGCGTGATCAACAACACGCCCCATTTGTCGAAAAACCCGGGGCCCCCGGAGTATTCAAACCGAATTTTGCGATCCTCCAACTCTCGCTGAAGGACTTCGTTGGTTTGGTCCGAGTTACTTTTTTGGACTTTGATCGTGACCAGTTTTTTGGATTCGGCAACGCCAATTTCTTCGTAATATGCCTTAGCACTGACCGATCGATCTTCGATCAATATGTCGCGCAACCCGCTGTAGCGAACCTTCCGAGGTTTGGTCCCAGGAACGCCGACTTCGATCGAGCCGTTGTAATTTGGATCGGGTCTCAAGCCCTGGTCGACGTACTTGGTGGCCTTCACCAGTTGCCAGAAATCTGAGTAGTCAAGTTGGTACGACGGCTGTTGAACAATGATCCCGACGCAAACGGCGACGGTCGCGACGAGCAATAGCAAAAACCAAACCAAGTTGGCGTTGGGCTTGCCTTCGGATGATCGGCGGTTTTCATTTGTCATGATTTTTTTCAGCTTGTGGTTAAAGCCGTTATTGAAGGCTAGGACAAGTCATTGCATCGCCGCCGCATTTTGGATTGCAAAACTAGTGAAGAAGCGCCAGGGGTGCGGTGATTCTACGACGCTCGATCGAAATGACCATGGCTTGGGGTCATTGTAACCTCTGGTAAGTGAATCGGATTGTCGACAGCATTGGAAGTGAGATCAAAAATACAAATCCAGGTCGACTTGAAACGATTGTGCGGATATCGGATCGGCTTGAGACAGTGCACTGGGCAACCTACAATGGCACGGACTAACTCGCGGACTTGTGGTTCGGCGGACTGGCAAGTAAACCACCGAGGTTAAAGTCCAATATCGTTTTTTTTGAAACATCCGCCGCCGGGCGCTTGCCCAATGCCACTGAGTATACGTTTTGAATTGTAGCGGCACGGCGCAAGCCGTCCGTTAAAGTGCCGCTAAACTCAACGACACCGGAGGGCTTGCGCCGTGCCGCTACGAAAGTCAGTGCTGCTG
>JANMEB010000273.1:0-1951 GCA_031376585.1 Planctomycetota bacterium | reverse complement strand
GGGTGCGCGGATCACCTGGGGCTTCAGTTGGCTCGCGCTGAAGGACCAGCGACCCAATTATCTGGAGTTGAAGAAGCTGGTGGTTTCCTATCATGAAAAGTATGGCGATGAGATCACCTTTGTTCCGGGCGGCTATTTCGCCAACATGTATAACACCCGCGAACAAGTGAACCGCGACTTGCATGATGGCTTGCAGATGGTTTCCGAGATGGTGGGTGGAGCCTACCGGCCGCAGTGTGTTATTGCAGGATTTCTTTCCGCTGAGAACCTGCAGTTTCTGGCAGAAAAGGAGGGCATTCACGTTTGCCAAGGCAATATCTGGAGCCAGTATGCGGTGGACAACGGTGATGGCGAGGGCTCGATCTGTTATCCGTATTACCCGTCGCGCGAACATTTTTGCAAACCCGCCCAAGGCAAGGAGGACCTCATCGATTGTGTCAACCTCGACGGCTGGACTGTCGATTTCCTATGCGCGAGACATGCCGCCCCGAGAATGATTGACGGCATCGACTGCGGCAGCCGGCAAGGAGTCGGCCCGATTGAGACGCTGCTCCGCATGGGCACGGAGCAGGGAAGCAAAGCGATGCTTGCCACCACCGCCGCGCATTTCGAAACGGGGTTTGAACTCAACGGCTTCGCCTGGGTTACCAACATCTGGGAGTTATGTCTGGTTGAAGGCCGCAAAATATACGGTTACAAAGGCCGTAACGGAATCGATGGCCTGGAGATCTGGCTGAGTGAAATTCGGCGGCGCTGGCCGGAGGCAAAATGCATCACCCATGGCGAGTTCGGGATGCTCTGGCGGGCGCACTTCCAGAACAATGACGCTCTCAGTTATCGCTTTGTCCAACGTGGTTCCGGCATTGGTGGCTCGGATGCGGAAAGGGAAATCCGCTGGTTCATGAACAAGGATTTCCGGCTGGCCGTGTCGCACAACTGGCAGCAAGACACTCCGGAACAACTCATTGATTTCACGCGATACGACCTCACGGCCCATGAACCCACCGATCCCTCGCCCGGCCAACACACCCGCAATTGGAGTTTGCTCAACCGACTCAACCAAAAGGGGGTTCGCCCGCAAGACCAACCCATTCCTATCGAACAATTAACCGCCGATGAACAGGCGATCATCAAACGCCGATACCCGGATTTGATCAACGACAACTCGAAGGAGTAGTCAATCACAGGAGGAATCAAAGGGGACGCAGCTCAATACCAGAAGCGAGTCGTTCATCTCGTAAAATACATGTCACGTCGTCCTCGAGTTTGTCCAACATGAACTTGTTTCCAGATTCTCAATCGCGTAGTAGCACGCTGCATGGCACTGGCCGTGCCAGTGTCTTTCGGGACGGACGTCAGTAATGTCTTCGGTCAATTTGGTTCATCGTGATCGAAAGCCCTTTAAGGGAGCCCAAGAATGTGGAGTAATTCCGGAAATTGTCGCTTGGGTGGATCAAGCAAATGGAATCGGGCACTCGACCAAATCCAATCCGTTGCGCGTTCGCACAGTCCGCGTTTCACCAGGTTGTTGTGGATGTAGTCGAACCATCAACCGATCCAACAATTCACTTTTCGATTCGAAGAGGATCTGCGGTTCGGTCATTCCGTAGATCGTAACGATTCAATAATGGTTACGATTACACTTAGATCCTGAAAGACACTGGCATCGCCCGTGGCACCCAAACGTTCGAACGCGGTTACTTCGACGGAGCGCTACGGCCCTGGACTTTGCTGCTTTCCAGCAGCGACTTGAGTTCGTTCACGATCTCGGGATGTTTGAAATAAAGATTCACCGTCTCGCCGGGTTCGGTGTCGAGGTTGTAGAGCTGGCCCGGGGCATCCGGCGCGGTGTCGGGCAGGGCAAGGCGTTTGAGTTCACCCTGGTCGTAATTGTTACCGCCCGATCCGCGGTGATCGAGGTATTTCCACGGTCCCTTGCGGATGGCGAGCG
>JANMEB010000265.1:0-1028 GCA_031376585.1 Planctomycetota bacterium | reverse complement strand
CAATCAATAAAGTAATCGCCGAGCCCCTCTTTTTGCCGGTCATAAAACCACGCCCCGTCTGCAAGATCCTCGCGGGCTTCATCTCTCAGTTCGACGCGCATCTAGTCGTTCCTTGACGTCCTTAATTGCATCAGCCAAAGGGAGACTCGCGCTAGTCGACGGATTGGTTAACCTATCGGAAAGCACCTTCCCATGCCATTCAGGCGATACATAGGCGTCAGCATTCTTCGACAGATCCCGCCACAAAAAATCCATCGCCTCTAGCTTTTCGCTAGTGCTCAATCCGCTCAGTATTGTCTCGATCGTCATGTGCAGTCCTCCGTGCCTATTGTAACGTAAAGTGCCAACCACGACAAACAAATTGGAAATGGCTGGAGAGACCGCACACTAAATTAAGAGACGAATAAACATTTTAACGAACACCGGCCAGCGCGTCGACGATTTGTCGCGCGGCGGTGCCGTCGCCGTAGGGGTTGCGGATGAGGGACATGGCTTGGCACTCGGCGGGATCGGAGAGGAGTCGCAGGAGATTTTCGGAAATGGTGGCGTGGTCGGTGCCGACTAGCAACGCGTTGCCGGCGGCAATTCCTTCGGGGCGCTCGGTTGTCTGCCGCATGACAAGAACGGGTTTTCCCAGGGCAGGGGCTTCTTCTTGAACGCCACCCGAATCGGTAAGCACAATCGTCGCGCGATCCATTAGCCAAACGAACGGGCGATACGACAGGGGTTCGATTAGCTTCACTCGTGGATGATCGCCCAAGATTCGAAAGACGGGATCGCGGACATTGGGATTGAGGTGAACCGGATAGACAAAAGTCGCTTCGGGTCGAGCGTCGGCTACGTCTCGAATCGCACGGCAAATGTTTTCAAATCCGTCGCCAAAACTCTCGCGACGATGGCCGGTGACCAAAACCATTGGACCGTTGGCGGTGAGTTGTTCGACTTCCGCCGGTAGGGCGGGCTTGTCGGCGCGAACGCGATCGCGAGTCCAGAGCAGAGCGTCGATGACGGTGTTGCCCGTGACACGG
>JANMEB010000232.1:0-2378 GCA_031376585.1 Planctomycetota bacterium | reverse complement strand
ATCGCTGTAAAGATTTGACGATGGTTTCGATTGTGACTGGAATAAGCCGCAAATTCTGGCATCAAAGCACGCCATGGAACACGGTGAACTTGTTTAGCGTTGTAAACTTCCCCAAGATCGAAAACCACTGCCAAGTTTCCGGCATGTCGTCGTTTTCGATTTATCCAGCAAGCGCGCTGGACATGGATGATTACGATTTGATGGTCAAGGAATTGGGACATGCTCCAAGCATCCGGACGGAGCCACGGTTTCGCACTGAGCTTGCTGCTGCTTGGCGCTTTCGTCGGCTGTGTGTCGGTGCGGAATCAGGGTACTTGGGGATCGCCAAGCCTTGTTTCACCAGATGCCGCTGCCGCCAACAACGACGTTACGGTTGGTTACCATTGCTCAAACCTTGTCAGGGCCGAGTGGGAATACGCCAAGGCCTTCGAAGTCATGGCCTGCAACAACTCAGAATGCGTGGACCATTTCTTCCACGCCGCATCATTCGCTTGGCTCGACATGGAGCAACAAGTTTCCGAAGGCAACCCCTTTGTTGGTCGGGCCGGAGAGATTTACCGATCGTCCCTAATTGCGTTGATCGACGAGGGGCAACGGTACCAGCGGCTTGATCCCAGTCGTGGTCTGCGCATTCAAACCGCCGACGGATGGTCGGTCATCCCGATGGTGTTCCATGGATTTCCACGAGCGGACAAAGATTTTCACGAACTCATTTCGGTGGGTGAATATTGCACCAAGCAACTCAACACATTGCATCAATGCGACGGTTTGGGCGTGCCTGCAATCGCCGTTCACCACCGTGAGCCGAGCGAGTGTTTTCAACGAAAACAACAGCCTTTCGCCGCCACGCTGGTGTTGAGAACAACGCCCGGCGGACCTGAGGGGCAGCCAACTTCGACGACGTTGGAACTCTACGATCCATTGCGCACTTCGACGGCCACGGTTTGCGGGCGACCAGTCCCCTTAGCCAACGACATCTCCGCGCCCATTGCTCGCGCGTTGAGCACAACGACAAGGAATTACGTTCAAGAGTTCCTGCGGCCTGGCTCGACTCCGGATGAGCCGGGACTTTTCATGCTCGAACCCTTTCAGCCGGGAAAAATTCCGATAGTGTTTGTCCATGGCCTACTTTCGGATCGACTGACCTGGGCAAATGTTGCCAACGAAATTCAATCGCGGCCTGAGCTAATGGAACGCTATCAGTTATGGGGCTTTGAGTATCCGACCGGAGGACCGTTTCTGAAAAGCGCGACATTGCTGCGGCGGCAACTCGAACAACTGCGTGTTCATTTCGATCCGCAACGTACCGATTGTGCGTTAACCCAAGTCGTGCTGGTCGGACATAGCCTCGGGGGCTTAATCTCCAAACTACAAGTCACTCACAGTGGTGTGTGTTTATGGAAAGGCATCTCGAATCGGCCGTTTGAAAACATCATCATGGACCAGTCGACGCGAGTTGAACTGGGCGAATCTCTTTTCTTCGAGCCGTCGCCAATGATCGCGCGCGTCATATTTATGGGCACGCCGCATCGAGGGTCGGCATGGGCCCAACGGCCAATCGGCCGAATAGGTTCGCTATTGGTCGAAGAGCCAGCGATAGCGAAGGCAGCGCATCAACAGTTGCTACGCGACAACCCAGGAGCCTTTTCTCGCGAATTTACACGGCGAGTTCCCACCAGCGTTGACTTGTTGCAACCTATGAGCCCGTTGCTTAAAGCAGTCGACAGTTTGCCAATTGACTCTAGAGTTGTCTTTGATTCGATCATTGGAAACGGACATTGGATGCTAGGAAATGGGGACTCGGACGGCGTCGTTCCGGTTTCGAGTGCCCATATCGATGGCGCTGCCAGCGAGACGTTCGTCCAGGCCAGGCACTCGAAAATTCCGCAAGACCCTGCCGCGATCGAAGCGTTGTGTCGCATTTTGCAGATTCAATTTTCGGAAGCAAACCTCGGGCGCAGTCAATCACCCGTTCAATTCAAGTAGATAGTATCACGAGCATGTTTGCGTCGTACAACGCTGCGACTATTGCGGCTTGAGCGGATCTGTCTTCTTGGGAATCGACCCTAAGCGACCTGCTCACCAATTTCGCGTCGACGGCTGTCCCCAGTCTGTTCGCGCTCACGATTGCCAACCAACCGCTGTGGTGAATCCCAGACTGATTAATCCGAATCCGGACACACAACCACGTCCTCGGATCCATCGCGCACCAGTTTTGGCGAAATAATTTAGCGGTAGACGAAAAAAATCCGTTTAGTGATCGCGGTACGACCACCTTTCCCACCCTGATTGCCGTCAACGGCCCGACGCGGTGTGCAACATTTTTCCTCCTGTCACGGCGATTCCTGGTCAGGTTGCTCAGTGGCTTTTGCGAGCAG
>JANMEB010000205.1:0-4556 GCA_031376585.1 Planctomycetota bacterium | reverse complement strand
ACGGGTCATCTACGATCAATTGAACGAAGAATATAAGCGTCGCGACACGGTGTTGCGTGATGCTCAAGCAGCAGTCTCGCAAGCCGATTCGATTAAAGTCGCCGCGCAAACCGTCGACTTGCTGACGCGAGTCAACGATGTCCAAGTTGCCAGCCGGCCCGAAGGCCCTTCCAAACGAACACTTGTCGGCTCGACGACGCTGCTTGGTTTTTTCATTGGCCTGGGCTTGATCCTGTTGTTTTCCGACTCCGAACCGCGACCTTTGGCCCAAGTTCTAGCTGCCCCCGCGCCGCCAGCGCCTACCAATGCGGCGGCCCCGACTGAAGCGCCAATGGTACGGGCCACGGTTGAAAAAATTGCGCCGCGCGAGACGATCGACCAAATTCTTGATCGTAGTTCCTTCGCGTTGACAGTCATGCCATCGTCCTACCTGTTATCCAAGCCGTACGCGGAATAGGACAATGCGCGTCGTGGACGTAAAGTCCAAGCCCTACGCTACCCGCTCCCCAACGACGGATCACATATCAGTGACTTTGCGGTCGAAGCCGGTATTATAATGGAGAATGCGGCCCGTAGCCGTAACTTGGATCCGAGCAAAGGGAATTGCGAGCATGGCGATCACACGCAAGCAAGCTTTAAAACGGATCGAAGGATTAATTGGGGAGGGTTCGAATGCCGGAATCGAGGCGCACATTGGTAAACTTACTCGGCCTGGTTCCGGACCTCACGTCCGAACCGAATTGAACACCCGAATCGGTGAAATTGAACGATTGGCGGAAAAAATCGGCGATAAAACCGGGGCGGAGTTTTTGGCCAAAATTGCGGCGTGGCGAAAGAAAATTTCGGAGATTGCAGATGTCAACTATTAGTACGAATTCGCTTGAAAAAAAGTTACTTGCTTTTTTCAAAGAAATGGCAAGCACCAAGGAGAAGGACAACTACAACGCAGACCGTGAGTCATTTATTTTCCACATGACGGACTGGCAAGATGGACTTGCTGGCTTACAAAGTCTTTTCAACAGCCCAGACGATTTTAGCCAAATAGAGGCCAATCGAATTCTGCAAGAATTGTTTTTTCATATTCTTCCGCACATGAATGCTGCCGCCGAAATTTATGATGACGCAGCCAATATTTACAAAATGCATAATAAGCAACGGCCGGAAGGTTGATAAACCGCTGCCTAGAACGGGCGAGCGACTGAATCGAAATTGAGTCTAATATGCGTTTTGCCGCTCGAAGACGATTTTGAATGTTCGCAATAGGATCCGAATGTCGAGCCACATCGACCATTCGCGAATGTACTGATGATCGAAGTGGATGCGCTGCTCCATTTTGTCGAGCGTTTCGGTTTCGCCGCGACAACCGTTGACTTGGGCCAAGCCCGTGATGCCCGGTTTGATCTTATGCCGCAGCATGTAGCCTTGGATTTGCGTGCGGTAAAGTTCGTTATGTGCCGTCGCGTGCGGGCGCGGGCCGACGAGTGACATCGAGCCGCTCAAAACATTGAACAACTGGGGCAGTTCGTCAAGCGATGACTTGCGCAACATTCCGCCAATCCAAGTGATGCGAGGATCATTCTTAGTCGCTTGTTGGATATCCTGTCCGTCTTCACAAGCCCACATCGAGCGGAATTTCCATACGAAAAACTCGTGGCCGTCCAAGCCGTATCTACGCTGTCGAAAAAAAACGGGTCCGCGCGAAGTTGCTTTGATCAATGCAGCGATGACCAACATGGGAACCGCCGCCAAACACAAAGTCGCAGCTCCCATCGTCAAGTCAAATGAACGCTTGAGAAATCCATCCACGCCGTAGAGCGGATTCTCGTAAACGCTAACGACCGGGATGCCTTGCACGTCGGTCCAGCGCGAATGCAGCAACTGAAACACAAATACATCCGGCACGACGTACACCGAAACTGCGGAATCCGAAAGCGCTTGGATCAATTGGCGAATGCGAAGTTCAGCCCGCATCGGCAAGGCGACAAACACGGTGTCGATTTCCAGACGCTTGGCGTCAGCAATCAGTTCCTGGACGTCACCCAATCTGGCCGCGTACTCCGTCGGCATCTCGAGAGTTCGCGACTCCGGCCGATCGTCGTAAAAACCCACGAATTTCAAGCCCAAATCGGGCGAAGCCGTGATGCTGTGGGCCAGATGCAATCCGAGTTCGTTTGCGCCGACGATCGCGTATTTGCGCGTGTTGATTCCTTGGGAGATCAGCCATGCTAGAATGACTCGCAGTCCACAGCGACCAGTAGTCGCAATCATCGGGACAAACGAAAACCAAGTCACCAAGGCATAGCTGCTGAGTTCAGTAGTCGATTGACTGTAAGCACCCACAGCAACCAAGATCAGCAGCGTTGTCAGCAGCGAAGTCAGTATCGAACGCGTTTGGCTCAGCACCGATGCGGTCTGCCAACTTTGATACAGTCCGAAGACTTCGGCGGCGATCATGAAAATGCCGCACGCCAGCAGGCAACTTACGAGCGAGCTTTGACTATCTGCAGCCGGGAACCAGGTCAGCATAAGCATCATACCTGCTGCGATCGAAAAAACATCGATCAGCTTGTAGACCAGTTTGATGGTCTTTTCATGCGGTCGAATTCGATATTGATAACTGCCCATATCCGCCCGCGATAAATGCAAGACTCTCGCTCCGCATAAACATAGGTTTTGCGAGATGGCTTACTTGTGAATCGCTTGCGCAAATTGAAATGCCCAGACATGCCGAGTGTCCGGTTGTAGCGTTTCGACGGTTTGAAAGGACGGAAATTAGGCCCGCTCGATGGGAAAAGCAATCACATCCCGAATCGAGCGACTGCCAGAAGCGACCATCAGCAATCGATCGAACCCAACTGCGACGCCGCAACAGTCGGGTAAGCCACTTTGCATCGCCGCTTGAAGCCGATTGCCGGTCGGCAGCGAGACACTTCCATCAGCTCGGCGCTGCGCGTTGGCGTATTCCATGCGGCGCGTCAATTCCGCCGCGTCAGTAAGTTCATGGTAGCCGTTGGCCAACTCCACGCCGCCAACGAAAAGCTCGAATCGTTCGGCGACCGGCACGGCGTCCTGACGAACCTGCGCCAAAGCCGCTTGTGAAGGGGGCCAATCGCACACAATGCTCGGCAGACCGATTCCTAAATTGGGTTCGACTCGATCTGCCATGATCCAATTCAACAGATTGTCGCGATCAAAGCCACGTGAGTTTTCGTTTTCTCGCGGCAACAAAGCTTGAAGCTCAGCATCAGAAGCGGTGAACGGGTCAACTCCCGCGAATCGCGCGAAGGCTTGGCGATAGCCAATGATCTCGGCGCGCGGCAATTGCAAGATCGCTTGGCTGAAGTCCGACAAGAGCTTCATCCCTTCCGCATACGAATCGCCCGCGCGGTACCATTCCAACATGGTGAACTCTGGATTGTGCTGTGAGCCCGCTTCGCCCGCGCGAAAGGCGGCACCGATTTGATAAATTGCTTCCGCACCGGCCGCCAAAAGTCGTTTCATCGCAAACTCCGGCGACGTTTGCAGAAAGAATCGATGAGGCTGACCTACGATGGAAATTTCAACTGGGATCGGGTCCAAGTACCTATCGACGATCGTGTCGTGCGATAAGAGTGGCGTTTGGACTTCGAAGAATCCGCGCTCGTCGAAAAACAAGCGAACGCGACGGAGCAATTCTGCACGCCGCTGCAACATTTCGATCGAGAACGTGGGTTGCCAATCATTTTGCGGATTCATGCGGAACTTCCGTCAATTTGTCGGCGGCAGAATGGGCTTGAGCAAACTCGGCGATAGCGGCGGCGGCCAATTCCCAATCGTAATCGAGCGGAATCATATGTGCGGCGCGTTCTTGCCAGACTAGTCGCTTTTCTGGCGTTCCCCAGGCCTTGAAATACTCTTCGGCGGCCGAAGAATCAATGACTTGATCGCTGGGCGAAAGAATCATTAGCAAAGGAACTTGGAACCGAGGTGCTAGTCCGCGATTCTGATCGATCATGGAAAACGTCTGATCGACAATCGGGCGCGGCGTAAACTGCGTCTGCGGAATTGTTTTGACGGCGACAAGGTCGTGCATGTCGTAAGGAAATGGCGACAAGACGATTCGCGTCGACAGGAGCGTCCGATTGGAAAACTCATGCCAAAATCGGGTTGAAAAAACCGGGCTTCGTTGGTTAGAAACTTCAATCGCCGGAGCGATCAGCACGATGCCCGCAATGCTGGGATTGTGATCAGCCAAGTAGCGGAGCGCGACGGCAGCTCCAAGTGAATGCGCCACGACGATGACTCTTTGATGCTTGGCCGCCAGGTTTTGGACTTCTTGATCGATGGCTGCGACCCAAATGGGATACTCGTACTGTGCGTATTCGCGCACGTGCATTCCAAAACCCGGCAATCGCATGGCGCGGCACTTGAAACCATGCTGGGCCAATTCCGGCGCAAGAGTGCGATAGGCCACGGGAGAGAAATTGATTCCGTGTACCAGCAATATCGCCGTTTCCCCAGCGCCAACTTCAAAAGCGTCTTCGCCCATGCGAATGCCGTTGGCATCCCACGTCAGC
>JANMEB010000077.1:0-2586 GCA_031376585.1 Planctomycetota bacterium | reverse complement strand
GCATTGTTCGATGGGAACCATCGCTCGGGAGACGTGGCTGAGTGGTCGATAGCGCCGGTTTGCTAAATCGGTGTAGGGGTCAAACCTTACCACAGGTTCGAATCCTGTCGTCTCCGTTCTATGTTGTATTTCTGTTCTGCGCCATCGACGTTACATAAGCCTAGCCCATCGACGGTTTTATCGGTTCGGCGTAACAATGTACTTGCGTTTCTTACGTCAAATTTCTTATTGGAACAAAGAATCGCCATGGACATCAAATCCGTTCTAGATCAAATGCTTATTTCCGGCAAACAAATCGCATCCAAGACCGGGGCATTGGCAGAAAAGGGTTTGGAAGTACCAGCATCAGGTCCACAGCGAGACTCGATGTTGTCCGGATTAGGCAAAGGTGCAATAGCGGGCGGACTTCTCGCGCTATTGCTTGGGACCAAGCGTGGCCGTCGGGTAACCGGAAGCGCGATCAAATTCGGCAGCTTGGCAGCGATTGCCGCCGTCGCCTTTAAGGCATTTCAATCATGGCAAGCGCAAACAAAGCAACCAGCCAGCACTGGTAGTTCGATCAGCGAATTGAGCGGAGAAGCAGCCAATCAGCGCGGCTTGGTTTTATTGCGCGCGATGATTGCCGCCGCCAACGCCGACGGCCACATTGACGACGCCGAACGAGCCAGCATTCAGCAGCAGCTCAACCAATTGGGTTTAAGTTCTGATTTACGCGAGTTGATCGAACGCGAAATCCGCGCGCCGCTCACTCCCGATTTGCTTGCCCAACAAGTCGATTCGCCAGAAGCCGCCGCCGAAGTCTACTTGCTTTCCGCCGTCATCGTCGACGACGCCAATCCACCGGAACAAACCTTTCTTTCGCGTCTTTCCGCTGCGCTCAAACTCCCTCCCGATCTCGCCACCCGCCTCAACTCCGAAGCCGCATCGTAGTGGAATCACTTGATTTTGAGTTACAAAACATCCGGCGTTTGATTTAACGCCTTTAGGTTCTCTCGCCCGGCGTTAGGGGGTGCGAGGATAGGGCCCGGTAAGCGGTTGTTGTGGGTTCTTCGATAGGCGTTTAGTTGCCGAAAATGAACGATTGATTCCGTACGTGAAACAGTGGATTGCAATACTCGGCAGAGCGTTGCAAATATTCCGGGACTTTGCAATCAATTATCAAGTACCCCACGAAGGGGATTGATCGTAAGTCCAAAATTCCTTGTACGTTTGCTCATCATTGTCGATCGAATCAGAGTGGGTCAAACTCGACATCACCTGGCTGAAGGACGAG
The DNA here is from genome assembly GCA_031376585.1 of Planctomycetota bacterium. Lineage (GTDB taxonomy): Bacteria > Planctomycetota > Planctomycetia > Pirellulales > Pirellulaceae > JANMEB01. The sequence goes on along the minus strand of JANMEB010000077.1, from coordinate 1,313 downwards.
TCGCTGGAATCGAGCGACGACCTCCCCGACCCGCAAGACCTCGCCACCGAAGCGATCACGGAACTGGAAGCGATCGCAAAGGACCTTCGCTAAATCGTCGCCCCCATCGAGCAGAAAGGGGGCGTCGAAATTCGAGCCACCTTGCCAGCGCCAACGTCTTTCCATCCCGCGTCGGAGCGACAAACTCGATTCCGTCGCGCTTCGGATCGCCAAATGTCTTCCCGTCCCGTCAGGGACTCCCAACAATAGCCCACCGTTTCAACGGTGGGATCACGAGACACCAAACCAGACAAGTCCCGCAGGGACGAAAGACAAGGAACCACCATGCACTCGTTCGTCAGTTGTCTCATGCACGTCGTTTTCAGTACCAAGGAACGTCGCCCATTTATCACGCCCGACCTTCAAGAACGGCTCTGGCCATACCTAGGTGGCATCGCACGCGAAAACAAAATGAAGACATTGAAGGTCGGCGGCGTCGCGGACCATGTCCACATCTTGTTGTCTTCGCCATCGACCCTAGCCATTGCGAAAGCCGTTCAACTCATCAAAGGCAACTCCTCGAAATGGATTCACGAGACGTTTCCGCAGCACGCCGCGTTCGAATGGCAAGAAGGATACGGAGCCTTCAGCATCGGTGTGTCCGGCATCGACGACACGAGCGCCTACATCGAGAGCCAAGCCGAGCACCATCGAAAAAAGACGTTCAAGGAAGAGTTGGGAGCGATCCTCAAGAAGCATGCGATGGAATACGAGGGTTGGATGCTCGATTGAGCGTGCATGTCTTCGCGTCCCGCCAGGGACGCCCGACAATAGCCCACCGTTTCAACGGTGGGTCACCAGACACCACAACATAAAAAGTCCCGTCAGGGACGAAAGAGATTCCCAACGGAACACGACGACGATGATGCGCCAACGAAACGCGACAAAGACGATGGGCGAAATGGCGATGCGTGCAAAATGTCTTTCGCCCCTCTGGGGCTTTTGAGATGTTGTAGGCTTTCAACCCACCGATAAATCGGTGGGTTATTGTCGCAATGTCCCTGACGGGACTTAAGGCGCAAACGCTCCTCGACCGCCTCACGCAGTCGCTCTTGGCCAACGCCTTCCGAGGCGAACTCGTCCCCACCGAACACACCCGCGAAATCCGCGACTATGAACTCGCCAGCCTGCTGCTCGAACGAATTTGCAATGCGACGTCCGTTGAAACGAACGCCCCATCGACTCGAAGGCTGGCGATGATGACAATTCGAAAAAGATTGGGAAAATAACGCGCTGACGCGAATGATTGTTCAGGTCGGTTTGGTGACCATCCG
>JANMEB010000168.1:0-2728 GCA_031376585.1 Planctomycetota bacterium | reverse complement strand
GAAGCGATATGTCGTCGAAACAAACCCGGGCATTGCGGCTCGCTGCCTGCTGATGACGACGGACCCAGGGGACTTGGTTCTGGACCCGACGTGCGGATCGGGGACGACGGCCTACGTGGCCGAGCAGTGGGGCCGCCGCTGGATCACCCTCGACACCAGCCGAGTCGCTCTGGCCCTGGCCCGCACCCGCCTGATGGCCGCCAAGTATCCCTACTACCTCCTGGCCGATTCTCCCGAAGGGCGGAAGAAAGACGCCGAACTGACCGTGGCCGACGCTGCCAGCGTCGGAACGCGGACGCTGGCAGCGTCCTCCACGGGTTCCGCCGACATCAAAAAGGGCTTCGTCTACAAGCGTGTGCCGCATGTCACGCTCAAGTCGATCGCCAACAACCCGGACATCAAAGAGGGGATGACCCGCGCACAGATCGACGCCGCCATCGCCAAACACGCCGACACAGAAACACTTTACGACAAACCCTACGAAGACAACAAGCGGCTGCGCGTGAGCGGACCCTTTACCGTCGAAAGTCTCTCGCCGCACCGAATGCTCAGCGTGGCCGAAAAGAAAGAGCGATCCGAAGTCGGCAAAGGCGGACTGAAAATGAAGGTCGTCGGGCCGGACGACTTCGGAAATATGATCTTGGACAACCTCCGCAAAGCGGGCGTCCAAAACACGGTCAAGAACGAGCGGCTCAAATTCGATTCGCTTGAGCCCTTTGCCGGTGAGTGGATTCAGGGCAAAGGATTGTTCACCGAGTCCGACGGAAAAACGAAATCCGCCGCGATCTGCATCGGACCGGAATACGGCACCGTCGGCCCGGCACTTGTAAAAGAGGCGGCCAAAGAAGCGGTGAAAGGTGTTGGCTTCGATGTGCTGATTGTTTGCGGATTTGCTTTCGACCCGCACGTCTCGGAAGAAGCAAAACGCTACGGCAAGCTAACGGTATTGCCAGCGCGAATGAACCCCGACTTGGCAATGGGCGACGAACTGTTGAAAAAGACCGGCGCGGGCAATCTGTTCATGGTTTTCGGTGAACCGGACGTCGAAGTGGTCAGTGGCTTGTGGTTAGTGGATAGTAAGGGGAGAAAAGTGGCCAACTATGAGTACGCTCAAGAGTTATCGGGACTTGGAGGTTTGGAAGAAATCAATCGACTGGGTGGAGCAGATCTATCTCGCCTCCAAAGCCTTTCCGCCGGAGGAAAAATTCGGGCTGACCAGCCAGATCCGGCGGGCGGCGGTGTCGGTGCCGTCGAACATCGCCGAGGGCGCGGCAAGAAGCGGGACGGGGGAGTTCCTTCAGAGCCTGAGCGTAGCGAGCGGGTCGCTGGCGGAGGTCGAGACACAGCTCATTCTGGCCCATCGTCTCAAAATGTTGGCCCCCGAAGCAATGAGGAACTTGCTCAATCAGACGGAAGAAATCAGCAAGATGCTGGGCGGGCTGAAGCGCTCGCTGCAATCCAATCGCTGACGAAGGCAGACTTCCCGCTGTCACTAACCACTAGCCACCAGACACAAGTCACTATCCATGGACTGGACGTTTACGACCCAACGACGGGCGAAATTCGCAACTCGTCAACCGACGATATTGCTTGTTGGTTCATCGACACCGATTACAATGGCGAAAGTTTTTTCGTCCGACACGCCTACTTCACTGGAGCGGATGAACCCTTCGACAAACTGAAACGCGCCCTTCGTGCCGAAATCGACGAAGCCGCTTGGTCCAGCCTCTATAGCACGACAAGCCGACCCTTCGACAAACCCCAATCCGGCAAGATCGCTGTAAAGGTCATCAACCACTATGGCGATGAAGTGCTGAAGGTCTTTAATATTGATCAAGAACCGAAAACGAATGAAAAAAATGGAGTCGCTTAGCGGCTTAACACATAAAAAGCCACGAGTAGGATCAGGCCGCAGAGGGTGAATAGGATTACCGAACGAATGGTGCGGCGGAGGCGTTTGCTCGATGGGGAAAGGCTAGTGATGGACACGGTTTGTCCGCCGAAGCTGACTTGGCGAACGGACGTATCAAGCTTTTTGAATCCGCCGTGTGCGTCGGGAAGGAAAACATCCGTTTCAGAAAGTGACTTGACGGATTGTCGATGAGAACCGGGCACGAGAAACTTGGGAGGAAGTAGCTTTTCCAATTCCGGATCAAGGCCGATGTTGGGAATTGCTTCGGAAGTTGAAGTAAAGGTCGCCTGTGGTGAGAGCGCAGGCGATTCGTTGGGCGGATGGTCAGGTGGAACGATTTGCAGTCGCGAGTGGCAATGGGGACAAGCGACCCACTGGTGCATCATGCTCGGGAGGACTTGAAAAGCACCCGCGCAAGTCGGGCATTCGGTAACGATCGAATTAGCCGAATCCGCTGAACCGACTTCGTTGCGAATTGCGGGTTCCGGTGTGTCTTGTGGCGATCTCGGCAAGTCGACGACTTGCGTGCAGTGAGGGCACAGAATTCGTTCGGTAGCGACGTCGGCCGGTACACGGAACTTCCGGTGGCAGAACGGGCATTCGAAAACTTGGTCGGCCATAGCGTGTTTGAATAGTTGAAGACGATCCCGGAAACAACGCCCCTCACCCTAGCAGTCTGTTGAAAAAGGTTATTGTCATCCCCGCGAAGGCGGGGATCCATCTGGAAGAGAAGCAAATTCCCCTGGATTCCCGCATGCGCGGGAATGACGTAACTCACAGCCTTCATTGAATCGAGTGTTTTTCAACAGGCTGCTA
>JANMEB010000155.1:0-3816 GCA_031376585.1 Planctomycetota bacterium | reverse complement strand
ACACACTTCACCCTCCCTTGGGCAAGGTCGAGTCCCGACCTGTCGGGACGTGGGGAGGGTAGTCGGAATGTCGTCATTTCCCTTCACCCTCCCAAGGGGAGAGTAAGGTTGTGGGGTCCGACTTGTGTAGATACCAATGGGTTTACCCTGGTCGTCTTATTCACCCCGGTCGTCTTAATCGACCGTCGCGTACCCCATTTGCAGCGCGTGGACCGAGCCACGTCGTGGAAATGAGACAAGCCATAGACATGAGACCCGCCGACGAAAATCCGTTGTTGATTTTGTCCCGCTGGGACATCCGAAAATAGCCCAGCGATTCATCGCTGGGTGGGCTTGGAATCGATTAGTCAAGTCCCGCAGGGACGAAAGAGGTCTTGCCGTCCCTACCGGGACTCCTGGAAGGCGCGGTGGCTCGTTGCCCCAACGATGAATCGCTGGGCTATTATCGGTCAGCCCCTGGCGAGGCGAGCAATCGAATGGCAAGCGCTTGTTTGCGTTTGCGACGCACTAGAACGACCGCACCGGCGATGCCCAAACCAGCAAGCAACGCCATCGAACCGGGCTCTGGGACGGCCATTAGATTGACTTGTCCAAAGGTTGAGGTGTCGATACCCCACGAGTAGCCTGCGGAAAGGGTTGGCACGGACCCAAAGGAGAGCCCTAAATTGCTCAATGTGCCCGAGTAATTAAAGAGCCGCCATTTGTCGCCATAAGTGGCACCCAAGAAAGAACCCGCTCCCACGACGTTTAATGTTCCGTCAAGAGTTAGATTATTAACGCCATCGATCAAGTCGTTAATACCTCCACCGACAGTCATGTTATTGCCGACTAAATCAAACGAAAGCGTCGCGCTGGAATTGAGGACGAAATTCTTGTCAACCGTCAAGGTACTCGCACCCGTCGTGCCCGGCGCTACTTGTCCCGAAAATACATTCACGTCGCCAAGGATCGTACCGATACCGCCCAGCGTGCCGGTTGAATTAACCGTTACCGTGCTGGCCGCGGCCAACGAACCGTTAACGAATAGCGTTCCGGCATTGATCGTCGTAGCGCCGGTGTAAGTGTTGACGCCGCTCAGTGTTACCGAGCCGCCAGTGGACTTGGTGAGGGCCACGCTGGAACCACCTAAGATCGCGGAAACCGTTCCGCTCTCTACCGCATATGACGAACCAGTCAAGGTTCCACCCGTGCCAGTAATTGATCCGCTGGTCAGCGTGACAGCACCTACCGTATCGCTATTGCCACCAATGCTCAACGTGCTGCCACCAGAAACCGTGACTGCGCCAGTATTCGATAAAGTGTTGGTGGCATGGGCGAGGATCAACGTACCTGCATTTACCGTTGTGGTTCCCGTGTAAGTATTAACTCCACTCAGTGTGACTGAACCGCCAGTTGATTTGGTTAGGGCAACTCCTGATCCGCCTAAGATTGCGGAGATCGAACCGGATTCAACCGCGTACGATGTACCGGTCAAAACACCGGTCGAACCCGTAATCGATCCGCTGGTCAGAGAGACCGCTCCGACCGTATCGCTAAAGGTAGTAAGGCTCAACGTGCCACCGGAAACCGTGACGGCACCGGAAGCAATTGCGTTATTGACACCGTAGATGAGCGTGCCCGCGTTTACCGTTGTTGTGCCTGTGTACGTATTCGCCGCATTCAGATTCAAGTTGCCGGCGTCGTTCTTCGTGAGTCCGCCCGCTCCGCTGCCGATGATACCGCTGATCGTCGTGGTGCCTAAGCCGCCAATGGTCAACAAATTGGCGCCGTTATTTACCGCGCCGGAGATAACCAGACTTCCACCTGCCGTTGTGTGTTGAAACGTCGCGGCATTTCCCAATGTTATCCCAGCGCTGATTGTGTTGGTTCCGTTTGAAGAATTAATCGCGCCAACGCCGCTCGATGTGCCGATCGTTAGAACTCCACCGGTTGGTGCTGAAATCGTAAAGTTCTGATAAACGCTAGCAACAGCCGTCGAGTCACCGATGTTGAGAGTCAAAAGACTAACATTCAAAAGTGCGTTTCCGTTAGTCTCTAATTGCACTTCTTGATTGGCAGTAATGTTGTTGGTCATGTTGGCGACCGAAGTCAATCCAGACACCCAATCGCCATTGCCCACGCCCCACCAATTGCGATCACCGCCGCTTGTTGGAGGTGCCCAATTAAACGGCCCTGCAGTCGTGCGATTCCAAGTACCCGTTCCGTTGACGGCAACTTGTCCAAACAGTTGCGATGGTTCGATCGTTGCGAACGCAAGAAATCCGATCGCAACGAATAAGCAGCGACACAACGTCGAGCTTGAAGGCGTCATCCTGCGGCGCGAATTGGAAAACGCGCGCGGCATGGCGACGGGAGAAGAAGTAAGGATTGGATAATTCATGATGTTCAACGAAGCTGTAGGTCTAAACAAAATCGATCGGACCCAAACACAGTTAACAAACTGTGCCGGAGTGACGAGGCAGCGATAATCCCTTCTATGTTAAACTGCGCCGGTTAGCTGACTAGGGGCTGCACTAACAATATAATGTCTATTTAACGAAAATCCAGGATATGTCAGCAAATGCACAAATTCTACGCAATTTTCATTAAGCTAGGGCTTAGGGATTGGAATTAGGCTTTAGCCGGCTCTAAAGGCGAACGGCAGCTTGCGGGCTCGTCAAATCTTGGACGATTTCGCTTTCTAACTCGGGTAAGGATTTGTTTTGCCTTAACGCCCATTTATTCCTATCGCGTGGTAACACCAAAGAATTAGGGTTGTGTGCCACTGGCGCTGCCAGTGTCTTTCGGGAACTCAAGTGACGAGCGCGCACTGGCATAGCCAGTGGCACCCCAAGTTTTAAGATTGACAAAGCGTTAGTGCATGACGCGCCGCAAAACCCAATCGGCCAAGCGCGGCGAAAATGCGGCGATGACGAACAAGAGCCGCACACGCAACGGCATCACCAGCTCGGCCCGACGATGCTGACAGGCCCGAACGATGCCTTGAGCAACTCGCGCGGCGGAGAGTCCTTCGATCCGCGCACCGGCACCTGGCTGCAAAGCATGACCGGGGAGTTGTTCCGTCGCACCTTGATAGCGCAACCCGGAATCATCGCGTTGGATCGGACCGGGACAAGCCAACAAGTAATGCACATTGGCGGGTCCTTCGATTCGCAACTGTTGCGTGTAGCCAGCCAAAGCGAACTTGCTGGTTGTGTAAGGAGCGAGAAACGGCCAAGCAGTCTTAGACGACAGAGAGCCGATGTTGACCAAATGGCCGCTGGAACGTTCCAAATGCGGAAGCACCGCGAGCGTGCAGTTCACCGCGGATATGAAATTGACTTCCATTAATTCGCGATAATGCTCGGCAGTTGCTTGCGACAAGTCAATTCGCACGGAGCGACCGACGTTGTTGACCCAAACATCGATCTGGCCAAAGCGGCTCGCGATTTCATGAACGGCTTGGGAAATCTGCTCGATTTGCAGCACGTCAGCGACGATCGGGTGTGCGTCGATTTGCTCTTGTTTCAAAGCCGCGACGGCCGTTTTCAAATTAGCCATGCTGCGGCTGATGATGACTAGCTTGGCACCGTGCCGTCCGAATTCTTGGGCGATCGACAATCCAAGACCGGCCGAACCACCGGTGATAACGACGATTTTGTCCTTCCAGAATGGCATGGGCGATTTCAAAGAGTAGCGAAGCGATCCGTCGGCGATTGGCAGGTTTGTATTCGCTGATAGCATAACCGAGGCGACAGGCTTGAGGCGACAGGCTTGAGGCGACAGGCTTGAGGCGACAGGCTTGAGGCGACAGGCTTGAGGCGACAGGCTTGAGGC
>JANMEB010000154.1:0-3512 GCA_031376585.1 Planctomycetota bacterium | reverse complement strand
CAAGTGAACACTTTCAGTAGCACGCTCGCCGAATACACCCGCCAAGTTCCGCCACATTGCTTCCGCCACGAACGGAACAAACGGCGCGATCATTTTGGCCGAGGTCAGCAGGCACTCGTACAGCGTCCAGTAGGCATCGAGTTTATCGCGATCGTTCGGGTCGTTGCTCCAGAAGCGGTCGCGACTTCGACGGACGTACCAGTTTGAAAGCCCGTCAACGAAAGCTGTGATTCGTTCACAAGCGCCAAAGTTATCATAGGCGTCCATCCGTTCGGTCACGGTTTGCAACGTGACGTCGAGTTCGCTCAAAATCCAACGATCAAGTTCTTCTCGCTCGGCGATTGCGCGATAGGTCTTGCCTCCTGACAGTGCCTCGCGGTCGAGCTCTTTTACGCTGCCAGAGATTTGCGCGGCTGGATCAAAACCGTCGATGTTGCCGTAGACCACAAAAAAGCTGTACACATTCCACAGCCGTAACAAAAATTCCGGAATGCTCTCCTTAATGGTCCGCTCGCTGTAAATGACCGACGTCCACGGCGGCTGATTGGCGAAGAAATACCAGCGCAGCGCGTCGGCACCGTGCTGATCGAAAATTTCTTGCGGGCTGCGATAATTGCGAATACGCTTGGACATTTTGCCGACTTTTTTGGCGGCGTTGTTCGGGCCCACGGCTGCGACCGCGTCGTCTTCCGTCAAAAAGACTCGTTTGTCTTTGCCTTCCCACCATTCGGCCAGCATCAGTCCCAGCACAATGCAGTTTTCAAACGGATGCGGGAACGGCTTGTCCGGGAAAGTTAAAGTGCTGATCGCGAGCAAGCTATAAAACCAGCCGCGCGTCTGATCGAGCGCCTCGCTTATGAAGTTCGCTGGGAATTGCCGCTCGAAGGCTTCGCGGTTGGTTTGCGGATAGCCCCATTGGGCAAATGGCATCGCGCCGCTGTCGTACCAGCAGTCGATGACTTCGGAAACACGAACCATTCGAGCGCCGGGTTGAAAGGGCGAATCATAGGTGACGTGATCGATGTAGGGCTTATGAACTTTTAAGTCCTCAGCCAAGTCGGGGAATTTCTGTTTGGCTTGAGCCCAGACTTCTATGCCCTTCACCTTGGGCTTGGCCAAAAGTTCCGCATAGTTGGCGATCGCTTCCATTTTGCCAGTCTTGTCGCAGACCCAAATGGGAAGCGGCGTTCCCCAATAACGTTCGCGTGAAAGTGCCCAATCGACGTTGGATTGCAAAAAGTTGCCGAACCGTCCGTCGCGAATGTGGCCGGGAAGCCAGTTGATTTTTTGATTGTTGGCCATCATCGCGTCGCGGAACTGAGTCGTGCGTATGAACCAAGTTTCGCGCGGATATTGAATCAGTGGGTCTTCTTCGGCCCGCCAGCAAAATGGATATTCGTGAACGAACTGTTCCAAATGATAGAGCAAGCCGCGTTCTCGCAAGTTTCGACAGATGGCTTTGTCGGCGTCTTTGACCCATTGGCCAGCGTAGTCGGGTGCTTCGTCGGTGAAGCGACCGTTGGGAGCGACCGCGCAGATCATCTGCGGGCCTTGGCGGTCGACAAAGCGAGCTTGCTCGCGCATCAGCAGTTCATAGTCGACCTCGCCAAACGCTGGAGCTTCGTGGACCGCACCCGAACCGCTTTCGGTGGTAACAAAATCTGCCGCGACGATTCGCCAAGCGATATGCTGGTGCCCGCCGACCTTGAGCTCGCCGGTCGTTTGTCCAAGTCGCTTGTGGTAGTAGTCGAAGGGTGGCTGGTACCGCAACCCGATGAGTTCTGACCCTTTGCAAGTCCCACGCACTTCTAATTGACGTTTCAATTTTTCGCCGATCGGCCCGACCAAATCCGCCGCGAAAATCAAATCACGTTCGAGTTCCGGATCGGAGACCGTTGCATATTCGATATCGGGATGGACTGCGGCGAATTGATTGCTGGGAAGAGTCCAAGGAGTCGTTGTCCAAACCAGCAAACTCGTGTTGGGGCGATCCAGCAGCGGAAACAGCACAAAAACGCTGGGATCGGCGACTGATTTGTAGCCTTGGCCGACTTCGCCGCTGGAAAGTGCAGTTCCACCTTGGGCCCACCACCACAGGATTTTGTGTCCGCGATACAGTAGCCCGCGATCGAACAAGTTTTTCAGCGACCACCAGACGGATTCAATGTAGCTTTGGTGGTAGGTCACGTAGGCGTCGCTGAGTTTGATCCAAAAACCCAGTCGTTCGGTGAGTCGTTCCCATTCCTGCATGTAGCGCCAAACGCTCTGTTGGCATTTATGAATGAAGGGCTCGACGCCAAAGGCTTCGATATCTTCTTTGGAGTGGATGCCGAGTTCTTTGCAGACTTCGACTTCGACCGGCAAGCCGTGCGTATCCCAACCGGCTTTGCGTTCGCAATAATATCCGCGCATCGTGCGGTAGCGCGGAAAGAGATCCTTGATCGCGCGGGTCAAGCAGTGGCCGGGATGTGGCATGCCGTTCGCAGTCGGCGGGCCTTCATAAAAAACAAACGACGGGCCTCCGCGCCGCTGCTCTAGGGACTTTTCATAAATCCGCCGATCTTTCCAAAACGCGAGAACTTCTTGTTCTTGTTTCGGAAAGTTGACATTATTGTCTACCGGCTGAAACATGGTTCCCCCAAAGCAGCGCAATTCCAGGTCGGCTCAAGCCCGGACGAGCGAACTGCATGGGAAGGCTTGGCGACGGTGCCGAGACAATATCACTTATTCGCTAAATCGTGTAAATGGACCCGCGAAGTGGTCGTTGATCGACACATGACGCCCACACATTTGCGATGCCAACGCACTTTGTCAGAACTAATTTAGCGGCGAACGAGCCACCGACACAAACTAACAACCTTTAGATTTGCCATCGTCCGGGATTTTGCGTTCGACCGTTGGAATTCCGTCGGCGAATTCGGGGTCGTCCAAGATGTACTCACCTTCGACACCCTCTTCAAAGTCGTCATCGAAATCGTCGTCGAAATCGTTTTCGTCGAAGTTCTCTAAATCGTTCGGGACCTCGATGGGAATCTCGACCGGTTCGACCGAATCCAATTCATCGAAATCGTCTTGTTCGTCGTCGTTTGAATTTTCGGCTAGCGACATGGGTGCGATCCCGTTTGGAAGAGTCGGAGGAAGAAAGAGCGGCCATAGAATAAATGCCGCGAGCCAGTCTGATAAAGGGTATAAACCAAACTCATATTGTCAAGTCGCAAGATCGGCCGAACTTAGGGTCCACGAAATTCGATTGAAAATTTGCTCGCCATGCTGGGAACCCGCTCAAGAAACAAAAGACGGACAGGCTTGCAACCTTGCAAAACCTGTCCGCCGCGGGGGTTTGGGCCCTTATGAATTCGGATTCGCCGTACGCTCGGTGCTTGGGGCGAATTAACTAACCCTAGGTTGAAACTGGCGGAACGAGTTTTTTTGTTGGCCGGGGCCATCCCGCAATCCGAACAATTGCATTCAAACTCCAACGCTCATTCGGTTTGTGCGGATTATGCACACGA
>JANMEB010000137.1:0-6096 GCA_031376585.1 Planctomycetota bacterium | reverse complement strand
CCGATTCATTTTGTCAGCGAGTCCGATACGTCGTCAGATTTCTCAGCGGAAGAAGAATTGAAATTCGCCCCTCAAGACTTGCCGCTGCCCAACCTCGCGGCCCCCAAGTTGTTGGAAGTGCACGGCGTACTCGAAAGCGGTTCCGAGGAAGATATCGCTGTGACGATTCCGCTTTCCATCGCGGCTCCTTCGCTGTTGGAAGTGCCAAAGGCACCCGCGAATGACGCCGTCGCCAACCATGCTGCTCAAGACGAATCAAACATAGACGTGCAACCTGCCGAACCAGAATCGATTGTCGAAAGCCAGCCGACGAATGAACCCGATACGCGACACGATTCGGCGGCAACCAATGTAGAAGCTGATCAAGTCAAGCTGAGCCCGCCCTCTGACTCGGCGATTATCCCAATGGTGGCGTCAACGGATGTCGCGGATTCGCCAAAGCCTGCGAGTTCTTCAAAGTCTCGCGAGGTCACATTTGGCGCGGTACAGCCGACTCCGATGATTTATGCCTTGCGAAGTCCGAATCAGCGGCGCGCGAATGCGCTTCAACGTGGAGGTACCGAAGGGACGGAAGAAGCCGTCGAAAATGCACTTCGCTGGTTGGCAAATAATCAACAAACCGACGGTCGATGGAATCCGCGCATGACCGAAGCGGGCCGCGAATTCCGAGTGCTTGGCCACGATCGGCGCGGCGCTGGGGGTGATGCCGATACAGCGCTTACGGGTCTTGCCCTGCTGGCGTTCATGGGAGCCGGATACGAGCATCTACACGGCAATTATAGCGATAACATTCGCAACGGATTGGAGTTCATTCTCAAATCGCAATCTGGCAGCGGGCATTTGGCGGGCGAAGCCAGCTTGTTCGCACACATGTACAGCCACAGCATTGCGACGCTCGCTGTCAGTGAAGCGTACGCTCTCACCGGAGATCAGCGGCTCAAGCCGTATGTCGAACGAGCGGTGGCGTATTCGTTGGCCGCACAAGATCCGCTTGGAGGCGGTTGGCGGTATCAATCGCGCGAAGCCGGTGACATGAGCCAATTCGGCTGGCAAGTCATGGCTCTAAAAAGCGCTCAGCTCGGTGGCGCGACGATTCCATCACAGACCGTTGAACGAATGAAAGTATTTTTGGAATCGTGTTCGTCCGGGCAGTACTCAGGATTGGCTTCGTATCGGCCAAGGCAACAACCTTCGGCGACAATGACCGCAGAGGCGCTCGCGTGCCGATACTTCCTCGGTCAAGCGGTCGCGACGCAATCCGCTTCCGAAGCCGCCGATTTTATTCTTCAGGAAACACCGGGCAGCGGCGAAGTCGATTACTATCTTTGGTACTACGCGACTCTTTCGCTTTACCAGCGCGGCGGTCAGTCGTGGGAAACGTGGAATCGTCATCTTCAAAAACAGTTGACCCGCTCTCAACTTCAAGACGGGAATCACGCGGGAAGCTGGGAGCCCAACGGCAAATGGTGCGGATACGGCGGTCGCGTTTTCAGCACATCGATGGCGACCATGAGTCTCGAAGTTTACTACCGCTATTTGCCCTTGATGCGTGAGCAAGTCGCCCAAAACCGCGAGTCCACCGAGCGACAACTCAAATAGCACGGCGGTCAATTCGTCGGTTTGACATGAAATTCAACAGGGCTACAATGAAGTGCGAGATTGGTGCCGTTGTTGTAGATAGGACAAAATCGTGTTTGGTAATCTTGGAATAACGGAACTCTTGATTGTGGCTGCGGTAGTGATGCTATTGTTTGGCAGCGCACGTTTGCCTAGTTTAATGCGAAACATGGGTCGCAGCATCAACGAGTTCAAAGCGGGAATGAGCGACAAGCCAGGCGATCGTATCGAAGATTCTCGGGAATCCGATCGCCCATAATACAGCGACTTCTTAGTTTCAGAGGCCGCGTTTTCTATGTTCAGCAGCATCGGCTATCAAGAACTGTTGCTCATCGGGATCGTCGCGATTTTGCTATTCGGAAAACGCCTTCCCGACGTTGCCCGATCATGGGGACAAAGTTACCGCGAGCTTCGCCGCAGCTTCAACGACATCAAAAGTTCGTTTCATGTCGATAGCTACGAATCGACCAAAACAAAACGGCCTGCAATCGAGTTCGACGACCGGGTAAACGAATCCGCCCCCCGTTTCGTGCCCCCCAGCGAAAGCGACTCGTCATCGGCTACCTAAAGCGCTGATCGCCGCGACGTCCAATCGAGAGCCGACAGCGCAAGGCTGCGGGCACGTCATCAAAATCGCAAACCTCCAACGTAATTCTAGCTCGGTGGCTGAACGAGTTGGCGATCGGTCTTACGCTGGCGAGCACGGCTCAGTTCTTCACGACTAGTCGGTAATTGCTCGCGCCCCCTTCGACCGCAATCACTTCGATCGTGTCACCTTGTCGACGCGCGGAACAAGCAAAGTTTTGGTTCGGCAAATCTGGAGTTGCAGAAAATTCGCTGGGCAATTGAAAGCCTCGATTGGCCGGCAACTGAAATCGAAAGACACGAATTCCGCCGGTCGTGCTAGTCATCAAACAATCGACCGTTCCGTTTTCGGTATGGAGTTGTTTCCATCGCTTTCCTTTGGGCACAATCAAATGTCCCTCGGTATTTTCAACTCCAACCGGCCCCGCGCCATTGTCCGCAAGTTGAATCCACAGTAATGAAGCTTCGCACAGCTCGCGAGCTGACAACGTTCGATTCACAGGACTGCCATGACCGCTGAAACTCATGATCAAGAGCACGGCGGCGGCCAATCCCGCGATCGCGATTCCTGCCGTCCATGTTAAGAATCGTTTGGAATGGGCCCGATTCGTGATTTTTCGGCCAACGCTCGGTGCCGGGTAATTTGCCGAAGTCGCCGACGTAAAAATGCCAGTATCGAACGAAACGAGATTTGCATCCGCTGAATCCATTGAACGCAGAATCTTTGCGTCCAAGCCCGCTGGAACTGCTAAATCAATCAGCGCATGCTTGATTTGCTTGTCAGTAGCTTGCGTAGCTACTAACACTTCGCGATGCCGCAGTGATTCCGCCAACCAAGTTCGAAGTGGCGACATTTCAGGTCGAGCCAAGTCCGATTCGACGCGACAAGCGTCCAGCAAATCTCGTATCTCGTCAGGAACTTCAAGTGGCGTCATTTTTTCATCCCCTTACGGAAGTTGCGATGAGAATATTTCACGCAAGCATGCCTTGGCTCGTGAGAGACGGCTCATCACGGTGCCAATCTTTATGCAAAGTCGATCGGCAATCTGCTGATACGAAAGGTCTTCAAAAAAGTACATGAGCACAATCTGTTTGTGATTGCTGTCTAACTTGTTCAATGCGGCTTGAACCGCATCCACATCTACCTGGTCGGTCGCGGTCCGATCGGGAAACCAGTCGAGGTTTACGTTCAGGGTCGATGCATTCTGAGGACGTTGTCGACGGTGAAGTTTGAAAAAAATATTTCGCACAATCCGCAGCAACCACGGTCGCAAGCGCGACCGATCGCGAACTTGATCTAGATGCCGCTGCGCCTGCAGAAAGACTTGTTGAGCCACGTCCTCCGCATCGCTACGATTGCCCGACAGTCGATACGCGTATCGATAAACGTCGTCCAAATAAGTCTCAACCAGCCATTTCATTAGAAACGCGGTTGAAGCTGGGTCCGGACCAATGTTGTCTAGTGTCACGAGTCGTCTAGGGCTGGCGTACATAAATAGGCGTCTTACCAAACGACGGACGAACACGACCGCAACCATCGTTCATAAGAGACGCCGATAACCGCGAATATTCCCAACATGAGCGAAATAACGGGTGAAAGCAATGACATTGGCCATCCGGCAAACTCGGCCTAATCCGAAGCTAAATGCTGCTGTTTTCAACAGACTAACCTTGCGTCGGCTTGATTCGCGGTCGTCTAACGTGGAAAATACACACGACGAGCAGAGTGTCTTGCTCGCGGGGCAGTAATTACTGACTGCATTTGAGAGCTTTGAATTTGGAAGGAAACATGAACAGATTACTTGGATTTGCATTGTTGTTAGTTGTTTCGTCGGCGATGTTCGTTGGTTGCAACAAGGGTACCGAGACCAAGGCGACCACCCCAGCAAAGACTGAAACTAAGACACCAGAGGCGGCTAAATAAATTAAGCGCCTTTTATTTTCGATCTTCGTGAGGAGCAAACGGTCTAGAGTTTGCTCCTTTTTTCGTTTACATTGATCGTTCGACCAACTGTGTCTCGTTGGCTCTTCCGACAAAGGATTTGTCATGTTTACTTTTCGCTGGATTGCGTTGACTCTATTTGTTGTGGCGTGCGGGTTTGGATGCCAAGGCGAGCCTCGGCCCGACAATGATCCCTCGGATACTGAACTACAAGTTCCGAATGTGGACAGTGGGGATTTCCAGGAAAAAACGAGCGACACATCCAAATAGAACCTTGTCGCGGTTGACACTTAACAGTCGACATGTATGAAATGTCCTTTCTGCCGACGCGATAATGACAAAGTCATCGACTCACGATCGTGTGAGGGTGGCTTTGTGATCCGTCGTCGGCGCACCTGTCAAAGTTGCGATCGTCGATACACCACCTACGAGCGAATTACTGAAGTCGACATTAAAGTCGTCAAAAAAAACGGCGCGCGCGAACCGTTTCAAACCGATAAGATTCGCAATGGACTCAAACGCGCCTGCTGGAAGCGACCCGTGACCAACGAACAATTGGAGTCACTCATCGCCAAAGTCGAACAGGAAGTCGTCACCAAATTCGAACAAGTCGACGAAATCGGCAGTTTCGAATTGGGCCGCATCGTGATGGACGAGTTGTTCGAGCTGGATCAAGTCGCTTACGTTCGCTTTGCCAGCGTCTATCGCCAGTTTTCCGGCGCACAAGACTTTGTCTCCGAAGTCCAACAAGTGCTTCGCAAACACTCGGACTAGAGCTATCCCTTCACAACCTATGCCGCTGCCCGCACCGTATTCGATTTTCTTTGTCGTACCGGTTTTTCTTTCCAGCGACGATGAACCCACCAGTATTGTCCCGGGTTCGCGCGAATTACCAATGCCAAGCAGTCGTTATACCATTGGGTTAGCTTGCGCACGTCACATAATTCCGGCGACATCGATTGAGGATCAGCGACTCCGGCGACTCCGGTTTCGAACCGCAGAATGCCAGTCGTTCGGCGACAATACGAGACCAGCATCGGTGCCCCCGAACTCAGGGTGAACAAGGCAAGTGCTTTATGGCATGCCGCGGGCCGTCCCAAAAAATCAATCCAAACCCCTTTCGTTCCCGCGTGCTGATCGCCGAGTAATAAAAGCGTTTTGCCTGCGCCCAGAATGTTTTGAATCTGGGTCGCGCTGCCGTCCTTGGGCACAACAAACTGCCCTTTCGATTCGCGAACCGATCGAAGCAATTTTTCTAAGTGAGGGTTGTCCAGGCTTCTCGCGATTGCGTAACTGGGGTAACCAAACAAGCCCATCGTCAGCGCGCCGATTTCAAAATTACCAAAGTGTCCGGAGACAAAGACCGTCGACCGGGAATCCAACAAGTATTTCGACATTAGCTCATTATCGTTCTGCTGAATGTACTTGCGCCAATTCGTTTCGTGAATCTTGCGCGGAGCCAATACGATCTCGCAGAGCAGTAAGCCGAAATGTTCCCACATTTGGCGTGTCACGGCCCGCCGTTCTTCGGCCGTCAAATTCGGGCAAGAATTCGTCAAGTTCTCGTCAATCAACTTTGCACGAATTCGAAATACTTCGGTTGCCAAATAACCCAGGCCGCGCGCGAAACTCTCGCACATGCTCAGTGGCATGATCTGGATGGCCGCCATGATTAAGCGGACAACAAGGTAAACGGCATAATCGCTGATACGTTTCATTTTGGGCTCACGAATTCGGTGGCGAATTGTCGCAAGCTGCGGCTAATTTGAAAAGCCGAATTTTTGCCGAAATGTAGGCATGAGGGTTGAGAGTTGAGAGTTGGCGAGTCCGCCGCGGCGGATTAGCCCCCTGATGCATTGCATCGCGGTTGAGAGTTGCACTCGACAAGCAACCGGCGCGAGCCGGCGGTGCTCGCTCCTTGGTCTAAAGAGTCTTACGACGCAAACCGCGGC
>JANMEB010000131.1:0-4260 GCA_031376585.1 Planctomycetota bacterium | reverse complement strand
ATCGTCTCAACCGCCATCGAACACAAAGCGGTCCTGGAACCGCTCGACTGCATGCAGCAGCTTGGTTTTGAAGTCGAACTCGCTCCCGTAACGACGGGCGGATTCGTCGAGCCCGACACGATCGGCAAGTTGCTCCGTCCGGACACGCTGCTGGTCAGCGTCATGCACGCCAATAACGAGACGGGCGTTTTGCAACCGGTCCACGAGATCGGCGAATTATTGCGCGGCAGCGAGACGTTGTTCCACAGCGACGCCGCGCAGACTTTTGGCAAAGAAGTTCCAGCCCTGGCGAACTTGTCCGCCGACTTTATTTCGATCAGCGGCCACAAGATTTACGGTCCGCAAGGGATCGGGGCCTTGCTCGTCCGCCGCCGTCGCGGCCAGCCGCGTCGCTTGAACCCGCTCGTTTTCGGTGGCGGCCAAGAACGCGGACTTCGCGCCGGCACCGTCCCAGTCGCGCTGGCCGTTGGGTTGGGCGAAGCCGCTCGCTTGGCCGAATTGGAATGGAAGACACGCCAAGCCGCCGCGCTCCAAAACCGCGAGCAATTGCTGCGCGACTTGCAGGCCGTCGAACATCGGATCAACGGCGACCCGACGCGTTGCCAGCCGCACGTCTTAAACGTCAGCTTTCCCGGCATCGACAGCGAAGCCCTCATGCTGGCCCTGCGCGACAAGATCGCGATCAGCAACGGTTCGGCCTGCACCAGTTCCAGCTACAAACCCAGCCACGTCCTCGTCGCGATGGGCTTGGACCAGACACGAATTTGTAGCGCCGTTCGATTATCCTATGGGCATACGAATGAGTTGACTTTCGCTAAGCGCTGCATTGACTCGCTGCTGCTTTTGAAGTTCCCAACCGACATTCTCTCTCCGACAGAATGAAATGACTCGCCCCGAATTCAACATCCCCGCTGTCCGAGGTACACAAGCTGGCCACGCCTTTTACACGGCGATGTGCCCGATCCGGCTTTTGCCGAGGCTGTTCCCTGTCGGCGTCGATCAGACGACTAGCGACTCGCACCAGGCGTTTCGCAAAGTGAACCTCGTGCGAGTTCGCGAGATCGCCAAGGAAATCGTCGCTCATCACGATGACTTTCATTTGGCCGCCGTCACGGTCTCGGTTGAACAACAAATCCGTTTCGTCGCGGCCGGAACCTCGCGCCCGAAGCAAGTCGCCGTAGGAGAACTATTCATCCCCCTCGAAGCGCGTCTGACGATCGTTGACGGCATCCACCGGATTTACGGCCTTCAACGAGCGTTAAAGGAATGCCCGTCGCTCGCCGACGAATGCATTGCCATGTTGATCCACATCGATCCCGACGGCACGAGACGCGGCCAAATCTACAGCGACGTGAAACGCCACGAACGATCGTCGGCGCAATCTCTCCGCATCGGACTCGACGACCGCGACGAATTGGCGCGTCTTACTCGCGCCGTCATCGCGGCCGTGCCGGTATTCGTCGGTGCCATCGAAATGGAGAAGACGGCCATTTCAAACCGCTCAAGAAAGCTGTTCACACTCAGCGCGCTCTATCAGGCCAACAAGGTCTTGTTGGCCGACCGCAAGGACACGTCCTATAAAGCTCGTTTGCAACTGGCGACCGATTTTTGGACCGAAGTCGCCACCCGAATCCCTGGCTGGACCGAAATCGTCCAAGGCGAAACATCGGCCGCCGAAATTCGCGCTAACAACGTTCATTGCCACGCCATTGGCATCGCCGCCATTGCCCGTGCTGGTCGCGCGCTGTTATCTCAATCACCCAAGGGCTGGAAAAAGCGACTCAAAAAGCTGTCGTCACTCAACTGGGCCCGCAGCAACACAAAACTTTGGGAGGGCCGCGCTATGATCGGCGGGCGACTCTCGAAATCCAGTTCCGCCGTCGCACGAGCCGGCAATGCCGTGACATTGCACCTCGGACTTAAACTGTCGCGCGACGAGCAGGCGATGGAACATTGATCGAACCAATGCCGTCAGGCAAATCGGTTGAACTTGTTCTTTCGATGCCATGCAAGATGAATCTTCGATGGCCAGATGGTTTCGCTTTGTGGCAAGAGTAATCGCTGGCCGTGCATATCCGAGAGAGGTTGCTGGTTGGGGCTTGATTCGGAAAATGCTTCCATCGCAACGACGACTCGATACTCGTCATCAATTGTCCACAGACCGACATCGAATTGCCAATGTGCATTCTTGCAAAGTGCGATGCCATTGTTTGGGTCATTGTTCCGCGAGTTGGAGAACTGATGAATGTGCGCCGCATCGACGATCGCACCGGAAGAGATCGTCGTGACACGATAGCCGGTGAGTGCGCATGTATAGTTGTAGGCGGGGACGATATCGAGACGAAATCGCCCTGATCTGCCCGCGCTTTCGGCGTCGTGTGGCGTCTTGAAAAATGCCTCGCGGGAAACCTCGTCCGTTTTGGGAATCGCGATTCCAACGAGATGATAAAGTGCATTTCGTTCAGCTGGCTCGAAGTGCGTCGCAATTAGGATGCACCGTGCCTTACGCCGAAATTCTGGATCGCGGCAGGCATCAGCGAACTCTGGATCGGGAACAACGTATGCTGTTGTCGACCGATGATTGGACAGCTCTCCGTTAACCATGTGGGCCGACCAGAACTCTTGTGTTTTCAAATGATGAAACGGCATTCGTACATCAGGCCGCGCATTTCGTCGGTGCTTAACAATGTTGAAGAACGTATCGAAACGGTACGCCAATTCCGGGGTGAGAGGCAAACGACCATTGACGTATTCACCTTTTTCGACCATCTCCAGAAACACCAAGAGCAACAGTGGCTTATGAGGCGCGTTATCTCGAGCCTGGTTGAGATTTGTTAGTTTTTGAAGCCAGCAATCGTACAACATTTCAATTTCCAAGAATCTCATCTCGTTAGGTGAATGAATCCGAGCCTTTGTCCGCGCTGAAGCAAATGACAATTCGAAGATTCTAACATCGGATTGCCAAGAACTCGAAATCGGCCAAAACGCAGCCGGCCGCGCTGCGGAAGCGGGTTTCGGAGGTGCGGTTCGAGCAGCATCGGGAATTGCTGGAGCCGCTGATCGTAGCGGTGGCCGAGTTGGGACGAGTGCCGGAATGGGACGAGTTCGCGGGGGCGGACGGGATTATCGAACGGTTCGGGTCGATCAAGCGGGCGTTTGCACTGATCCGCCGTGTTACCGGCGACGAAGAATGGGAAAAAATTCGCGAGCAACGGACGGAGGACTTGCTGGTCTATCTGGCGCTGGCTCGGTTTCGCAAACGGCCACCGATTTCTAAATTGCCGCAGGGACTTCAACGGGATATTCGCACGTTCTTCGGCACGTACAAATCCGCCTGCGAGCTGGCGGATCAGTTGCTGTTTCAGGCCGGGCGGCCCGAAGCGATCGACGAGGCTTGCCAGCGCTCGACGATTGGCAAGTTGCTGCCCAACGCTCTTTACGTCCACCGCGACGCGATCGACGAGTTGGAAAAATTACTCCGGACCTACGAGGGTTGCGCTCGTTCGTACCTGGGCGAGATTGAGGATGCCAACGTCGTCAAGATTCACCGGTTTTCGGGAAAAGTATCGTACCTTGCGTATCCTGATTTCGATTCCGATCCGCACCCGGCGTTGCTGCGTTCGGTCAAGCTGAACATGAGGACCTTGGCACTTGATTGCTGGGATTATCACGAGAGCGAAAACCCACCGATTTTGCACCGCAAGGAGGCGTTCCTCGCAGCGGATGACCGGCGATACGCCAAATTCGCGCGATTGACGCAACAAGAAGTTCAACATGGCCTGTTGGACGATTCGGCCACCATCGGGACTCGGCAAGGCTGGATCGCTCGGCTGGCCGAACGCGGATTTCAACTGCGCGGCCACCGGCTGATTCGGAAAACGAATAATGATTAACCACAAAGGGGAAACCAAACGGGTTTCAGTTCTTGGCGAGTGGCCGGGTTTATCCCGGTCGTCTTCGAGTTATTGGTTTGAATGGATGACGATCAAAGAATGGAACAGGAATTAAAACAAGGCGACCGGGATAAAACACGCGGTCCGTACTGCCAGGAAGACGACGGCGGTGAAGACGACCGGGATAAACCCATTGGTATCTACACAACTCTCTTCACCCTCCCTTGGGGAGGGTCGAGTCCCGACCAGTCGGGACGAGGGGAGGGTCGAGCGAAACGAGGGACATTAAGGCAAGACTTTGAAGCAACGGAAACAAAGAGCCCGACAACTCCGCGCTCAGCAGACCAAATCAGAAGGTCTTCTGTGG
>JANMEB010000058.1:0-2457 GCA_031376585.1 Planctomycetota bacterium | reverse complement strand
CACGATGGGAATGGTACAAATCCACGATCTACACCGGATCTTCGAATTCGACTTGCTCGTGGACCAGCGGGCTCAACTTGCGCCGCAACGCGAACATTGCCTGGCGCCCTGAATTGCGCGTCGAGTGGGGTGAAGGCGCAGTCGATCCGGGTCAAACGATCTTGGCCAGCGACTTGATTGTCACGTTCTAGTCTTGAACGGGTTGGCAGGCGAGCGGGGAGCGTAAGCTCCCTGGTTCGGTGTTCAGTGTTCGGTCTGAAATCTGAAATCTCCCCTCGGCCTACAACCGGCGTATCACCCCAATCACAACTCCAAGCACTCGTGCATTCTTTACATAAATCGGTTTCACGCGTGAATTGGCAGGCTGCAAACGAATTCGGTTCTTTTCCGGAAACCAATATTTCAATGTTGCTTGGCCGTCCTCGGTCTGCACGACTGCAATGTCTCCCGCAGTCGCCGATTTATTAGGCTGGACGATAACGAAATCTCCGTCGGCAATGTGGGCGCCGATCATCGATTCGCCTTCGACGCGCAAGACATACGTGCCGCGCTTTTTGAACATGGTTCCGAAATCAACGCGCTCAGAGACTTCGGCGACCGCTTCGTGAAGTGCCCCGGCGTGAACGCGTCCGGCCAACGGCAAACCGCGAGATTGTTCGAACCATTGCGCGGCAAGTGTGATCGAACGAGACTTAAAAGGACTGCGGGTGATAAAGCCCTTTCGTTCAAGTGCGCGCAGGTGGCCGGTGACTCCGTTGGGTGACTTAATTTTGAACTTCTCGGCGATTTCGCGCACCGTCGGCCCGCTGCTGTCTGCGTCTAGTTTCTCTTGCAGGAATTCCAAGATTCTAGACTGTCGTGGCGTCAGGTCAGGTGAGCTTAGGTCCATTTTCATCGCGGTTCTCCCTTGGAAAAATTGTAGCGATTGCCACTACATCGCGTGCGCCGAATGTCGCCGATTTGACCCTCTCGCCAAATTCCCGCCGATGGTATCATGATGAACTGGGAAACTGGTCCCGGAGTCATTTTCGTTTTTGGTAAGCAGCGAGCCTTATCGTGGTTGCGATTCACCTGGCACCCTCATTGTGCGAATATTGCCAGTCCATCGCTGAACTAAGCGTGTCGGCATCCACAGTTCGTGCGGCACTGACGAGGCTGGAAAACGAACATCCATCGGTGTACAACAGCGTTTGCGATGAGACAGGGGCGGTCCGCCGCCACGTCAACCTATTTATCAATTCGACACTGATTCTAGTTCGCGACCAAGACGGCCTGAGCGCGACACTTCAGCCGGGAGATGTTCTCACTATCTGGCCCGCAGTCTCTGGAGGTTAACATGTCCGACCGAGTCATCGTTTCCATCGGAACTAAAAAGGTTTGTTCGTTGCAGAGTCCGGAAAAAATCGCCGAAAATTCGAATTGCGCGGTCCTTTTGGTTCGGGCGTCGCCGTTTATTCCGCGCTGATCGACACGCGCGGCACGCCTCGGCTGTACGCTTCGAGTTGCAATGCTTTTTTCGGTATGAAGCTGCTGCGTTCGAACGACTTGGGTAAAAAATTCAAGGAAACCAAGTCTTCGCCCGCGTTTCCCAAAGACGACGGCCGCGCACTGGCCAACATCTGGTCGCTCGAACCCGGAGACAACAAGAAAGACTTATGGTGCGGCGTTGAGCCGGCCGCTTTATTCCGCAGCAGTGACGGTGGTGACTCGTGGGAAATGGTTCCCGGAATCAGCGATCATCCCCATGCGCGACAGTGGCAACCAGGCAACGGCGGGCTGTGTATGCACACGATCGTTCGCGACGGTAGTCGAGTACACTTGGGGATATCGACCGGCGGACATTATCTCAGCGAAGACGGCGGCTCGACCTTTAAAGCCTGTAACCATGGCATCGGAGCGGGTTTTGTTCCTGAACCGAATCCCGAATTTGGCCAATGCGTACACAAGATCGCCCGGCATCCTGACGCGCCCGGCCGCCTCTACATGCAGAATCACGGCGGTTGGCCTGAACGGCCCGGAATCGGCGTGCTTCGAAGCGACGACCACGGCCATTCTTGGCATTCAATTGCCAAAGGTTTGCCCAGCGATTTCGGATTTCCGATCGTCGTGCATCCGCATGATGAAGACACAGTGTACGTCGTTCCACTGGAGCCGGTGACGCGCGCGTGTCCCGGCGGATCTCCGGCGGTCTGGCGTAGCGAAAACGCCGGCGAGTCTTGGCAGCGGCAGGCCAAGGGCTTTCCCAAATCGGATAGCTTCTTTACCGTGCTGCGCGACGCACTGGACGTCGACGATTTGAAGTCACCCGCGCTCTACCTGGGAACAACAACTGGCCAACTCTGGCTCGGCCGCGATGGAGGCGAAGAATGGGATTGCCTATTCGATTCCCTTCCGCCGATCAACTGCGTCAAAGTCGCCGTCGTCTAACGATCGACCTGGTCAATAAGGGTCGATGGA
>JANMEB010000016.1:0-2304 GCA_031376585.1 Planctomycetota bacterium | reverse complement strand
GCGATTGAATTCTGAATACGCGGCCAGGAAGTCGATCTTAGTACGACGACGGCGATCTGTCGTTCTGCCAAATTCTGCTGGTACTGGAGATTCTTGTCGGTTGTAACCAGCAGTTCAAAACCAGCCTGCTCGGCCGCATCGAGGAGTTGTCCGTTCGCCAGAGCTGACCAGCCTTGTTCGAAGGCTGTCGTCACCAAATGCTCCAGCAGGTGTTGTCGCAAAGGGTTCGGAGTACCCTGGTCGAAGAGAATCTTCACGCTGCATCCGCTGTCGTCAACATGGCGACTTCATGATTGAGCACTGAGTTGACATCAGCCCGATTGACACCCGGAAACCACTCGAGAAACTCATCGACGGTTGCGCCATCGCGAATATTTTCGAAGAGCGACGAAACAGGCACGCGCGTGCCGCGAAAGACCCACGCCCCGCTGACTTTGTCGGGATGAGTTTCCACCGCATCAAGTTGGCTCAACGAATTAACCACAGTTCACCTCCAAATCTCATCGAGACCATTCGACGTACACCCATGTAGTTTATCCCGGTACAACCCAATTGTCATTAGATTTTTCAGTATCGACGAACATTGGACCAGCCCGATTCTACGCTTGGGGCAGGCGATAGGGACGCAGTAGATCCTCCGGCTACCGGCCGCCGTGACAAAATATTTAACAATCTCGTCGTCGACCAATGGCGGTTTGATCCGGTGAGCGTCGGGACAAGCGACTTTAATCAAGATGATCTGAACCGATTCGAGCGGCGCTCGGTTCCGCAACTGTTGGATGCAGCGACTCGCGGCACCAATCAAGCCCTTCATGCCGATCGTCGACCCACGACGAATTTGCACTTGCCGAAAATCGACGAATTCTATTTGGGACAGTTGTTTCAAATGCTGATGTTGGCGACGGTGGTCGAAGGCCGCTTGTTGGATATCAATCCCTACGGCCAACCAGGCGTGGAAAAATATAAACAGTTCATGAACGAGATTCTAAAAACGACAGAAAAATAACGTGACCAAGTTCGGCTGCATTCCGTCCAATAGGTTGAGAGATTCGCATCGAAAGTGAAAGCCGTCGTTGTTTGCGTGGGGTTCAACGAGTACCGCAACTGAGACAAGTCCAGTTTCCGAAGAACCAAATCCAAAAATTGGTCAGTTCCTGTTTACTCCTCTGCGCCTAGTACGATGTCCACCAACCGAAAGTCCGTATGCTTTTCAAAAATTTTCAACAGAGATACAATGAGTCTTGTGTCTACCAGAAGTCGTGTTTACCCTCGATTCCGGGAATCTTGACTACGAACTAATCGCTACTAGCCACAAAACATGCGATGGGATTTCCAAGCCTCCTTGAAGATATTATCGATAGGTTCAACGATTCGATCTTTCCGACGGAGCTGCCGCGCAATCGCAACGATCGTCTTTACCAGACGCATGAAATAATTCAAATATTTTTCGAGTATTACAGAAGTGGGTTTCCGAAGGATGACATAAGCAGGTGGTCGCGACATCGCGATATGCTTGAGACTTTGGCGACAATTCTTTCTCCAATGGATCGACTGCCCGAATCGTCCGACCAATCATTCGCGTTATTTAAAGACATCGACTGCAAGTTGGCCGTTTTCTTTGCCGACAGAGAGATGTTTGGTCCATTGTCTGAACGTGCAATTAAACGAGCACATGACTGGACTGAAAAGCTCAATTAAGATGCTGATTCGATTATGAAACAATTGGAGTCTTTTTGCTCGGCGATTGACCGCCTTCCCCCTGACGACAAGCGACGTGACAAGTTTCGCCACGGTAAGAGGTGCGTAGAGGAAATTCGTGCAAAATTGGTTGGCGACTTTAGGGATTATCGATCAATATCCGCTTCAATGGAAAAAGTTGCTCGATTGTGGCACGCGTTTCTTGTACGTTATTCCACTGAATTGGCAAAGCGAAATCATCGCCCCGCTCTTCAAGACTTGTCACGTCTTGCCCTACATCCCGCCCAAGATTCGATTGTTGATCGCGATCACGATAAGTGGTTGCGAGTAGATGGAATTGCGGGTTCCGGAAAGACAATAATACTGCTTCACAGAGCCTTGCGGCTTGCAGTGGAAAATCCGGACAAACAGATTCGAGTATTCACGATAAATCGGGCGCTGGCCGACCTACTGAGACTTACGATCTCGGCAATCAGTCGAATCGTCGAACGCGCAAATCTGCACGTTGCATCACTTTATGATTTTTTGATTGATTGCGTTGAATTAAGCGACGACACGTCCAAATTTCGACTCGTCGATAAACTTTCTGGCGAGCGCCTTCCCATC
>JANMEB010000709.1:0-4437 GCA_031376585.1 Planctomycetota bacterium | reverse complement strand
GTTGATGCAGTTGTTGTGGTAATTATTGTGCCAATCGCCACCATTCAATCCCCAACCAGGCCGCGAATAACCAGGGTCCACATCCCAATTCGGCCGGTTCGTATATCGTCCGACATTGTTGCCAATTTGATTGCCAACATTGATGCTGTTTCCAATGTTGATATTGGTGTCGTTGCCAAAGCCGGGACGATTTCCACCAATGACCGGTCGGTTGGCAATATTATTATTGCCACCAGGTCGGTTGTTTCCGATTCCCGGTCGGTTATTACCAATGCCAGGTCGATCCAAATTTCCGGGCAACGTGGTTGGACGATTTAGGTTCCCCAAGGTGGGTCGGTCGCCATTACCCGGGCGGATGTTGCCGATACCTGGTCGATCCAGATTTCCCGGTAAGGTGGTCGGCCGATTTTGATTCCCCAAATTGGGTCGTTCGCCATTACCTGGGAGGTTGTTGCCGACTGAGGGTCGATCACCGCCGTTGGGAAGTGACGGTCGCGTCGAAGGTCGGTTTTGACCCGTCGGCAACGACGGGCGATTCTGTCCGATCCCTGTCGAAGGACGATTGACCGATGGAAACGAGCTCGGTGGCTTGACCGACGGTCGGTTCTGAGCTGTCGGAAAAGAGGGGCCGCTGATATTAGGCGGGCTGATATTGGGCCGGTTGATATTGGGCTGATTGCCACCAGGTCGATTGCCGACCGAAGGATTTGACGGCCGTGTCATGTTGGGTGAACCGCCGGCGCCTCCCAACGATGGCCTCGCACCACCCGCAGATGGACGTCCGCCATTTGAGCCACCAGGGCGCTGCGTTGACGGCCGAGCATTCGCATTGCCCATCGAAGGCCGAGAGGGACTTGGCCTCGACATGTTGGCGTGTCCCGCACTAGGGCGAGCGCCGCCGCTCGGTCGCGACGTACTGGGGCGCGAGCCTCCACCGCCGACTTTAGCCATCGATGGCCTCGCACCACCGCCTCCTCTGCCGCCTCCGCCTCCTTTGCTGCCACTTCTTTGTGCTTGCGCGGCCGGCGCGCAAACGACTACAGCCGCCAGAGCGACCGTCAGGCCCAGCATAATTCGAAGATATTTGGAATGTCGCATCGTTTTGCTCCTTGAATTGCGGATAGGTTATTTGCCGGCCGTAGGGGGTTGCTTGACCACGGTAATCTCATAGTCATCCTCCAACGAATCACCGACGATCCGGTTGGTCCCGCTCATCACAAAGCGACCGTTTTCTCCCGGCGCAATGGTCAAGTTTGCCGAACCGGTCTGGCCATCCGGCATCACGGCCGATGAACGAACGATCCACGTATCGCCGACTTGCGTCCAGGTCGCGTCGGCAAATCCGCCATCGGAATCAAACAACCAGGATCGCGCCTTTCCCAGCAATGGATCCCAACCGATCCTTTGGGAACTTTTCATGACGACCTGATCGTTCTTGGTAACGGAGATGTCACCCAAAATGAAGTTCTTATCTTCGGACCAACGGTAACTAATTTTCACACGCGCGTCGGCACCTTCATTGATCCAATCACCAATCAACCATTCCAGCGGCTGGAGTAGTTCGCCCGGCGACGGAACGGACTCATCAGGGAAGTCGCGAACCGAAGCGATTCGCCAGCCTTCATCGGTTTTGGCAAGAACCGAAATGTAACGAATCCGCGCGGCACTTCCGCCTTTGGTTGTCGTGATTCGAGTTCCTTCTTGGATGGCGACTGGCCCAACCAGGCGGATCGAATCGATTTCATCCTTCATTTGAGTTCCGGGAAATTTCTCAAAAAAGGCGGTCAACAAGTCTTTGACTTCAGCGGGTCCCTGATACACGGTTCCCTTTTCGTCGATGAGCTCGCCTTTGGCCAGGAACATCGCGGCAACTTCGTCGGCCTTCCCTCCGTTAAACGCCGCCGCCAATTTTTCCGACACGCCGCTGATTTCTGCGGTAGATGGATCGACTTGGCAGTAAGCGATTGAACTGGAAATGGCCAGGCATAATTGAAATGCCACTGCGCCGATTAAGATTTTCGCGCGGTAACGCATAGAATTTTCCTTGTATTGGGGAACTGAAAATCAGCAAAAGAAAAGCCCCTCCGCCGAGCGCGGCGTGGCTGGGCCTGATATTGTAGCAAAACTGAAAATGGAAATCCGATACATGGTCAATTTGCATGTTTTTGGAAGCACCGTTTTCCGCCTCCCCTTAGCATGAGACTTCTGGGGCCAATCATGACGCTCGATCGACTGACCCACAACCAAGTAACGAAAATGTTCATCGAGATATCGAAATAATGAATGCAATCGGCCTTGGCGCTGAGTCGAAATTGTGCGGGGGAAGTTGAGTTGTATTTAGTTTCCCGAATTGAACGATCCGGACTCCAGATTAGCGCGTCTGAACCCACAAGCCTCTCCCCTTGAATTAGGACTTGCGTTCGCGAAGATTCGTCTGATTGTCGTCGTTGTTCTCGATGCTGCGGGGTAAGTTGTGCATTCGATATGGGCTTGGTCGTATTCCAAAGTGCGATCGCGGATCCGGACCGCATTGGCGTACTCGATCGCATTTAAGGCACTCAACGTTTTTCTTTTGGCACCAATTGCCGCGCTGATCCTGCGGATCTGCCTGACTCGCTGGGGTCGAGCGTCGGTAGGCAATTTTGAAGTCATTGCATTCCTTACATCGCCCGTCGGGTTGGCTGCACTCGTCGGCGTGGGCAGCCTCCTCTTGGCAACGCTTTACCTCGAGCTGGCAGGATTGATGAATCTGCTTGCCAAGGGGCAATTAGTCTGGTGGCAAGCGTTAGGCGGGTCAGTCGGAAAATTTCAGCGGCTGCTCGTGTTGGGATTACGGCAATTTTTGTCGTATCTTTTGTTGGCGATTCCATTCTTGTTGGTGATAGGATTGGCTTACGGGTTGCTCTGGAGGGGGCGCGACCTGAACGGACTCATCGTGCTCAAGCCGCCCGTATTTTGGTGGGGTGCGGGCCTGGCAAGTGTTTCAATCGGGATCTACTCCGTCCTTGCCGTTCGAATGTACACCCGTTGGCTGATGGCCGTTCCGACAATGCTCTTCGAGCCAAACGTTGGGGTGACTCAGGCGCTACAACTAAGTTGTCAGCGGTCACACAACCGGCTCAGGCATTTCTTAAGAGTTCTGGCAACGTGGGCAGTCGTTCAAACCGTTGTAGCCACGATCGTGCTTTCACTTCTGCGCTGGGCCTCGCAATGGATTTTGAACCAAACGGGCGATTCACTAACAATGGCAATCCCGGTCATTGCTGTGATTTTGGCCGTGAATGTGTTTGTTGCGGCGTGGCTCAGCGTATTGGCAACTACGACGTTCGCGACCTTAGTGTTAGCGCTGTACCGGGAATGCGTCGGCACCGAATTCCTGAGCGAAGAAATGCCCCGGATTGGGTCGCAACGGTCCATCGGTTGGAGGTTGGCGATCGCGTTTTCTCTCCTGGCCGTTTTGGCCGTGGTCTTTAGCGGTAGAGCGCTTCGCACTCTGAAACTGAGCGACAACGTCGAGATTACTGCCCATCGCGCCGGCGCGTCTGGCGCCCCGGAAAATACAGTCGCCGCCTTGAAGCAAGCCATTGTGGATCAAGCCAACTGGGCCGAAATCGATGTGCAGCTTACGGCCGATCAGGCGCTCGTAGTGATGCACGATACCGACTTGGCGCGAGTCGGTGGCGGAGATCGTCGGGTCGAACAAGTTACACTCGAAAAAATACGCGAGTTGGATGTTGGAACGCTTTATGGCTCTCGATTTGTAGGAGAACGGATTCCAACATTTGACGAAATGCTGACAGTGGCGGGCGACGCCATCAAGCTGAACGTCGAACTGAAACCGCATGACAAAGAAGATTCAATTTTGCTCACGCGGAAAGTGGTCGCCGCAATCCAAGCCGCCGGAATGGTGGACCGTTGCCGAATTTGTTCTCAGTCGTACGAGAGCATTCAGCTCGCTCGCGAAATCGAGCCCAAGCTGGAAATTGGCTTTATCGCCGCGAATACCTTGGGTGATCTTGCCCAGCTCGATGTCGATTTCCTCATGGTCAAGTCGAAACTGGCAACTCGCCAACTCGTCGACCGTGCTCGCTTGCGCAACATTTCAATTCATGCGTGGACTGTCAACGATCCCGGCTTGGTTGGACCATTGCTCGACGCTGGAGTCGCAAATATTATCTCCGACGATCCGGCACGCATGCGCGCCAAAATGGAAGAGATTCAAGCCCTCAACCCCGTCGACCGGCTGTTGTTAAGAGCCAAGCAGACGCTGTTTTAGCCCTGGAAACGGGACCGTCATCGACAGCACCCTGGTGAACTGAGATCGAAACATTGAGTTGTCTGCCCGGTAGCGGAGTTGCCTTGTCGCGTACTAAACTAAAACCGAGTTGTGGACGACGGCAGCTCTGTGCGTCGACGGAAAGTCAGATCATTTGTATG
>JANMEB010000697.1:0-4418 GCA_031376585.1 Planctomycetota bacterium | reverse complement strand
TTTTATTTCGTCGTAGTATTTGCTTTCGCATTGGTCGCGCAACTCCGAACCGACTTCCAAGTTTCCGTGATGCATCGCGTTGGTGATTGCTTCGTGAAGTGCCATGGCGATTTGCATTCGATCGGGGCTGGCCCATTGGGGCAAGTTGACTTGGAGATGCTCAATCAAACTGCCAATCAGCACGTCGTCATTTTCGACTTCGAATGTTATTTGGCAGGCCGCGTCTTTCAAGCCGCGGGATGCGGCCGCATGGACGAGATCGGAGATGCCGAGAACTTGTTTAACTGCGGGCAGCAAATCGCGGCCCAACGCAGATTTGGGAGTATAGTAGGCGGCCCCGGCACGCAATGCTTCGACGGCAATTTCTGCGCTCCCTTGCGAGGCCATGAGGACAACCGGAATTTGTGGGCGCATTCGTTTGAGAGCGCGTACCAATTGCAAACCATCGACGCGCGGCATCTGCAAATCCGTAATGACGAGGTCGGGCCGGTTTTGCGAAATGGCTTCCAATGCCTCGGAACCGTCCTCGGCAAATCGAATTTCCCAATCGGCAACACAACAGAGCAAGCCGCGAACTAAGCGTCGGTCAACCGAACAATCGTCAACGACCAAGATCGAAGTCATAAACTCAAATCGTAAAGGTCACTCTTGAAATTTCCTCACGAACGTCGCTCGAGATCCATCGGGAAGTCGCGCATAGATCAAGACGTCGAGAATCGGGTTATAACGCATATCGTATGAAGCACCGCGAGCCAAAAATCGGCTGACGAGGTACGAACGCTCTTGTCCGGGAAGT
This sequence comes from Planctomycetota bacterium, assembly GCA_031376585.1. Taxonomy (GTDB): domain Bacteria; phylum Planctomycetota; class Planctomycetia; order Pirellulales; family Pirellulaceae; genus JANMEB01. The sequence goes on along the minus strand of JANMEB010000697.1, from coordinate 3,622 downwards.
ATAGGTTGCTCGTGGTCGTAGGCATTGAACAAATGATTCACGCGAATATTAATATTGGTCCACGGTTGATCGCCGATATTCTTCAGGACAACGCTTACCAGGGGATCGAATTTCCGGTCGTCCAATGTTTTCAAATAAAAATCCGACGTCGGAGCATTTTCGATTTTCACGTCGGCCATTAACTGATTTTCTTTGATCGGAGGCAAGGTCGACCAAAGCCACGCGATGGTTGTCGGCGGCAGGACGCACATCGCAGCTAACAAGATCAACAACGTGCGTGCGCTCATTTTCGGCGCGGCTCTACGATATGACGATTCTCGCCGTTCGAGCATTTCCGTCGCGGTTTGCGTCATGTGGCTTGGCCTCGCGCGTGAGCTTAATTTTAAGTATTTTACCACACTCACCAGTTCTTAGTAGCACAAGTGAGGATTCTCAAGTCTTCGGCGACCTCGTCGGCAAAGTTCTTTCGCTCAACCCGGTGTGCTCCGAAGGCTGGGCGGATGTTTCCTTGGACTCGCTCGACAAACGACGATTTTGCAAACGAATCGTCACGGTTGTGCCGATCCCCACGACGGACCGGATTTCCATCTGCCCCCCCAGGCGTCGGACCAAATTGTCGGCCAAAAAGACTCCCAGGCCCATGCCTTTGCCGGGCGGCTTGGTCGTGAAAAACGGCTGCCCAACTCGGCTTACCGTTTCAGGCTCCATCCCTTGTCCGCGATCTTGAACTCGAATTGACCAAGTCGATGATTGCCCGCAGTCAACTTCAACGCTCACGCGCTGCGTGGCAGTTGATGCATCGAGGCTGTTTTGAATTAAGCCGCGCAGCGCTTGACTTAGACTCATCAACGGAACAAGAGCAGTCGCGGTCGGGCCGCGGTGCAGCGTTTGCCAATCGACTCGGTCAGCATCCGACAATCCGGCAAGGGTTTCAGTTTTCAATCGGTCCAAACTTACGGCTTGCATCGCTTCGCCGATCGTTTGACCTGCGTCCGAGGACATCCGGTCCAGGATCTTGCGGCAGCGATCAAGCTCGCGGCGGATCAAGTGAATATCGTCGATCAGCTCACGATTATGTTCGTGGTCACCCAATCGCGACGTCACAGCTTTTTCGACTTCGCGGGCAACGACTGCGATCGTCGAAAGCGGCGTGGCCAACTCGTGAGCCGTCCCGGCTGCTAGAGTGCCAAGTGCTTCGAGTTTTTCGTTTTGGGCTGTTAGGCGTTGTGCTTCGCGGAGTTCCAATTCATGCTGTCTCAAGGACGAAGTCAATCGGGTCAAAAAATAAACAACCACCGACGAACATCCAGCGAACGCAACGATCATTCCAAGCTGAAGGATCGACCACTCGCCTGAGCGTCTCACCGGCTGCAGATCCGGCCCAGACTCGAGCACGGCAATCGAGTAGTGGTCGTAAAGCAAAAACACAAAACAAAAGACGGCGAGCACGTTTAGGCTCCAAACCCACGTTCGCGGCAACAAGATTGCCGACAAACCGAGATTGACAAACAAAAACAGAAAAAACGGATTCGACACCCCGCCAGTCGCATAAAGCAGGGCGGTAAGCGATAATAAGTCCATCGTGCTGACCAAGCCCAAGCCCAAGTCAAAGCCATGGTCATCATCGGTTCGCGATTGGGTTTGGCTGTGCAGCGAAACCCATAGGTACAAAAATATATTCGAAACCGTCGTGGCCCCGATGATGACTAACAACGGTCCCCAAAAAAGCGGAATCTTTAACACGAATCCAACGATGACAATCGTTAGCAATTGGCCAACGACGGCCGCCCAACGAAGCTTGAGTAACCAAGAGGCATTGACCAATGCGCGATGGGTAACGGATGTCATGGTTGTTGGTCAAATTGAACAGTGAAGTTTGAGTTCAATATGAACCGATCCGTTGCCAATTAAAAGCAGTTGAACACCGATTTGACGCGAATTTGCCGATTGTTTCGCTTGACGAGATTCGAAATTCGTTCGTAAAATCCACTAAGTGCTCGAAACGCGATCCTGTGACTAGACGTTGGCACAGTTTCGACGGGTTGCTTGACGAGCCAATTATTTTGAGTCGTGACCAACGGCCGACGACAAGTTACGCGCGAAGCCAATCCAAGCCAACCGATTTTTTTGGAAGCCCGGAATGACCGAGAATCGTACGATACGGATCTTTGATACAACGCTACGAGACGGGGAACAATCGCCCGGAGCCAGCATGAACCTGTCCGATAAGCTTCGCATTGCCGAAGCCCTAATCGACTTGGGCGTTGATATCATCGAAGCGGGTTTTCCGATTGCGTCGCCAGGTGATTTTGAATCTGTGCGAGAAATCGCAACTCAGTTTCAGGGCGCGACTATTTGCGGATTGGCTCGTTGCAATGACGCCGATATTGACCGAGCTTGGGAGGCACTGAAACATGCCGAAAGTGCACGCATTCATGTGTTTCTCGCGACCAGCGCGATTCATCGCGAATTTAAACTTAAGATGACCCCCGATGAAATCGTTGACGCTGCGGTGCGCGGCGTTCGACGGGCGGTCAGTTATTGCGACAACGTCGAGTTTTCGCCAGAAGATGCAGCCCGAACTGAAATCGACTTTCTTTGTCGAGTCGTCGAAGCCGTGATCGAGGCGGGAGCGACGACGGTCAACATTCCTGATACGGTTGGCTACGCGGTTCCCGCACAACTTGGCAAAGTCATTGCGAATTTGCGGAATCGCGTCCCCAATATCGACCGTGCGGTGATCAGCATCCACTGCCACGACGATCTCGGTATGGCGGTTGCGAATTCGCTGTCTGCGGTGGAAAACGGCGCGGGTCAGATCGAATGCACGATTAACGGCATTGGCGAACGAGCGGGCAATTGTTCGCTGGAAGAAGTCGTCATGGCGATGCGAACTCGAAACGATTATTACCATTGCCAAACACGCATTCGTACAGAAAAGCTCGTGCCCACGAGCCGCTTGTTATGCGATGTCACCGGGATGGTCGTTCAGCGCAACAAAGCCATTGTCGGGCGCAATGCCTTTGCGCATGAGGCCGGTATTCACCAAGACGGAATGCTGAAAGAGCGAACCACTTATGAAATTATGCGGCCGGAAGATGTCGGCTTGATCAAGACAGATTTGGTGTTGGGCAAGCATAGCGGTCGAGCGGCATTAGCCGATCGGGCCAAGCAAATGGGATATTCGATTACTCCCGAACAGATAAAAGCAATTTTTGAAAAGTTTAAGAAACTTGCTGATGAGAGAAAGGAGATTTATGACGGCGATATCGCGGCGTTGATCGAACGCGAAATTGGCGGAGTTCCGGAAAATCAGTGGATACTTTTGGATTATGATTCGCGCAGCAACCTTGATCGGGCCGTCTATTTACATGTCAAGCTGCAGCGCGGAACTGAATTTTTTGACCATGAAGTCAAACAGGCGTCTGGGCCGATCGATGCGGTTTTTGCAGCGCTGAACCAAGTCGCTGGCTTGACGATGTTATGTCGCGAATTTCGTGCGCGAAATCTTTCCGCCGAGCCGGACTCCAAAGTCGAGGTCCATCTGGAGGCCGAACACGACGGTCAGTTTGTCGGCGGCCGTGGCGAATCGAGCGATTTATTGCACGCTGCGTTGTTGGCG
>JANMEB010000629.1:0-12086 GCA_031376585.1 Planctomycetota bacterium | reverse complement strand
ATTATCGGTGCCGTCGCCGGATTATTATCGGCATCATACCTTCCTCGAAACGGCTTTTCGCCGGAGCGAATTGTCATTGCGACGACATCATCGACGTCGCCAAAGAATGACATGCCCGGATAGATCAGCGGAGCAGCGGCGTAGGTCGCGTCGTTTTGCGGTCCTTCGATGATTTCGAAATAGCCATTACTTTCTGAACTCAAATTCCAGACGCGCGGCGAAACGGTTGTGTTGGCCAAGTCACGTCGGAAAGTCTCACCGACGGCACGCATCTCGGAGGCCATTGCGATCATCGAGCGGCCCTTTTTGATTTCGCCGCTTGCCCGCTTAAAGGCTTGCATCATGACAACCAAAACGATCAGCGAAATCACAATGGCGATCATCAATTCAATGATCGAGAAGCCGGACCGGACACGGCGACTCAAGGGCGCGTAAATGGACTTCATGTGCAGTCTCTCCAGGGGCGACAAGTCAGAGTTGTGGGATGGCAGGGGGTAGTCTTGGCTCAACCAGCGAAATATGAACTAGTTGAAAAGTTAATCGCCGCTGGGACTTTGGACTGGCGAGACGAGGAGACCTCTATTTTATCGTTCGGCGTGAAATAGTGTACTTAAAAAAAGCACTTCATAACCGCAAACACCGACAAAGCTCCTTCAAGGAACCGGGCGCTTACCCCAGGTTTCTCGGCAACAGTGGACATGAACCCCGGAGAAACCGGACGCTAGTGGGTTGCAACTGATAAAACGGCATTATCGATAACCACCCAAAATGGTGGTGTTTGAACTTGAGCTGTTTGGCCTGCGTAGATTTTGGCGGCGGGAATTGGAGCCTATCCAAGAACCGCGTTCGGAAGGGGTCAGGCAATTTGTTCCGAGGACTTCGCAATTTGAGCCAGACCCCGGTGGGTGTCCGATTCTGGTCTCAACTCTTTTTTTGGCCTTTTGTCGGAGATAGACTGAAACCTCTGCCGCCGCGCCTCGTTTATTGTTTGTGTAAGCGTTCACGGGTTGCAGAACGGGTTTTCGGTTCAAGGGGGTCAGGCACAAATTTCGGCGATCACGGAGTATCCCAAAACAGGAAACTCTGACGCCGAAAATTGAGCCAGACCCCGGCCCGAACGGGGCAGGGAGTTTCTGTACGGCATACTTCTGCGGCTTGCGGCAACCTATCGGTTGTTGACTCGAAGTTGATCCGTCTGCCGCGCGGCGTCTGAGTGTTGAAGCGGAAAAGAAAGATATTTCATGAAGCGATTGCAGCAGTTGTTTGGATCGTTGAGTTTGGCTTTATTAATCGCTACCGTTTGCCGCGCACAAGAAGACGCGCCGCGCGAATCGCTCGTGCTTGAAAACGCCGCAGCCAATATGCAAGACGATGGCAAGTTCGAGCCAGCGATCGAGCAATGGACCAAGCTGATCGAGCAGTATCCCAAGACTAAGCAGACGAGGATTTGGCAATTCAAACTCGGCTTGTGCCAAGAGAAGGTCGGCAAACATTTGGCGGCGATCGATGTATTTCAGAAAGTTGTCGCCGACCCACCTGCTGACTTTGCGAATACGGCCGAGGGTTGGTTGCACTTAGGCTATAACCAATGGATGCATAGCAAGAGCTTTGCCAATCAACCTGACCAAGAACAAAAGGTAAAACAATGGTCCGCTTCGGCCGTGGGTTCGTTGACGACGGTGCTGGAAAAATTTCCGCAGAATAAATTTGTCGACCTGGCAATTTATTTTCTCGGCGAAGCCAACTTGACGGCCGGGCAATACGACCAGGCCATCGCCGCATTTGATCGACTGATCATCGAGTTCCCTGATTCCAAAAATTGGTCTGACGCGGTTTACGCCCTCGGAAGTTGCCATGAAGAGCGCGGCGATTTCGAAAAAGCCTTGGTCAACTACGATCGCTTTTTGGATAAGGCCCCAAACGCTCCGCAAGCCAACGAAGTTCGATTTCGCAAAGCCGAAACGCTTCTGCAATTTGGCGTTGCTGCGGAAAAGGCCGGCGACAAGGCAACCGCTCGCACGCGTTACGATCAAGCCGAAAAACTTTACGCCCAGGTCGCGCAAGCTAAGGACTTCGCTGGTGCCGCGCAAGCTTCTTACCAGAGAGCTATTGTGCTGGCCCGCACTGAACAATTTCCGCAGGCCGCCGACGCTTTCGGTAAATTCGCGACCGATTTTCCAGAATCCGATGATGCGCTTGCGGCACTGATCGCCTCTGGGCAAAACTATCTCAAAGCCAACGATGCCGCTTCAGCCGAGCGGCAACTTGCAGCCGCGCTATTAAAAGACCCCAAATCCGTAGCGGCTGGGCAGTCGCTCTGTGCGACATTGCTTGCGGCGAAGCGTCCCCAGGACGCTTGGATCGTGGCGGAAAAATCGCTGGCGCAAATCGATCCGAAATCGCCCGAAGTCGTTCCGCTGCGCATGTCTCAAGGCGACGCGGCGTTCGCGATTCCTGAAAAAATCGCCGACTCGATCGCGATCTACCTCAGCATTTTCGACCAGTTTCCCCAGCACGCGCGGGCCTCGCAAGCACTTTACAACGCCAGCTTCTCAAGTTTAGCCGCCAAGCAACCCGATCGCACGATCGAGCTTGCCGACAAATTCTATGCGGCCTTTCCGGACGATTCGTTCACCGCCGATGTGCGTGAAGTCCATGCCGAAGCCGCTATGCAAAAACAGCAATGGGACGTTGCCGAGAGACTGTATCGAAAACTCGTCACTGACAATCCGCAGAACGCAAAGCTGCCCGCGTGGCAAATCGCTTTGACCCAAACACTTGTGCTCGCTGGCAAAAACGAAGACGCGATCCAAGTCGCCACTCCGCTGCTCGACAAAATCGAAGGTCGCGCTCAAGCCGAACTTTTATTTCACCTCGGCTCCGCTCAGTTCCAATCAAAACAGTTTGAACCCGCCGCCGCCAGCCTCGCGCGTTCACTCAAAGCTGACGTGGCTTGGCCGCGCGCCGACGAAGTCACACTGTTAGCCGCGCGCGCCGTCCACCGCACCGGCAAGATCGAGCAAGCCATTCCGATGGTTGAGAAATGCTTGACGGATTTCCCCCAATCTGTCGTTCGTGACCAGATGTTCTATCGAATGGGCGAGTTTCAGTTCGATGCGGGCAAGTTCGCCGAAGCAATTCGGGCCTACACGCAAATCATTGACGAAAATCCCAAATCGACTTTCGTGCCGGCAGCTCTTTACGGTCGTGGGTGGTCGGAGTTGCGCCGCGACCAACCAAAAGAAGCGGCCGCCTCGTTCGATGTGCTGATCGAAAAATTCCCTGAGCACGCTTTAATTAAAGAAGCGATACTCGCACGCGGGATGGCTCGTCGTCGGAGCGGAGCATCTCCCGAAGCCGCCGCTGACCTTGATCGCTTCATCGCGACCGATCCGCCCAAGGCAGAAAAGCTTGAGGCGCTTTATGAGCGGGCCTTAATCGAAGTCGATCAAAAAAATTACGACGCAGTGATCGAGCGTTTTCAAGAGCTGATGAAGCTGGTCGCCGACGAAGCCGATGCGAAGAAATGGGGCGACAAATGCTTATACGAATTGGCTTGGGCTCACAAAGGCAAGAACGCAACCGACCAATCGATCGAAAACTTCCAATCGCTGGTTGAGAAATTTCCCGCCAGTCCGCTCGTCACCGAAGCCCACTTTCATTTGGGAGAAGCGGCTTACGAGGCGGGCAAATTTGACGAGGCCATCCCGCATTACACGTCGGCGGGCGCCAAAAGCGCCGACAATGCGGAGCTAGCGGAAAAGGCCGCCTACAAACTCGCGTGGTCGCACTACAAAAAACAAGCGTACGTCGACGCCGAAAAATTCTTCCGCCAGCAACTTGTCGATTTTCCCAACGGCGTTCTCAAAGCCGACGGACTGTTCATGGTCTCCGAGTCGTTGTTCCGCCAAAAGCAACATGACGCCGCGGTCACAGCGTACAAACTGGCGATGCCCGAAGTCCGAGCGTCAACAACTGTCCGCGAGGATGTGAAGATGTTGACTTTGTTGCACGGAGCGCAGAGTGCCAACGAAGTCAAAAAATTTGACGAGGCGATCACCTTCCTTAAACCGCTCATTGACGCGGCTTCGACCTCCGAAGGCGATGCGGCCGAAGCATGGTACGAATACGGAACGGCGCTCAAAGGCCAAAGCAAGACTGCCGAAGCCGTCGCGGCTTGGAGCAAAGCTCAATCGTCGTTCGACCGCACGGGAATTCGCGCACGCTGCATGATTGGCGAAACACTTTTCGAAGACAAGAAATTCGACGACGCGATCAATGAATTCTCGCTGGCCGTTTACGGTTATGGCGGACGCGATGCGGCCGAGTCCATCAAGCCTTGGCAAGCCTTTGCTGCCTATGAACTCGCTCGCTGTCACCTCGTTCAAATCAGTTCGGCGAACGAGACGACCCGCCCCAAACTGATTCAAGAAGCGAAAACATGGTTCGGCTATTTGGTGGAACATTATCCGAGCGACAAACTCGCGGCTGAAGCAAAGAATCAAATCTCCAAACTTGAAAAAATGTAACTCGGAGCTAGCCGCATGAGAAAGTATTACGCGCCCGTCCAAAAACCAAAATCGGTCCCTCTCCCCAGGCTTCGGGGGAGAGGGCAGGGTGAGGGGGCGTTTGGATTCTCGGATAGTTTCCTAAAGCCTATCTTCGCCGGAACTTTGATCGCCGCGATCGTTGGCTTCGTCTTGTTCGGCGTATGTGACTTGGCAATCGCGCAAACCGACTCGGCTCCGGCCATCGTCGCCGATCCAAGTTCAGTCGCACCTGCCGCCACCGAGAAAATGACGTTCTTTGGTTTGCTGATGCGTGGCGGCATTCTGATGTGGCCGCTGTTCGCGTTATCGATTTTCGTGATTGCGTTATCGATAGAACGAGCCATTTCCCTGCGCAAAGACAAGCTTTTCCCCGCTGGCTTGATCGACGAATTGGCTCAACAAAGCGAAATTGCTGGTGGCTTCGATCCGCGGCAGACGTTTCGCATCTGCCAAAACTATCCGTCGGCGGCGGCAAAGATTTTGCGGACCATGCTGATGAAAATCGGGCGTCCCCAAGGCGAAATTGAGCACGCCGTCGCGGAATCCGTGCAGCGCGAGGCCAATCGCCTGCAATATGCCGTCTCCTGGCTGTCGCTTTCCGCCGCCATTGCTCCGCTCATCGGCTTGCTCGGTACCGTGCAAGGCATCACGCAAGCTTTTTATGAATTCACTCGCGTCAGCGCGAATCAAAACCCCGGCAATGCCTTGGCCGAAGGAATTTACACGGCACTCGTCACGACGTTGGCCGGTTTGGCCATCGCAATTCCCGCGACCATTCTCGCACACTTTTTCGAGACGCGCATCGTGCGGCAACTAGACGAAGTCGACGAAATGATCGCCAGTTTGATGCCTCAAATCGAACGATACGAAGGCCGCCTCCGGTTCACCCCGGCATCCGATCGCGCGCCGGACGGCTTGCGCGAAACAGCATTGCCTGAAATCGCAAATCCGACCGCGCAGTCGACGCGATAATCTTCCCTAGCCGCTTGGGGGAGAGGGCAGGGTAACGGGATAAAAAATCATGCAATACTTCCTAACGAAGAGTCCTCTATGGCCGTAAAAATGAAACGATCGTCGACACTGGCGATCAATATGACGCCGATGATCGACATGGTGTTCTTGTTGCTGATCTTTTTTCTAGTCGCGACGCGATTCATGCAGCAAGAACGTGAACTCGACATGTCGCTTCCCAGCGCGAGCGAAGCCCGTCCACTGACCGCTGCTCCACGCGAGATATTTGTCAACGTCGATCAAAATGGTCGTTACTTCATCGATGGCCAATATCGTTTAGCAGAAGAACTCGAACACGTCATGCGACAATCGGCCGCCAACAATCCCTTGACGCAAACCGTCGTGATTCGCGCCGATCGCCAAGCCAATTGGCAATCCGTCGCAACCGCAATCAACGTTTGCAAAAAAGTCGGTATCGCCAATTACACCGCCATGATGGCCGATGAATAGTCAGCGACACATTCTTCGTCGATACGAATCGGACCGCAGCCAAGACTTCGATGAACAGTTTTGGCCGGTGGCTTTAGCGCTGTGCGTATTGGCCGCGCTAACGACGGGCACGATTCTGACGCTGCTGCGCGGGCCTTGGATGTGGGCAAGCTTGCTCGCGCTACCGATTCTTGTGGGACTCGGCTTGCTCGGGTTGTCTTACGTCGAACATCGCATTTGGCGACGTTCCATCCAAGTCGCTTTGCTGTTGAGTTTCGCGTTCCATCTGTTCGTTTTGATCGTTGCTTTTCGAACAGAAGTTTTCGGCGGTCGACCGCAAAATCAAATTGCTCAATTCCAGCGGCCGACGCCAATCCCGCAACTTGAAATCTCTGTGACCCAAGCCGATGAAATCTGGAATCAGCCTAACGAAATCGCAACTCCCGATACCGAAGTAACTGACGAGCGCGAGCAAAACTCGACCATGACACAACCAACCGCTGCCCGAGCGGAGGTTGTGGATGCTGCCCAAGCCAACCCCAACCCGAAACTGGAGCGTCGCGAATTGACCAGCGAAACAACTCCGCAAGTCGGCGAGTCCCTCTCGAAGAAAAGCCGTCGTCTAGACGCTCCATCGCGACAATCGCGCGAGCTAACGGTTGCTGCAGTATCCGCTCCGCCATCAAAGGCTGCCACCGCCGAGCCGACCGAAAATTCCGCCCCGGATCAAGTCGTCCTGGAACGCAATTCCGCCGCCGAATCCGAATCCGTCTTGCGCCGCCAAGCCGATCCGGCGTCATCCGAACAAGCCCGCACGCGCAACACCCAACGCCGTGAAGAGCGCCCCTCAGAGCCCGCAGTCGCCGCCGCGCGTCAGCCGCGCCGGACAGCCCAAGTCCAGCCACAACCAAGCACTTCTCCCGTGCAACCCGTTCGTGCTTCAACTGCCGATGCGAACATCGAAAACTCGCGCAGTGACGTTCCCGCCGCAGACGTCGCCGCGACTCGTCGCGATCCGTCTCCGTCGCTGACTCGATCCACCGAAAACAAATCGGAGCCGCGACCACGCGACCGACAGCTTGAACGAAGCGAGACGACGCAAATCGCCGATGCGATGGCAACTCCGACGGCGAATGCCCGGAACCAACGGCAGCGGCAAACTCGTGCACCGGTTGAAACCGAAATGGTTGAAGATCGCTCCCAGGCCAACGAGCTAGTGGAAAGTCAAATTCAGCCTTCGCCCGAATCCGCACAAATCGCGCGACAACAAACGCCCGACCGAACCATTTCATCAAACGGACTTCCATCGGTACAGCTTGAGCAAACGCCTAGCAGTCAACCAGCGCGCGAAATCGTACGCCGAGCTCAGCCGGTTGAGCGCCCCAGCGATGTACCGACCACCGGCGCTCAGCCGCGCTCCGCGCGTGACGCGGCTCCCGCGCCAACGACGACGCAATCCATTGAATCACCAGCGGTTGCCAACGCCAGCACCCAGTCGTCAACCGCAGCGCTCGAAGCTCAGACACTGGCCCTCAATCGTTCCACGATCGGAACTTCGGGCAGCGGAGCAACGCCCAATTTTGGTCGAGCGGCGGAATCAGCCGCTTCTCCGGCGCAGATCGCTTCCGATTCCGCGCGGCGTGAGCAACCTACTTCTAGTTCGAACACCGCCGCAGCGCTTTCTCCCAGCCAAGCATCCAAAATCAGCCGATCTGCCAGCGGGCTCGAAGTGTCGCACGCATCGCTGCCGACTACAGCCGAAACCGCAGATCGCGCCGCCGGGAGCGATCCGCAGCCAATCAACGCCAGCGCCGCAGCCGCGCTCACATCTGCTTCCGCTGCAGGTCGGCGCAGCGAAATTTCCGCTGATGTCGGCGCGGCTGAGCTCGATATCGGTTCGACTAAGATCGTTTCAGGAGCCGCTCGACGAGAAAGCGCCGGAGGCGGGCAGCCTGAGTTAAGCGCGCAGTCGCCATCCGCAACCCGAGTCGGCCAGCAGCGCGGCGCGGCGCAAGCCACCATCGTCGCGGACGTCGTCGCCGAATCGACCGCTGCAAATGTAACCGAAGGAAGCGCACGTCCTGCGGCAATAAACGCCGAGCCCACGGCAACCGCGACGGTCGCACAGCGGAGCGGCGCGAGTCATTCCCGCGCAACCGGCCCGTCGCGCGGCGAATTCACCGGCGAGCCAAGCGACATCAGTTCTGCTGCAATTGCCAACAAAAAGTCCGCGGCGCACCGCGCGCAGCGTGCCGACCGCGGAACGGAAGGCGATCAGACCGAAGACGACGATCAATCTGCCACGGTCCGTCGCGCCGCAGTCATGCGACGATCGCCTGTCGATGGCCCGGCCGCCGACGGCCAACCCGGCGGTCTTGCGCGGCAGTCGACCGCCGAGCGAACTGCGAACGAACCCGAATCAGCGCACAGCGATGTGTCGCGTTCGAATTATTCTGATTCGGTCAGTGCTGTTTCTCCCGCGCAATCCCAATCAGACGATGGCTTTGCTGGAACGAGCAAAACTACTTCGAATTCGATGCAACGGCGTAGCGAAGACTCGCCGCAAACCGACGGCGAGCCGCAATCGATGGCAAGTTCTCCCGACCGCACCGGGCAGAGTCTGCAGTTGGAAATCGCTTCGGGTATGGACGGCGCGGAATTCGATCGCGGAATGAAAGCCGACGTCGCGGCCAGCGAAGCCGAACCCACCGCTCGCGCGCTCGATGCACAGCGAGCAAGCGGAAAAGGGGAGTCGTCAATCGGACCGTCATCGCGCAAAGAAGAATCACTTGCTGCGACTTCGGCGGCGATCGTCGATGGAACCGGCCGCGCCCGAGCTACAGCCGCCGTAGCGGACGAAGTCGGCGAGAACATGTCGGCGTCCAAGCCCCGGCGGGGTACCAGCAGCAGCTTGAACGACGATGCGTCCGTCGAACTCGTAACCTCGGAAAATCCTGGTATCGGCGTGGAGTCCAATAGCAACTCCGACAGCGATCAAGTTACTTCGGCCAAACGAACCGAACGATCCGAAGCGCGAGTCGACATCGATTGGGAGGACGGGGCAGGGGGCCTGGGCCAAAATGTTCACCCCGATATCGGCGTCGCCTCGCGTCGAGCATCGCCAACGTCCACCGTCGTCGCACTCGAACCGAGCAGTCGCTTTCGGCGGCGCGATACCAGCGGTGATCTTTCCGCGAGCGCCGCCGCAGTCGTCGCCGAAAAAGCCTTCAGGGGCCGCAATCCTGGTAGCCTTGGCCGATCGGGACCGCAAACCGAGCAAGCAATCGAATCGGGGCTTGCTTTCTTGATTCGCAATCAACAATCCGATGGGCATTGGTCGCTACTTGGCTTTGACGAGGGCCAGTCGCTCCAACAACATCAGTTGGATTCCGACACTGCCGCCACAGGGTTGACGTTGCTCGCGTTCCAAGGTGCTGGCTACACTCACCGCGAATTCAAATACGCCGAACGCCTCAATCGCGCGGTCGAGTGGCTTGTCAGTCATCAGAGCCCCGACGGGAACTTGTACGTCGAATCTGACAAGCTCTCGAACGAAAGTTGCCAACTTTATTCGCACGCGATCGCCACGTTGGCATTGACCGAAGCCTATGGCATGACGCAAGACCCGGCGCTGCGCGAGGCAGCGCAAAAAGCGATCGACTTCATTGTTGAAACTCAAGATCCTAAAAGGGGTGGTTGGCGATACTATTCCGAGACGGAGCGTAGAATGACGGATACTTCGGTGACTGGCTGGATGGTCACTGCGCTACACAGCGGCAGGCTGTCGGGACTCAAAGTGAACGGTAAGGTGTGGACGGGCGTCGATCAATGGTTGGAAACAGCCCAAGCGGCCGATTCAGAGTCTCAATTTCGTTATGATCCAAATGCCCTTTTGACGGCCAACAACGATCGCGATGCCAGCGAAGGTCGAAAGCCGTCGAAGTGTATGACGGCAGTCGGTTTGCTGATGCGAATGTACACCGGCTGGGACCGAAACGATCCGCGATTGTTGGAAGGTGCGAGTGACTTACTCAAGCAGCTTCCGACCGAGTTCAACGCCGAATTGCGCGACACGTATTATTGGTACTATGCGACCCAAGTCCTCCGGCATATCGACGGCCCACAGTGGCAGAAATGGAACCAAGCCCTCCATCCGCTTTTGCTCTCGACTCAAATCCCCGACGGTGAACTTGCCGGCAGTTGGAACCCATTCACACCGGTCGAAGACAAATGGGGTCGTTTCGGTGGGCGTTTGTATCTGACGACGCTCAATCTCTTATCGCTCGAAGTCGACTACCGCCTTCTTCCGCTCTACGAAAAAACCGTTGGCTCGCGCACTGAGTAAGCGAATTTTTGTTCACTTAATTTCCGGATCCCAGACGGTGGAGAGAAAGTTAGGATGACGGGCCTTTCCGGCCCACGTCGTCAACGTCCTGGCGAGCGAGAGGCCACTCATTTTGCGTCTGGCAGCGGCGCATCCAGAAAAGCCTCCAGCATTGAAAAAAACCATTCAGGGCGCTGGTCCAGAACACCGTGATCGGCACCCGGAACGATGGCAAGCTGAGCATGCGGCAAAAGGCGAAACATCTCGACGGCGTGCTCGGGGCGAACGAAATCGGAATCTCCGATCATCACCAATGTCGGCGAAGCGATGGATTCGATTTGCTCGGACGACCAACCGTCGAAATCAATTCCCATTTTGGAGACTTTGCTAACAAACTCGGGCCAATGATTCGGATCGGGAGCGACTTTGGCATACGCGGCTTGTAATTCCGCTGGCACATCTTCCGGTTTGGCGTTTTTGCGAAACTCAAGGACTTCGGGATAGTAACCTCCTGGGTTGTAGTTGGTTCCCACGACGATGAGCTTGCGCACCAAGTCGGGATGTCGGACGGCGATCCCAATCGCCACACTTCCGCCGTCGCTGTAACCCAGCACATCAGCTTTCTTGACTTTAAGTTGTTTAAGCAACTCCGCAGTATCGTCGGCCATTTGCTCAAAAGTCATCGGACGCTCGATATCGGAAGTGCGGCCATGACCCTGCTGCTCGACTCCGATGACTTGGCGTGTCTTTGCCAAAGCACTTAATACTGTTCCAAATGAAGTTTCAATCGTTGAGCAGCCTCCGTGCAGCAACACAATCGGCTGCCCGCTTCCGCGAATCTCGTAGTACATGCTTAGTCCATTGACACTCGCATAACCGGTTTTTACTTCGACGTTCGCTCCCGTTTGCGATTGCGGCTCCGGCGTTTTTTCACTCGGAAAGCTTGGATTGACTTGCAAGCCCGCAGCGCTGCTACATGTACCAGCGGTCGCCGGAAGGATCGCGATTACCAATGCCGACCAAAAAACCACTCTGCGGCGAATTGGAAGATTTCTCGTTTGCATTGCACTATGCCTTCTTAATTATTATTTCTTTATGGCTGCGGGCGCCGAACGAGCGACCCGTGCGGCCCAAAGCATGGAGATCGCCGTGTACAACACAACCACGACAACCAGCCAGCGCACGACATCCAAAGGGAGTTCCTTAACAATGAACGCGGCGATCAACACCGCCGGAATGCCGCCAAGAGCTAGTCCAATTGCCGCTCGTGCGTCGTAAGTCCCTGCGCGAATAAAGCGGATGCTTGCCACTGGCATGAGAAACGCGCAGGATCCCATCATGATTGGAAACGCCGTTTTCGGGTTCATGCCTAAGAGACTTACCATGATCATGATCGGGGCGTAGGCTCCCACGCCGATAGTCATCAACGCGCCGAACAAAAAGTTGCCCACGACGGCCGCGACGAGTAGTCCTCCTTCGAGGCCCTGTGTTCCCACCTTCGGGGGATCGCCAAACAGGAGCCCGCGCACGATGAATGCCACCGCCACTAAAAGCGCCACGCCCATTCCCAGTTGAATGCCGTGCCGCGGCAAACGAGTCACTACACCGGCACCGAGCCAACTTCCCAATACGGAGGCGGCGATCATCATCACCATCGTTCGCATCTCAACTTCCACGATGGTGATGTAGATAAAGGCTTGCACAATTGTCGGAATTGTATGACCGACGTTCAGCGTGCCAGGAATCTTCTCGTCGGCCACGGTTTGGCGCAA
>JANMEB010000626.1:0-12528 GCA_031376585.1 Planctomycetota bacterium | reverse complement strand
GATCTTCAGCTCCGAGATCGTGAGCGAGACGATGGTAAGTCCCGATTTTTCAACGTTGTTTGATTCCAGCGAGATCGTATTCCCTTTACCAGAATTGCCGGCACATCTTGCAACCAATTTGATCGTGCTTGATTCCCAAGTCACGGGAATGGACGAACTGCTTGCCGACTTGCGCGCTCAACAAGGCCGCGGTCGAAATTTGGAAGTCTTGATACTTGATCCGACGCGCAATGGCATCGATCAGATTACCGAAGCCATGAGTCGATTCGATCGATTAGATTCTTTGCAAATCGTATCGCATGGTAATGCCGCCGGACTTCACTTGGGAGGCGTATGGCTCGACGAAAGCCGACTTGCGGCAAACGCGGCGAGCTTTCGACAATGGCAAGACGTCTTGTCGGCTGACGCGGACATCGTCTTGTATGGCTGCAACTTGGCCAGCAGCCAAGGCGGCCGAGATCTGCTCTCGGCTTTGGCCAGCGCGACGGGCGCCGACGTTGCTGCCAGCGACGACCTCACGGGTCACGCTTCATTAGGTGGCGACTGGGATTTGGAATTCCAAAGCGGCTCGATTGAGTCAGCGAGCGCGTTTACCCACGACATTCAAGCGAATTGGTACGGCACATTGGCGACCGTTACCGTGACAAATGTGCTAAATGTGGCCAACGGAAATACATCGTCGATTTCGGCGCTGATTGCGGCCGACGGTGGTGATGGAATTTCGCTGATGGAAGCCATCATGGCAGCAAATAACACGGGCGCTGCGGATACGATTAATTTCAATATCGCTGGTGCCGGGCCACATACGATCATTGTCACGTCTGCTTTGCCCACGATCACCAACCAAGTCACTATCGATGGATCAAGTGAGCCAGATTGGTCGACTAACGGCAACCGGCCCATCGTGATTCTGGACGGAAATAACTTGGCGGCTGATGGCCTGGTGCTGACCGCCTCTGCAGACGGCAGCATCATTCGCGGATTAGTGATACGCGATTTCGGCGGCGATGGAATTGAGATTCAGGCCAACTCCAATGGCAATACCATTGCCGGCAATTACATCGGTCAACTGAATACCAGCGGTACCGACGCCGGAGCGAGTGAGACAAATTCTGGCGCTGGTATCAATGTTTTGGGTGCAAATAACACGATCGGCGGCCTGACGACGGCTGATCGAAATGTGTTATCGGGAAACACTGGGCACGGCATCTTAATAACCGGCGCCGGCGCGACTGGAAATACGGTCGCTGGGAATTACGTGGGCTTGACCGCAAGCGGCTCAATCGGGCTGGGAAATGGAATCGACGGAATTGCCATCGTTTCGGCTAGCGGCAATACGATTGGCGGCGTTACCGCTATGCATCAAAACGTCATCTCTGCCAACACCGATGACGGCGTGCAGATTCAAGATGGCGATAACAACATCGTCGAAGGAAATCGGATCGGCACAAACAATTCGGGAATCGTCAACTTGGGCAACCTCGATGACGGCATCGCCATCGATACTGACTCGGATAGTAACCAGGTAATTAGCAATCAAATTTCGGGAAATAGTTCTTCCGGAATCGATGTCGGTGCCGTTGGACTTGATTCCTCCGGAAACATTTTCCGCGGCAACCTTATTGGTACTGCCGCTGATGGTGTTACCAACTTGGGAAACACGTTGCATGGTTTATGGCTTGGAAATGGACTTACCGCAACAGGAACTATTATTGGGGGAACTTTATTGGGGCAGGGAAATACCATTGCCTGGAATGGCGGCGACGGGGTCTACGTCCAATCCAGCACAGGCGTTTCTATCCTGGGGAACTCTATCTTTTCCAATTCACAGCAAGGAATTGACGTTGGGACAAACGGAGTTACGAACAACGACCTTAACGACAGCGATGGAGGCGCTAACAACCAGCAAAATTTTCCCGTGCTCCAGGCGGCGGTCGTTAGCAACGGCCAAATCATCCTCAGTGGAACGCTGAACAGCGAGGCGAACAAGACGTATCGAATAGAGTTTTTCGCCAATACGTCTAACGACATCGAGGGCCAACGGTTTCTAGGTTTTACAACCGTAACCACGCCGGCATCGACGCCTTACACGACCAGTTTCAACGTCACCTTGAATGCCACGGTTGCCGAAGGTGAGTTCATTACCGCCACGGCCACGGATCCGAGCGGCAACACGTCAGAGTTTTCGGCCACCTATCGGGCACGAGGCACGTCAGGCTTGTGGCTTTCAAGTACCACTAGCGGCACGGCTGGTGGTGTGACATGGGACAATAATAGAATCGCACAATTTGGTGACCCGAGCCTAAGTTTTGAACCTGGAACGACGTCCGGCACCTTGTATGCGACGGAATTTGACCTGAGCAATTTTGGTTCCGGAGTAGGGAACTTGAACGGATTGCACTACGTTTCACGTACAGTCACGGTCGGGAGTGCCAATGCCGTAACTTTGTTACCAGGCGATGTATTATTCAGCACGGCTCAAAATGAAACTCTCGGCGGCGTAGGGATCAATTCCAGAGACATTGCTCTTTTCCGTCCGACCACTTCTGGCAACTACAGCAACGGGACGTTCTCCGTTCTACTGCAAAATCCACTGGGCTCCGCGACACGCGACTTTGCATTAGTTGAATTGAGCACGGTCGTCGGTGGTGTAACGCTTAATGCGGGCGATTTTCTGTTGACGGCTGCCAATCCTGGTTTGAGCCAAGACATCACGCGTTATCAAGTCGTCGATGTAGGACCTGGTACGACATCGGGCACAAGTTCCGAGTTGATCGACGGCGGAAGCGCAGGAATTGGTTTCGCAAACGATATTTATGGCGTGGAACTCGTACAGACCAGCACCACACTGGGCGGTGCCGCTCTGAGCGCTGGTCAATTGCTTATTTCTCTCAGCGCCGCTGACGTAGTCGGTACCAATAACCTGAGCGTAACCCAATACGACGTATTTGCACTTACGGTCACGGCAACCGGGACGGGCACAAGTTCGGGAACCGCAACTTTGCTGGTTCAAGGTTCTGATATCGGGCTTACCGTCGCGGGCGAAGAATACGATGCCATTGCGTTATTACCGCTCAATCAAGCTCCTGTACTCGATTCTTCCAAAAGCCCAACTCTTACTACCATCAACGAAGATGCTGGCGCGCCCGTTGGAGCTGTCGGAACTCTTGTCTCGGCGTTGGTTGATTTTTCGAGTCCCATTGGACAAGTCGACAATGTGACTGACTTTGATGGCAGCGCTTTATTGGGTATTGCGATCACGGCAGCCGACACGAGCAACGGTACATGGCATTACTCTATCGACGGCGGATCGAACTGGAATACCTTAGGGGCAGTCACAGGATCGGCTGCTCAATTGCTCGCTGCGGACGCCAACTCGCGGCTCTATTTTCAACCCACCGCGAACTACAACGGTACAATCTCGAACGCCATTACCTTTCGAGCGTGGGATCGAACGATCGGCACGAACGGCAGCACAGCCAGCACTTCCGCCAATGGCGGAGCAAACGCATTTTCAACGGCCACAGATTCGGCTTCGTTGACAATCAACGCCGTCAACGACCAAGCTGCGTTCACGGCGCTCAACGGTACGCCGACCTTCATCGAAGGGGGCTCGGCGGTTGTTTTGGATTCGAATGTTACCATCTTCGATACTGAACTTACGGCAGCGAACAATTTCGGCGGCGCGACGCTGACGCTTGTCCGCAACGGAGGGGCGAATGTGCAGGACGCCTTCTCGGCCACCGGCACTCTGGCCGCCCTGACTCAAGGCGCTAACCTGATTGTGGGCGGAACCACCGTCGGTTCGGTCACCACGAACAGTTCGGGAACGCTGGTGTTGACGTTCAACGCGAATGCCACCAACTCGCTAGTCAACTCGGTGATGCAGCGGATCGCCTACAGCAATAGCAGTGACACGCCGTCGGCTACCGCGCAGATCAACTGGACTTTCAACGACAAAAACAGCGGCGCCCAGGGGACCGGCGGAGCTTTGAACGCGACCGGCAGCACCACGGTCACCATCACGGCGACCAACGACGCGCCGACGTTCAGCATCGGTGATGGCATCGTCATCACCGACTTCGCGTCGAGCGACGACTCTGGTTACAGCGTCACCGCGCAGGCTGACGGGAAGGTTCTGGTGGCGGGCTACATTTACAACGGAGTCAACTACGACTTCGCGCTGGTGCGCTACAATACCGACGGCTCACTGGATACCAGCTTCAGCGGCGACGGCAAGCTTACGACTGCCATCGGGTCGTTCGACGACTTTGGCTACAACGTCTTCGTGCAGGCTGACGGCAAAATCCTGGTTGCGGGCTTAAGCGACGACGGAATCAACATCGATTTCGCGCTGGTGCGCTACAATACCGACGGCACGCTGGACACCAGCTTCAGTGGAGACGGCAAGCTCACCACCGCCATCGGGTTGAGCAACGACTTGGGCTACAGTATTGCCGTGCAGGCCGACGGCAAGATTCTGCTGGCCGGCTACAGCGACAACGGGGTCAATTACGACTTCGCGCTCGTGCGCTATAATACCGACGGCACGCTGGACACCAGCTTCAGCGGCGACGGAAAGCTCACGACGGCCGTCGGGTCGAGCAC
Organism: Planctomycetota bacterium; assembly: GCA_031376585.1. Classification (GTDB taxonomy): domain Bacteria; phylum Planctomycetota; class Planctomycetia; order Pirellulales; family Pirellulaceae; genus JANMEB01. Next base: position 7,920 of record JANMEB010000626.1, on the reverse strand, counting down.
CGACCTCGGCTACAGCGTCACCGTGCAGATCGACGGCAAGATTCTGCTGGCCGGCTTTAGCGACAACGGCGTCAATTACGACTTCGCACTGGTGCGCTACAATTCCGACGGCACGCTTGACACCAGCTTCAGCGGCGACGGCAAGCTCACGACTGCCATTGGATCAAACGACGACCAGGGCAACCACGTCACCGTCCAGGCCGACGGCAAGATCCTGCTGGCCGGAAGCAGCTTCAACGGAGCCAACGACGACTTCGCGCTGGTGCGATACAATGCCGATGGCACGCTTGACACCAGCTTCAGCGGCGATGGCAAGCTCACGACTGCCATTGGGTCGAACGACGACTTGGGCTACAGCGTTTCCGTGCAAGCCGACGGCAAGATCCTGGTGGCGGGCTACATTTTCAATGGGGTCAATTACGACGTCGCGCTGGTGCGCTACAATGCCGACGGCACGCTAGATACTAGCTTCAGCGGGGATGGCAAGCTTACCACAGCAATCGGGTTGAGCAACGACTTGGGATTTAGCGTCGCCATACAGGTAGACGGCAAGATTTTGCTGGCCGGAAGCAGCGACAACGGATCCAACGACGACTTCGCGCTCGTGCGATACAACGCCGACGGCACGCTGGACACGAGGTTCGAACCACTCAACACACTCGACGGTGCGCCAACGTTTACAGAAGGCGGTGCTGCGGTCGTGCTTGACGCGAACGTTCAGGTTTTCGACGCCGAGCTATCAGCCGCCAACAACTTCAACGGAGCGATGCTGACTCTGGTTCGCAACGGCGGAGCCAGTGCGCAGGACGTCTACTCGGCAACTGGAACTCTGTCGGCGCTGACGCAAGGCGGCAGCCTGGTGGTCGGCGGGACGACCATCGGTACCGTCACCACCAACAGTTCGGGAACGCTGGTATTAACCTTCAACGCCAACGCAACCAATGCGCTGGTCAACTCGGCGATGCAGCAGATCGCCTATAGGAACAACAGCGATACACCGCCAGCCACCGCCCAGATCAACTGGACGATTAACGACGGCAACAGCGGCGCTCAGGGAACCGGCGGAGCCTTAACGACGACTGGCAGCACTACGGTTAGCATCACCGCGACGAACGACGCACCGGTTACCACAACCTCGGGCGGTACAACTGCCTATGTCGAAAATGCAAATCCTCTAATTGTTGACACTACGCTGACAATAACTGATGTCGATTCATCCGACTTCAACGGAGGCTCGCTGACAATCACGATTTCAGCAAGTGGGTCATCAAATGACCGAATTGTGATCGTGCCTGGTGGTGCCGTCACGGTGTTGGGAACCGGAGTCTACTACAGCGGCACTCTGGTGGGCACAACGAGCGGTGGTGTTGGCACAGCGCCGTTAATTATTACGTTCAACGCGAACAGCACGCCAGCAATTGCCCAGGATGTCGGACGTCACGTTGGCTACTTCAATGTCTCGGACAATCCGTCGACTGTAACCAGGACGATTGATTTTGTCGTTACCGATGGCGATGGCGGTACCAGTAATACTTCGCAAAAACTTGTTTCAATGACGGCAGTTGCTGACGCGCCGATAGCAGTTCATGACCATCACGGGCTGCGATTTGATGGCATCGACGATTATGTGAATATGGGCAGCAATACCAGCCTTGTCGTGACCAATACGTTTACGGTTGAAACGTGGGTTCGGCCAACAGCTTATCCTGTCGCTACGGGCATCATCCTCAACAAAGAGGGTGAGTACGAGGTTGGGATCGACTCAACTGGTAAACTGCGCTGGGCAGTCTCTAACACGAATCCAAGCTGGAACTGGCATGATACGGGTTACACGTTAGCGCTGAATCAATGGGCTCACGTTTCAGTCGCCTACAACAACGGTGTCGTCAACACGTATGTCAATGGAAACTTGGTCGAAACGTACTTCGGATCGGGGGCCATTGGTGACACATACACCTTGCTGAATGATTTTCGAGTCGGCGGTCGATCCAACAACCCGACCAATCAATACTTTTCAGGTGATATCGACGAAGTTCGACTCTGGAACACTGCCAGAACTCAAACCGAAGTTCGAACCAATCTCGACCAATCATTGGTAGGTAATGAAACTGGCCTGATCGGTTATTGGAAGTTTAACGAGGGCTCGGGATCAACGACCATTGATTCGGTGACCGCCAATAGCAACACAGGAACTCTGGTTGACGGCGGCGCTGGCACCGCTGGCCCGCAATGGACCGGCTATACAACCAATCAGAATACGCAAGTCAGCGTTAGTATCGCGAATGGAATCTTGGCCAACGATTTGGACGGCGAAGGCAATTTATTAACAATATCTCAAGTTAACGGAAGCGTCGCCAATGTGGGTACGCAAATTACCTTGGCATCGGGTGCGAAAGTGACGGTCGGCACGCAAGGCGACTATTTGTACGATCCGAACGGGGCGTTCAATTATTTGGATGCGGGTCAATCCAGCACGGATAGTTTTACCTACCAAGTGAGTGACGGGACCGGAAATTTTGATACAGCAACGGTTACATTACGAATCACAGGTCTTAACGACGCGCCTACGAATGCTTCCATTGACAACAACGCCGTTGCTGAAAACGCAGCCAACGGCACAGTCGTAGGCACCGTTAGCGGAACGGACCCGGATTCCGGAGCGTTGTTGAACTACACCTTGATCGATTCGGCCGGCGGTCGATTTGCAATCAATCTCGCCAGTGGCGTACTAACCGTTGCCAACGGGTCCCTGCTCGATCGAGAAGCGGCCGCGTCGCACAATGTTTCCGTACGCGTCACCGATCTAGGCGGTCAGACCTACGACAAAATTCTAACGATCAACCTCAATGATGTCGATGAATTCGACGTCACCAATCCAGCCGATATGAACGCAGCCGCCAACGCCGTCAACGAGAACGCGGCCAGCGGAACCACGGTCGGCATTACGGCATACGCTTCTGATGCCGATGCCACGACTAACACGATCACTTATTCGTTGTCCAACAACGACGGTGGGCGATTTACGATCGATGCCAACACAGGTGTGGTAACAGTCAACGGTGCGATCAACCGCGAAACAGATGGTGCTTCGCGGAACATTACCGTTCGAGCAACCTCGGCCGATACCTCGTTCACCGATCAAGTCTTCACGATCAACATCACCGATGTCGACGAGTTCGACACCGGAGCCGTCGCGGACTCCAACGCGACCGCCAACTCGGTTGCTGAAAATGCAGCCATTGGCACCGTCGTCAACATCACCGCATTGGCCAGCGATGCCGATGCCACGACCAACACGATCACCTATTCGTTGTCCAACAACGACGGTGGCCGCTTCACGATCGACGCCAACACTGGCGTGGTTACTGTCAACGGAGCGATCAACCGCGAAACTGATGGCTCTTCGCGCAACATCACCGTTCGAGCAACTTCGGCTGATACCTCGTTCACCGATCAAGTCTTCACGATCAACATCACCGACGTTGACGAGTTTGACGTTACGAACCCCGTCGATGTGAACGCTGCTGCCAATGCCGTGAATGAAAACGCGGCCAATGGAACGGTTGTTGGAATCACGGCGAATGCCAGTGATTCAGATGCAACGAACAGCACGGTTACATATATGCTGACGGATAATGCCGGTGGCAGATTTGCAATCGACGCCAATACAGGCGTGGTCACCGTCGCTGATGGGACACTGCTCAATCGTGAATTGGCCGCCTCACACAACATTACGGTCAGAGCCACTTCGACTGATACTTCTGTTGCCGACACAGTCTTCACGATCAATATCAACGATGTCGACGAGTTTGACGTCGGCCCGGTGATCGATACGAATGCGGCGGTTAACACGGTGGCCGAGAATGCGACCATCGGCACGCCGGTCGGGGTCGTGGCCTCGGCCCAGGACCTAGACGCAACGAACAACACGATTACTTACACGCTGGATGACGATGCCGGTGGACTGTTCGCGATTGATGGAGTGACTGGTGTGGTCACCGTTAGCGGCACTCTGGATTATGAGGCAGTAACCAGCCACAACATTTCCGTCCGGGCCACCAGCAGCGATGGAAGTTCGAACACACAGATGTTCACCATCAACGTCACCGACGTCAACGAGTCGCCTGTGACCGCGATCAGCGATACCGACGTGGCCGCAAATTTTGTGATGGAGAATGTTTCGATCGGTACAACGGTTGGTGTAACGGCTTTCGCCGATGACCTGGACGTTACCGATACGGTCAGCTATTCGCTGGACGACGATGCGGGCGGTCTTTTCGCGATCGACTCGACAACCGGCGTCGTCACCGTTGTCGGTGCGATCGACCGGGAAACAGCGGCCAGCTACAACATAACTGCCCGGGCTACTTCGACCGATACTTCAGCGACGGTTCGTGTATTTTCAATTGCCATCGGTGATTTGGACGAATTCGATGTGTCCGTGCCGACCGATACGGACGCGGGAGTCAACGAGGTCGATGAGAATGTAATTGTCGGGACTACGGTTGGCTTGACGGCCAACGCTTTTGACTTGGACGCTACCAACAACACGATCACCTACAGCCTGACTAGCAACCCAGGCGGACTGTTCCTGATCGATCCCAATACAGGCGTCGTCACAACGGCTTTGGCAATTGACCTTGAAACGCATGGCGCAAGCCGCTCGATCACGGTACAGGCTGCTTCAAGCGATGGTTCCGTGCAGAGCCAAGTGTTTAATATCACGATCAATGACCTCGATGAATTCGACGTGTCGGTGCCGACCGACACGGACGCCGCTGCTAATCAAGTCGATGAAAATGTGATCGTCGGGACTGCGGTCGGTTTGACGGCCAACGCCTTTGATCTCGACGCGACGAACAACTCGATCACTTACACGTTGACTAGTAACCCCGGCGGACTGTTCCAGATCGACGTCAATACAGGTGTGGTCAGGACCGCTGCGGCGATTGATCGTGAACCGCTCGGCGCAGTCCGTTCAATCACCGTACAGGCGGCTTCGAGCGACGGCTCAACGCAAACGCAAACGTTTAACATCATGATCAATGACCTCGACGAATTCAACGTGGGGGCGGTGACGGATTCGAACACTTCAACAAATTCAGTTGCCGAGAATGCATCTGTTGGCACAGTCGTTGGAATCACGGCCTTTGCCCAGGACCTCGATGCGACCAGCAACGCGATTACCTATACGCTGGATGACAATGCAAGTGGCCGCTTCACCATCGACAGCGTCACCGGTGTTGTGACCGTGACCGGTGCCCTTGATTACGAGACAGCGATTAGCCACAGCATCACGGTCCGAGCCTCGTCGAGTGACGGATCGTTTTCGACACAGGTGTTCACAATCAACGTCACCGACGCCAACGAATCGGCTGTGACCGCGATCAGCGATACCGACATGGCCGTAGATTTTGTGATGGAGAATGTTTCGGTCGGTACAGTAGTTGGCGTAACCGCTCTCGCCGACGACCTGGACGGTAGCGATACGGTCAGCTACTCGCTAGACGACGATGCGGGCGGTCTGTTCGCGATCGATTCGACGACCGGGGTCGTCACTGTTTTCGGAGCGATCAACCGAGAAACAGCGGCCAATTACAACATCACAGTCCGGGCTAACTCGACCGATACTTCAACGACCGCTCGTGTGTTCTCAATTGCCATCGGTGATGTGGACGAATTCGATGTTTCGAATCCAGCCGATGTAAATGCAGCGGCCAATGCCGTCAATGAAAGCGCCGTTAATGGATCGACTGTTGGTATCGCGGCTTTCTCAAGCGATGCCGATGCAACCACAAACACGGTAACTTACTCGTTGTTTGATAATGCCGGTGGACGCTTTGCAATCGACGCCAGCACAGGTGTTGTCACTGTCGCTGACGGGACGCTGCTCAACCGAGAAGCGGCCGCGTCGCACAGCATTACGGTTCGGGCAACCTCGGCTGATGGTTCAACCGCTGACACAGTGTTCACAATTAATTTGAACGACCTCGACGAATTCGACGTCGGTGCGGTGACAGATTCGAACGTAACGGCGAATGACGTTGCGGAAAACGCAAGCGTCGGAACGGCGGTTGGGCTGACGGCTTTTGCGAGCGACGCGGATGCAACGACCAACGCAATTGCTTATTCGATGGATGACAACGCTAGTGGCCGATTCGCCATCGACGGAGTGACTGGCGTCATGACGGTTGTGGGATCGCTCGATTATGAAACTTTGACAAGTCATGTCGTGACCGTACGGGCAACTTCGGCCGACGGCTCGTTCTCGACGCAAGTCTTTACGATCAACGTGACAAATGTCAACGAAGCCAGCGTCTCGGCCGTCACTGACATCGACGGAGCGGCAGACACGGTTGCAGAAAATTCGGCGGTTGGCACTGCGGTCGGTGTGACTGCCAAAGCAATCGACGCTGACACAATCGACACGGTGACTTACTCGCTGGACGACACCGCCGGTGGCCGATTCGCCATCGACGCCAACACCGGCATTGTCACCGTCGCCGGCACCCTTGATCGCGAAGCCGCCGGTAGTTACTCGATCACGATCCGAGCCGCTTCAAGCGACATGTCTTTCACGACGACGACTCTCAGCATCAACATCTCCGACATCGACGAATTCGACGTGTCGGCTCCGGTGGATGCGAACGTGGCTGCAAATACCATCACTGAAAACGCAGCCAACGGTACGGTCGTCGGAATCACGGCAAACGCAAGCGACATCGATGCCACCAACAACACGGTGACTTATTCGCTCACCGACAACGCAGGCGGACGATTCGCGATCGATGCGAATACCGGCGTGGTCACGGTGGCTGATGGAACGCTGCTCAATCGCGAAGCCGCAGCTTCCCACAATATTATTATCCGAGCGATTTCGGCTGACGGCTCGACGGCTGATTCAATTTTCACTGTAAACTTGAGCGACGTCGACGAGTTTGACGTGACAGCACCAGTGGATGGGAATAATGGGAATAATGAGATTGATGAGAATGCGGCCAGCGGAGCAGTCGTTGGTGTCACGGCCTCGGCAAGCGACGCCGACGCGACAACCAACACCATCACCTACTCCCTCACCGACTCCGCCGCTGGACGATTTGCAATCGATGTGGTCACTGGTGTTGTCACCGTCGCCGATGGCACCTTGCTCAACCGCGAAGTCATCGCGTCGCACAACATTACGGTGCGAGCTACTAGCGCGGACGGCTCGACGGCCGATTCAGTGGTCACCATCAATGTAAACGATGTTGACGAATTCGATGTGGGAGCCGTTAGCGACGCGAATGCTGCGGTGAACTCGGTCGCGGAAAATGCTGGTGTGGGAACGACGGTTGGGTTGACGGCATTTGCGAGCGATGCCGATGCCACAAACAATGCGATCGCGTATTCATTGGATGATAGCGCCGGCGGTCGATTCGCGATTGATGGCCTAACGGGCGTCGTCACGGTGGTCGGCGGGTTAGACTATGAATTTGCCACAAGCCACGTTGTGACGGTCCGAGCGGCTAGTGCGGATGGGTCCTTTCAAGTTCAGTCGTTTACAATCGGCGTAACACCGGTGAACGACAACTCGCCGGTGATCATTTCGAACGGGGGCGGCGCAATCGCCGCGGTTTCGGTTGCTGAAAATAAGTCGTCGGTCACGACCGTCAGCGCGACAGACGTTGACGTGCCAAGCCAATCATTGACGTTTTCCATCGTATCCGGTGCCGATTCTGGACTTTTTGCAATTAACAGTTCAACCGGCGAGTTGACCTTTGTTGCGCCTCCGGACTTTGAGACTTTTGCCGATTCGAATGGTGACGGCGTTTATGAAGTGGTTGTACAAGCCAGCGATGGTGGATTGATCGATCAACAGTCGATTTTCGTCACCGTGACGAACGCGAACGAGTCACCGACGAGCATCGTGCCGAGTGTATT
>JANMEB010000052.1:0-1888 GCA_031376585.1 Planctomycetota bacterium | reverse complement strand
GCACGTCGGTCTTGGTCAAGCGATTGGAACGCGTCCGCATTGCTCAATCGCGCGAGGATTGCTTGGCCTAGTTCAGTTCGGCGAGAGAAATCGGCCAGTGAAGCATAAGAGCCTTTGCCGCGCGCGGCGACGATGCGGTTTCCGGCGGATTGAGATAAGCCCGAGATCATGCGCAGGCCAAGGCGGAGGGAGAGAGTTGATAGTTGAGAGTTGAGAGTTGAGAGCGGGGAGATGGGCTTACATTCAAAATCATTCCTATCATTCCTATCGGTCGAAAGTGCAGTAGACGATGAATCAGGGGGCTGACACCCCCCGCTCGCCAATTGGGGTTCGAGGGTACAGTCCCAATTGCTGAAGTTCACATCGACGGGACGAACTTCGACATCGTGCCGCTGTAAATCTGCGACGAGCTGCGCAGGGGCGTAAAAACCCATTGGCAAACTGTTGAGGATGGATGCGGTGAACGCAGCAGGATAATAACGTTTGAGCCACGCCGAAACGTACACGAGCAGCGCAAAGCTGGCGGCGTGCGATTCGGGAAAGCCGTACTCGCCAAAGCCACGTAATTGGCGGAAAACTTGTTCGCCGAATTCGTCCGTCAATCCGCGAGCACGCATTCCCGTTATTAGCTTTTCGCGAAATGTTTCGATGACACCGGTCTTTCGCCAAGCACCCATCGCACGGCGCAATTGATCGGCTTCGCCGGGAGTAAATCCGGCCGCGACAATGGCGAGTCGCATGGCTTGTTCTTGAAAGATCGGAACGCCCATCGTGCGGTGGAGAACCGCTTTGATTTCATCGTTGGGATAATGCACTTGTTCCAAGCCGGCGCGGCGCCGCAAATACGGATGCACCATATTTCCTTGGATCGGGCCGGGGCGAACGATAGCGACTTCAATCACCAGATCGTACCAACATCGCGGCTTGAGGCGTGGCAACATGCTCATTTGCCCGCGACTTTCGATCTGAAAAACGCCGACCGTGTCCGCTCGGCAGATCATGTCGTAAACGAGCGGATCTTCTTGTGGCACCGTCGCCAAAGTGAGTCGCGGCCCCCCATGCGATTGAACCATTTGAAAACATTTACGAATCGCCGACAGCATGCCGAGGCACAAGCAGTCGACTTTGAGCAATCCCAGCTCTTCGAGATCGTCTTTGTCCCATTGGATTACTGTGCGGCCGTCCATCGCCGCATTCTCAATCGGCACAAGTTCATCCAGCGGTCCGCGCGTTATGACCATGCCGCCAACGTGCTGCGACAGATGCCGCGGAAAGCCGAGTATCTCCATCACCAAGTGTTGCAACTGACGACCGAGCGGCGACTGCCCGTCGAGGCCGACGGATTCGCAGCGTTTGCCCAAGTCGTCGACGTTGTGGTACCCGTCGACTTGTTTGGCAAGCGAGTCGACGCGATCGAGCGAAAGTCCGAGTGCTTTGCCTACGTCGCGGATTGCGCTACGAGTCCGATACGTAATCACCGTCGCGGCCAGGCCAGCCCGATCACGACCGTACTTGTCGTAAAGGTATTGCAGAACTTCTTCGCGCCGCTCGTGTTCGAAATCGACGTCGATGTCGGGTGCTTCGTTCCGTTCACGGCTGATGAATCGTTCGAACAGCAAGTCAGTGGAGTTTGGATCGACCGACGTCACGCCCAAGCAATAACAGACCGCCGAGTTCGCCGCGGAACCGCGGCCTTGGCAGAGAATTCCGCGCACTCGCGCAAAGCGGACCAGGTCCCAAACTGTCAAGAAGTACGCCTCGTAGCGCAGTTCATCGACTAAATGCAATTCATGTTCGATCTGCCGCCGGACTTTTTCCGGAACTCCTTCTGGGTAGCGTGCCTCGGCTCCTTGCCAAGTCAACTGCCGCAAGTACTCGATCGGCGTCA
>JANMEB010000590.1:0-2911 GCA_031376585.1 Planctomycetota bacterium | reverse complement strand
CACCCCGTCGCAAATCCGCATGCGCAAATTCGTCTTGCGCGAAGCCGATCGCCGACGCCTTGGCCGCGCACCGGTAGGCTCTGCGTAATCGTTCGATCATGTCGCTGACTTGACGGTTATCAATCGCAAGGAACGCTTTATGAATGCACTCTGCAATGCAGTGACCTTGACCGTTTCGCTCGTTGTCATCAACGTCGCCGTTGGCCAAAAATGGAACCAATGGCGCGGGCCGCAGCGGGATGGTTCGGTTGCGGCCGACTCCGTTCCGCAGGCTTGGCCGGATAGCTACAAATCTGCCTGGGAAACTGAAATCGGCGAAGGATATTCTTCGCCCGTGGTCGATGCGAACACGGCTTATGTTCACTCGCGGATCGATCCCGATGAAGTCGTTACGGCCGTTGATCTAAAGACCGGAATAGCGAAATGGTTCAAAAAATATCCGGCCAGCTTCAACAAGAACCAATATGCCAAAGACATGGCGAAAGGTCCGAATGCCACACCGCTGATTGTCGACGGACGACTTTTTACGATTGGCGTTACCGGAATTCTCACGGCGTGGGACTCTGAGTCGGGCCAGCAACTTTGGAGAAACGATTATTCGAAATTCGTCGACACGTCGAAGCTCTTTTGCGGCACTTCCGCTTCGCCATTAATCGAAGACGGTCGGTTGATCGTTCAAGTTGGCAGCGATGTTCACGGTGGCCAAGTCCTGGCGCTTAATCCGGCCGACGGAAGCGAGATTTGGAAATGGACTGGAACCGGACCGGGTTATGCGTCGCCAATCGTGATCGAGCTGGAACATGTCAAGCAATTAGTGACTTTGACCGATAGTTCGATCATTGGAATTGATGCGGCTACCGGAAAAGAGCTTTGGACGATTCCCTTTCCAGACGAATGGCAAGAGAACATCGTTACGCCACTGTGGACCGGCGAGTTGCTTGTGATTTCCGGAACGCGCCAAGGAACACACGCTTATCGGTTGGAACTTAACAGCTCGAATTGGACCGCGATTCAGGCTTGGGAGAATCGTGAAGTCGCGATGTACATGAGTTCACCCGTGTTGGGTGACGGTCTGATCTACGGCCATTCCGCGCGGCGCAAAGGCCAATTCGTCGCTGTCGATTCGAAAACCGGCGAACTAAAATGGGCGAGCGACGGCCGCGACGGCGATTATGCTTCTGTGCTGTTGGCTCCGCAGTATCTAGTCCTGCTGACGAGTGATGCAAGGTTGATCGTTGCTGATCGCGGCTCCAAAGAATTTCACGCGCATAAGGACTACCAGTTGGCGGAAAAGAAAACTTGGTCCATGCCCGTTCTGTTGGGCGACGATCTTTTGTTTCGCGACGAACAGCGGCTTATCCGAATGAGTCCGCTGCACTAGTTTCTTGGAGCAATGCTCAAGATTCTGCGGTCGCCGCTTCGTCCGACTTGAGCCACGGGTTTGCCCAGGATGACCATTGGGCTAAGTAATTTTCGAAGATCGGAAATCGTTCGACTCGGTCGCGCAGCCATTGGCGGGCCGTTTCGCCTAATTCCTGCTCGCGGTCCAAGGTCAATTGGCCGGTCAACAAGCACATGCGCAAAAAAATGAAATAGGTGTCCAGTACGTCGCAGCGACAGTAGTCATTGATCTTGGCGATTTGGCCGGCTACAAAAAGATCTTGAACCATGTGTCCGGCGACGTCCATTTTGCCGGGCTTTCCCAACAGGGCCGCGACCAAATTAAGCCCGCCGCTCAAACGAGTCGCACCGAAATTAGTCAGCACATCGTGCAAGTCGAAATGAGCGCCTTGGTTATAGCGATTTCGCTTCTGATCGTAGGTTCGATCGTGCAGATTGAACCATGCCGGAATCGCGATCCCATATCGAAACGCGGCCAACTCCATCAACGGGATATCGAACGAGCGGCCGTTGAAACTGATCAAGGTCGGCATGCCGTACTTGTACCAGCCGCGCCAAAAATTCTCAGTGATGATATGCGGCCGGTATTTTGGGTCGTCGAGAGTGACCACGTCAAGCAATTGAAAATTAGCGTCGACTTTGGCAATCGAAACGGCGACGGGAATTTGAAACGTATAGGGTATAAAGTCCGATTCGTACTTGTCCAACAATTCTTGGCGGTAGCGATCGATGGCTGTGTCTGGATCGTAGTTCTTGTCGGAGTAGCGAATGCGCGATACCAACTGGCCGTCGGCTACGCTTTCGACGTCGAAAATCAAGTATTTGGTTTCTTGGCCGGCCAAGGGTGCTCCTTGTAGGCGTTGGCTTTGGTCAATGCCGTAATAGCGCTTACGAATTTCGCATGTTGCTGGTGCACCGTCAAGCTAGACGAGCGGGCAGCACAACATGATAATGATTGGCTGATTGAAGTGTGGGGATCAGGAATCGAATGTCGGCAACCGGCCGCAACTAATAACGGGAGCAAGAATATGAAGCGATTAGGAATGATACTGGCTTTGGCACTATCGACTGCGGGGGCTGCTGGTGGACTGGCTCAAGAAGACGACGCAGAAAAGAAAACCGTGACGCCAGCCGCTTTGAATTTCAAAATGAAGAACATCGAAGGCGAGGAGGTCGATTTGGCCAAGTACTACGGAAACGTCGTGCTGGTTGTCAACGTGGCCAGCAAGTGCGGGCTGACCCCTCAATACGACGGCTTGCAAGAACTGCATGAAAAGCATTCCGGCCAAGGCCTTTCCGTTCTGGGCATTCCCTGCAATCAATTCGGCAAGCAAGAGCCGGGAACCGAAAAAGAAATCAAATCTTTCTGTAAAACGAAATACGACGTCTCCTTCGACATGTTTTCCAAAATCGATGTCAACGGCGACAAGCGAACGGGCTTGTATGACTATCTGACGGCGTTCGAAACCAAGCCGCAGGGCCCCGGCAATATTAGTTGGAATTTTGAAAA
>JANMEB010000572.1:0-8314 GCA_031376585.1 Planctomycetota bacterium | reverse complement strand
GGCACTTGCCGCTATTGCCATGGTGACGATTCTGCAACTCGCCCCGTTAGGCCATTATCGATATTCGATTGCAGTCGCCGGTTTGGGACCAGTGTTAGGCGCAAGTTGCTTGGTGCAAGTCCGCGATCGGCTTACGAGATTTACGATCGCGGGGCTGATCGGGATTCTTAGCTTGTCGCAAACATCGTTGGGCGAACATTTGGGCTATGGAAAATTGCAGACACCGATGAGATTCGAACGGTGGAGCCGAGTTACGTCGATAATCAACCAATCAAAACGAGGCGATGACGATCCAGTGATTGTGTTCCCGAATCTGATCGAAGATCATCGCATGGACGATGTTGCCACTTATCCGCGCCGGTCGTATTTTTGGGCACCGCTCGACGTTTTCAATCAGATCGAAGGAAAACGCATGGTGTTTGCCTTGCCGACTTGGGCCGCCGAACGGTTTGATCGTTCCAGCCTTCATCGAATTGAGGTGGCTGGCGGAGTTTGGCTTGTCGTTCGTGGCGGGCGCGATGGCGACACTTCCGAACTTGGGTTGGAAACGTCTATCATCCAAGAGCTACGATCCGCGCTGGCACCATCGCGGGCGAAAGTTGAAATTCACCGATTTGGCCCGTCTCAAAGCGACGTCCAATTGATTTGGGCCGAAGTTACTGCGGGCGACTGACGCGCTCGCCTTACAATTGGAAGCGGATTGCGCACGTTTTGGCTGCCAGTGTTGCTGCTCGTCGTCGGAATTGGTGATTTCAAAAAATCGCCTTGGGAATTTACGGCGTAAGTAGCGGCAGAGTTTTCGAGCGTGTATTGTAGCAGTGCAACAAAGCTTGCTTATTCTTGCGATTTTTCTTGTCGCAATCGCGTGAGGTTGAAGCGTTGGATTTTGCGGTCGAGGGTCGTTCGCTCGATGCCAAGGATGTGCGCGGTCTTGCTTTTGTTCCAACTGGTCGCGATGAGCGTATGTAAGATATGTCGACGCTCGACTTCGGACAGCGGTTCGGGCTTGTAAGCGGTAGCTATGGCCGAATATTCCATTTGCGATTCGGAGGCCGTGGTGAGGTTGGTCAAGACCAATTCATCGGCGTCGATTTGGTCTCCACGGGCAAGCAACACGGCGCGCTCGATCACATTTTTCAATTCACGAACATTGCCCGGCCAACGATAATTTTTTAGTTGCTCGATTGCCGCCGGCGAAAAGCTGGCGATCTTACGCCCCGTCTCGAGGACGAATTTTTGCAGAAAGTGTTCGGCCAATTCGATAACGTCGTCAGGTCGGCGTCGCAGCGGAGGAACGTCAATTTGGACGACATGCAAGCGAAAAAATAAATCCTTTCGGAATGAGCCTTCGCGCACGGCTTTTTCCAGATCGCGGTTCGTGGCGGCGATGACGCGCACGTCGGTCGTAACCGCCTTGCTGCCACCGACACGTTCAAATGGATGGCCTTCCAAAACACGCAGGAATTTGGCTTGGGTGGAGGGACTCATCTCGCCGATTTCGTCGAGCATGATGGTGCCGCCATTGGCTGCTTCGAACTTGCCCATTTTTCGTTCGGTCGCGCCGGTGAATGCACCGCGTTCGTGGCCGAACAGTTCGCTTTCAAGTAGCGACTCCGCTAGCGCGGCGCAGTTGATGCAGACGAAAGGGCCTTTGCGGCGGGCACTGGCGAAATGGACCGCGCGGGCGACGAGTTCTTTGCCGACACCGCTTTCGCCCCGAATGAGAATGGTCGCGTTGCTAGGTGCCGCAAGTGCGACTTGTTGATGAACGGCCAGCAATTGCGGGCTACTCCCGATAATTTCGCTTTCGACGCCAAGCTGATGTCGCAGTTCCACGATCTCATTGGTGTGCTTGCGCGCTTCCTCAACCAATTTTTGCTCGCGGAATCGAGTCCGCATCGCCAAAGCCACGTTTTCGGCGACCGCCAACGTGAATTCCAAGTCGTCTGGGTCGAGCGTGCGGCCTTGCTTCGTTGAATAAAGGTGGCACAAGCCGATTGATTTGTCGTTCACTCGAATCGGTGCACAAATCACGCTCAACGCGGAGATGATCCCTTTGCTGTCGCGAATTCCCAAAGCGCTGTCGCCTTCAATATCGCGTGCGAGAACCGCTTCGCCACTATTGAGAACCGTTTCGGAAAGGAAATTGGACAAGCGTTGATAAGTTGCGTTTTTTTCGCAGCGCCACGAAATGACTTCGAGATCGCCCGGTTGGAATGCTCCCGGACGAGCCGTCATGAGGACCGCGCCATTGTTTGCATTGGTGCTTTCCATGAGACCGTCGAGAGCCAATTTTGCGATAGCGCGTACGGAGGTTTGATTGGCAAGTTCGAACGCGATTCGACAGAGCTTTGCGGCCGCACGACCGACTTTGGGTACGGACGGGTCCTGGTCGTCCGGTTCACTAAGAAAGCGTGTCTTGCCTTTGCGGTGCGTGATGGTTGTCGGTTCGTTGCCTGCAAGCGTGTCTTCGCTGGATACCTCGACTTCCAAGCCGGCGATCGTTTTGTGCGCTAGGTCAATGTCGAGGGCTTTTTTGGCGCGTCCTTTGTATGCATTGGTCAAATCGTGAACGAAGGCAAGTTGAGTGCCGGCGATCCAAATGATGTCGCCCGCTTTCAAGACACGGTCACCCACAACGCGTTCTTGTCCGATGGAAGTCCCGTTCCGCGAGTCGAGATCGCGCAAAATCCATTTGCCTTCCGTCATGAAAATTTCGGCGTGCTGTCGACTCGACTGTTCCTCTTTAACAACTACCTGGTTAGTGGGAGCCCGCCCGATTGTAACGGTCCTGCCAGGGATGAGACGAACGACGTCTGACCACTTGGTGCCGTCTCGAATGACTAGGTAGGCGAACATGAGGAAGATCAATTCCGCTATAACGAGGTTTGAAAGGCTGTGTTTATTGAACCCTATTCAACAGCCGATAGGAAATGGGCTGTTGCAATTTATCGAAGGATTTGCGCCGCTTGGCTGTAAATTGCCTCGCGATTCGCTTGATTTTCACAACTGGGGCAACTAGGCTGAATTTGAGTGTATAGGTCGTTCCGAGTATGATAAAAGGGCGATCAGAAGTTCGTAGGCTGATCCTTGTCCACAAATTTTTATTTGGGACTAGGAATTCGATAGCGGTTCGGGGCAAGGCTTGTATTTTTGGAGTTCCATCATGGCGTTTGATTTTTCGAAGCGAGCGTTGCTAGGAATTGCAGTGCTGCTGTGCGTTTGCGTCGCGTCTTCTTCAGCGTTCGCCATTCAAGGTGTTGGAGGAAACAATAATAACGGCTCCGGCTTTTTTGGCTTTGGCACGGGGTCGGTTGGCGGGGTGAAAGTTGACTCCAATAACGTCTTGGAATCCGCGCCGACAAAGATTTCCAAAGAAGACCGACAACGATTGCTGGCGTCCGTTGGCGACGAAAATCGGACTGACTTGCAAACCACGACCCCGATGCGAAAAGTTTCGCTGCGCGGATTACACGATGCAGCCGAAAAAGCCCTACGTGAGAACAAACCGCTTCCCGCTGAAGTTGCTTTCATGGCAGGTTTGCAACGCATCGAATTCGTTTTCGTTAGCCCCGACAACAAAGACATTATTTTGGCCGGCCCCGCCGAAGGTTGGAAGGTTGACGACGCAGGAAACGTCGTTGGCATTACGACCGGCTGCCCCGTGATGCGACTTGAGGATTTCCTGGTTGCCTTGCGAACTGTTGACAATGCTCGCCAAGACCTCGGCATTAGTTGCTCGATCAATCCGACCCCAGAAGGTGCGGCGGCTTTATCGAAAGCACTTAGCCAAATGAAAGCCGAAGACTTTAGCCCCGACGCAGCACGTCACATCGAAGAAACCGGCGGGCCACAAGTCATCACGCTCACCGGTTTGCCAACGGGCAGTCGGTTTGCCCAAGTCCTTGTTGCCGCCGATTACAAGATGAAACGATTGTCGATGGGTTTTGAAAACGCACCGATCGACGGAATGCCCAGCTATCTAGAAATTGCGAAACGAAAAGACTCAGCCCGTGCCTCGACCAGTCCGCGATTCTGGATGGAATGCAATTACCTACCGTTGGCTAAATCGGAAGACGGACTGACCTGGCAGTTACGCGGTACCGGCGTAAAAGCGATGGTTGAAGACGGCCGAATCGCAAACGACGGTCAACGAGTCGCGACTGGAAAAGTCAACGCGATGGCCGAAAAATGGGCCGAAACAATGACCGAGAAATTCGATGCCTTGGCACAAAAGGAACCGGCCTTCCGCGAATTGCGAAATTTGATGGACATGGCTGTAGTTGCGGCGCTGATTTCGAAAGAAAGCTTGTTGGAACGTGCCGGATTGGATATTTCGATGTTTGTCGATGCCAACAAGTTGCCGACACCGGAATACAACGCTCCGAAAACTGTACCCACTCAATGCAGCTTTGTTCGATTGACAAGTTCGATGCTCGTGACTGCGTCAGGCGGCGTCCAAGTCGATTCCTGGTCGGTCGTGGAACGAACCGAAATCGTCAATGACTTGGCGACGACCCGTAGCGCTGCCCTGCAATCGCCTGCGAAACAATTCTGGTGGAATTAGGTTCTTTCACGTGCAATAAAGTCCACGCCGGAGTTCGCTCCGGCTTTTTTGTTTGTCGACCTTAGCTCGCGCAAACCCTGACTCGAATTCGTGTCGAATGATCTACTAAAACGGCGACAAACCAATATTGCCAACGAGATCCCAGCCATGTCGCACTTGCGCCTTGTTATCGCTGTCGCGGTTGTTCTATTTGGTCTTCTTGGTTGCGATGTTGTTCGCCACGACATCACCAAAGCCAAACAGGACATTATGGCGACCAAGGACAAAGTCAAAAAAGACTTGAAGGCGATAAAGCTTCATGGCGCAGTCGATTTGGAAGTCAGTGCACAGTTAACCGCAGTTAACGAAGCCTATCGCAAGTACTTGGCAACAAAATCCACTCCGCCGACTAGTTGGAATGACCTGACCGCATACTCCTCTCAGATGAGTTCCGTGCAGGAAGCTCAACGGCAAAATGCTTTTGTTCGATTTGGAGTCACCCCGGAACAGCTTGCCGACGAAGCTGCCAAATCAGAAAAACTGATCGCCATCAAAAGTCTCAACGGCAATTCCATTTGGTCCGTGACGTTCGGAGGCGATGTCATCGCATTGTCGGACGAAGAGTACGCCGTCTTGAGCGCCGGAAAATAAATAATTGGAACGGAAGTCGACACGCGAATGTCAAAATCGCCACCTCGCAAATCAAAAACGAAAACATCGCGATTAACCCATTTCGACACCAAGGGAGACGCGCAAATGGTCGACGTGTCTGCCAAATCTGTCAGCCTTCGAACCGCGATTGCCTCGTGCTCGGTGCGCATGAAGCCCGCAACTTTGAAGGCCGTGCTTGCGGGCGACGGCGCGAAGGGTGATGTGCTGCAAGTTGCGCGGTTGGCAGGAATCATGGCCGCCAAACAAACGGCCAATTTGATTCCACTCTGTCACACGATTCCACTGGCGTCGGTCGAAGTCGAATTCGCATTTTCGTCCGCCGATTGCCTGAATATTTGCGCCACCACTCGAGCGGAGCACAAAACTGGCGTCGAAATGGAAGCCTTGATGGCCGTTGCAGTCGCGGCGCTAACGGTTTACGACATGTGCAAATCTATCGATCGCGCGATGATGATCGAATCCATTCAACTTGACCAAAAATCGGGCGGGTCGCGTGGCGACTTTCGGCGAACGGGCGAGCGGCCCGTCGACTAATCTAACGTAATGGTGCCCACGAACGACACCCTTTATTTCACTTTGCGCTTGCTGGTCAACGGCATTCGATCGGCGGGCGTATGGCGATCCGCCCGATTCATCTAGCGCATCAAGCGTTCTGGCCTGCTTGGCGGACAGATTTGTCTGACAATTTCACGTTGCGATTCCGCAACACTGCGGTTTTCCGACCCATTCTCTGAGGTCCGTGAAGCGAAAAAACAACCTCGCTTTCGAGACTCGCGAAAAGGCGATCATTCGCGATCGTTTTTCTTTACGGAAGCCGAATCTGGCATAGGTTTCAGTTGGCGAACAATTCAGCACGCTGATCCAGTTCTTCGGAAAGTCCATTGATGTTCGAAAAGTCCTTGGTAAATGAACCTGCGGCTTCACAGCTTCAAATTGAAACGCTCGAAGAGCGAAGCCTTTTGTCGGCGGCATTTCCGACGAACTTTGAACAGTACATGGTCGAGTTGATCAACAAGGCTCGCGCGACCCCGGAAGCGTACGCCGCCAGCCTGGGCATTAGTCTCAACGAAGGCTTAGCCGCCGGCACGATTACAACCACTGCCAAGCAGCCGTTAGCCATCAATCCATACTTGACTGACTCCGCCGCAAAGCACAGCCAATGGATGGTTGACAACGACATATTTTCCCACACCGGATCCGGCGGCACGAGCCCAACGCAGCGAATGGAGTCAGCCGGTTATGTTTTACAAACTCCTTGGTCAACCGGCGAGAACATTGGATATCGCGGAACGACCGGAACTCCCGACGTTCTCGCATTTACGAAAGCGTTGGAGGAATCGTTGTTTGTCGACACAAATATTTCGGGTCGAGGACACCGACGCAACATTCTGAATGAAACGTTTGCTGAAGTCGGCGTGGGAATTCGAACCGGTCCGTATGGTGCTTACAACGCGGTGATGGCAACGCAGGATTTTGGCAAGGCCAGCACCGCAATGTACTTAACCGGCGTTGCGTTTGCAGATACGGTAACCGTCGACAGCTTTTACACTCCCGGCGAGGGGCTCGCGAACATTTCAATCGTGGCGATTCGCGACGGCAACGGCGCACGTTATGCAACAACCACTTGGGCGTCCGGTGGCTATCGCCTTGAACTTCCCAAAGGCCGTTACAGCATTTGGGCAACCGGAGCCGCGCTGGCGTCAGCCCAATTTATCCCCAGCATGAATATGGGAACCAAAAACATGAAGCGTGACTTCATGCGCGGCGTCGTTCGCATTGCTCCAGAAGTCGCGGCACAAGGCAACGGCGTGTACATTCCCAACAGGGACATCACTCCGCGTGCCGTCGACGGCACCGATTTTGGCAGCGTTGATGTCGCCGGCGGAAGTCTAACCAAATCGTTTTGCATCATGAACCTTGGCAATGGGACGCTGAACCTAACCGGCTCGCCACGAGTGACGATAACTGGTGCCAACGCAGATGACTTTGTTGTGACGGCACAACCCGGCTCGTCCATCGCAGGCGAGTCAAGCACCACGTTTAGCGTGAAGTTCGATCCGTCAGGCAGCGGAATTCGCACGGCCGTTATTAGTATCGCCAGCAATGATGGGAATGAAGTACCATTCACTTTCACGATCGGGGGCTCCGGCGCCGCAGCAGCTATGATGGCCCAAACACTTTCGAGTGGGAGTCCAGTATCCACATTGACGAGCATTTACCCCCGTCCGCAATTCAGCGTCTTGGCCAGCTCGAATGTCGAGGCGAACTCACAAATGCAGATAGGCGAAACGAATTCAGCGGACACGGTGTTCGACAGTTTTGACATGAGCGTTTACGTCGAAATGCTGAGTTTGGAATCGATTCAACAGGCTGGCTTGCCAGCCAGCCATTCACTTCAAGCCGAACCCTTGTTCGCGATCTAAGCACGAGCGTCGCGCTCCCTAAATCACGCTTGGTGCAATCTAATTCGGACGAGCCTAAAATTAAGATCGGCGCGTAAAAAAACCGCAGCACGGGTCAGGTGCTGCGGTTCGTAGTGCGAAAGACGGCGTCTATCTGGGCAGTTCGTCGGAGAGCTTGTGGGGTCTTACACGAGTTCTTTGCGGGAACTGATCAAAGTTCTCAAGCGTTCGGCCAACAAGTTGGCGTCAAACGGCTTTTTGAATGTTTCGTTTATCGCCGATCGGTCGAAACTGATCGGGTTGCCGTCGTCTGGCAACAGGGCAATCAAAATGGTATCTCCGAAGTCGGCATTCTTCCGGAGGTTTTGGCAGATCTGCAACGCTTCGACTTTACCAATCGAAAAATCGCAGATGATGCAGTCTGGGTGAAAACTTTCTGCTTGAATACCTGCTTCAAATCCGCTGGCGGCAACAGCGACTTTGAACGATCTTTCAACCGGGAGTTCTCGTTTCAAATTCTCGATCAATACCTGGTCCTGAGCAACGATTAGAATTTTGGCCATAGCCTCGTCTTCGAGGTCGCCCAAAGGCATGCCGTGCTCTTTCAGGAACTTGATCAGGTATTCGCGTGGGATACGACGGTCTTGCGAGCCGGGGATTCGGTAGCCTTTGAGGCGTCCCGAATCGAACCATT
>JANMEB010000537.1:0-6545 GCA_031376585.1 Planctomycetota bacterium | reverse complement strand
GCGAGGGGCGTTTTTTGCGAAGTCCTATCCAGGGCCGTTTCGCGAAAGCGGCTTTAAACGGTAGGATTGATCATTGGTCGTACGTTGCCCAAACCTTTCTGGAAATCTTTACAACGCCATGCAACAACATCTGGTTCGGTTTGGGGTGATGGGTTGGATCGGGCGGTTCGGCTCGGCCGAAGCGGTTCAGTACGCACCGGGCCAGCGCGTCATTTGCCAAACGTTTCGCGGACTAGAGGTCGGCGATGTGTTGAACGATCAAGTTGTCGATGCATCGTTGGCCGTTTGTGGCGATATTTTGCGACGGGTTGCCAAAGAAGATGGCTTGATTCAATTGAGGCTGAACAAACATCGGCTACGGGCAATTGAAGCGTGCGGTCGGATGCTGACGGAGCGCGGCGTTAGCGCCATCTTGCTGGATGCCGAACAAACTTTTGACGGCAAAAACCTATTCTTCTATTTTTTGGGCGAAGTTACTCCCGAAGTTGAAGCGATCACGGACGAATTAGCCGAAGCCTACGAAGCCAAAGTTCAAATGCGCAAGTTTAACGATTTGCTTGTCCACGGCTGCGGGCCCGGCTGCGGAGACGAAGCAGCCAAGTGCGGCACCAGCGGCTGCGGCAGTTGTGCCGTCAAAGGCGGTTGCGGGACGAAGTGACGAAAGTGTCCAGCGTTCAGTCAAATAAAGTCGGTGTCGTCGCGACGGTAGCTTGGTTGAGCGTATCACGGTCGCCTCACGCCTCACGTCTCAAGCAGTCGCAACAGAAACGCTTCGGCCAAAGGAATAATTTCTGGAGCTGAGCTTGCGCGGGGTCCGGCGACGTTCAACACGCCGATTCCAGATTCGGATAACCAGCTTTGGGATTCGTGCATGTGATGGCTTGAGGAAAGGTCAATCGCCAAACATGGCCGACGATGCTTGACGGCCATCCGATTGGTGAACAGCGTTCCGCCGCTCATTTCTTTGCAAAATAGAATGAGTGTTCCGTCCGAGTCGATCACGTTTCGCTCGGTGCGATCCGAGTATTCATACGATTCGATCTCGGTCAATTGATAGACCTTTGGAATGACGCCGTCCTCCGCGATGCGGCCTTTGGGGCACCAGCCACCGTGTTCCAAACCGAGATAGATCGCGACGTCGAGGGCGGCTCGATCCACGCCAGTTTGGCCCCCTGAAATTATCTTGCGAACAGAAGCGTTCATCGGTCACCGGAAGCAGCATCAGTCGATGCTTCGCTGTCCGCATCTTTGACGACGGTGAAACATGAAAATTCGATCGGGCTATTCTTTCGGAAGTGCCAATCGAACGCCACTGGGCAGTTTGCCGCTTGCGGTGACTGTTTTCGGCAAGGAGTCGGCGTTAAGAGCAATGATTTCGATGTAACGAGACGCTTGGCCCAGTTCGTCGCGGGCAATCGAAAATAGCGAATCGTCTGGAAATGTTACGTAAGTTCTTGCTGAGCCGACGGCGATTTCCGGCGCTTCTGACCGCGAATCAGCCGGAACTAATTCCGGAAAACTTGTCCTTAAAGTTTGCTGCGACGGCAGTCGCAGAACGCTTCCCGCCAAGGGTCTGCCATTCCCGTCTTGGTCGAGGCGATTGAATGCCGCCAAAGCTCGAAAAAACCGTCCGTCGCCGTAATGTCGCTGAGCAATCGTCCAAAGACTTTCTCCGGCGTTAACCTGGAGTCCGGCCTCGGCGTCGGCTTCAGTGCTGAACGAAATTGTTTCTGCGGCGACGCGGCGAACGGGAAATGCTGAACGCGATTGCGTTAGCGGTCGGGTTGGTACAGTCGAAATTTGTGCTGCGATATTCGTATCGCTGAATCCTGTAGTTGCAGGATTTTGCGTTTGGCGTGGCGCGTGATTGGTAATGCCTGTCATTGGAAAGGTCAATTGATCGCTCTGGCTCGATACTTCGCTTGAAGTATTGATCGACGAGTCTGTAGTCGGAATAACAGCTCCGCGATTTTCGGGAGTGGATACGGCTGGCGGAGGAAAAACACGCGGCGCGGGCATCGGAGGTGACTTGATCGGCGATGTACCGCCAACATTCACATCGACATGGTCCAACATGGAGACAGTGGCGGCTTGGAGCGCGGAGATTTTGGGAGGCGTGCCATGGGCAATGACTGGTTGTGGATCGGTCGTCGCTGGCGAAATTTGCGACGTTGCAACTTCATCGACTTCGCCAAAGGATCCACGCAGCTTAACGTAAGCTACCAGCACGAACGCCGACAAGGTAACGCCGATGAGCGCAATCCCAATTCGTACTTCGCGTACAAATTGTCGTTTCAGTGCTTCGTCGCGTTCCATTCATGAATCCGTTCGTTCTGGTTGGCGTGGCCATTTATTTTTCGTGTTCGTGGTTTCGTCGGGTCGCCGCTTGCGTGCAACTCGCAGGCGAGCACTGCGGGACCGCGGATTTAACGCTATTTCCTCATCGTTGGACCGAACCGGACGTTTCGTTATGACTTCGAGTGTCGCGTCGTTGCGGAGCGCATGTTTGACGATGCGATCTTCCAGCGAATGAAAGCTAATCACAGCAATTCGACCATCCGGCCGTAACAGTTTTGGCAATCGGTCCATGGCAGTTTTCAATCCGTTGAGTTCGTCATTGACAGCGATTCGAAGTGCTTGAAAAGTTCGCGTGGCCGGGTCGATGGAATGGCCTTTGGAACGCGGAACGCAGCGGCGAACTAATTCGGACAATTGTTGCGCGGAACGAATCGGATGCTGACCACGTTCTTCCACGATTCGCCGCGCTATCCTTCGGCTGAATCGTTCTTCACCGTATTCGTAAATCACGTTGGCTAGTTCCTTTTCATCAAGTCGTTTCAATAGCTCCCAAGCGGCTTCACCCGCGCCGGGATCGAATCGCATATCCAGTACGCCGTCGCTGTGAAAACTAAATCCGCGGTGCGGATCGGCGAGCTGATCGCTGGAAAGTCCTAAATCCAACAAGATCGCGTCGACGGCGTCAATGGAAATTGCGCACAAAAGCGCAGGCAGTTCGACGTAGCTTGCAGCGAAGAGTTTTACGGGGCTTGCGGCGAATTGAGTTTGTGCGGTCTGGACCGCTTGTGGGTCGCGATCCAGCGCAATCACCAAACCGCTTGAAGTAACCTTGTCCGCTAGCAACCGAGTGTGACCGCCGCCGCCAAGCGTTCCGTCGACGACGGTCATACCTGAGCCGACGTTAAGCAGCTCAATGATTTCTTGCGCCAGTACCGGCTGATGAACGGTCATGTTGCTGCCAAAAAAAACGACCCTGGTACATCATGTACCGTAGGGTCGTTTGCCGTCGACTGATCGATATCCAAATGTTGCAGTCGCTCCACGGTTTGAAGGCCATCCATGTACTTCAGTCACTGGGTTGTCCTGTGGTAAACAACCGCACTGATGAACTCGCGGAATTACGGACGGACGTACCTGGCAAAAATTGCAGAACCCGAATTCGGTCTCCGCTTTCATTGCTGGGCCAAGCCCAAATCTAACGCGCTGAGAGCCAAAAGATAAATAGAACGCGGGTGGGGTCAACGTGAAAACGACCAATTTTTGTTAGATTGTTTGCTAGCGGCCCACTTTCGGGCCAAATTAGCCAAGCGATCGGGAAGAAATTTTCCAGTGCTTGCGCTCATTTGCACCTCAACTAACGCTTTGGCAAGGTTCTGAAACCCGCGAGCGGTATCTTCTAGATTGGCTCAGTAGACGATACAAGTGACGGTTTGCTCCGTATCTAAAGGCATGCATGAGCGAAGAGTTTTACCCAGCGGATGCGGCGTCCGACGTCGCGCAATTTGATTATCAATTGCCCAAGGAACTCATAGCGCAACATCCGTTGGCTAATCGAAGCGATTCGCGATTGATGCTCGTCGATCGAAAACGCGGCTCGATTGAACATCACCATTTTCGAGACTTGCCGGAATTGCTGCACGAAGGTGACGCGCTCGTCGTCAATGATTCGCGCGTCGTTCCCGCCAAGTTGATCGGCTACCGCAAAGACACTCGCGGCCGATGGCAAGGCTTGTGGTTGGAATCGGACGCGCAGCCCCAAGTGATTCGGTTGCTTTGCAAGTCGCGCTCGCGATTGCAGCCGAATCAATTGATCGTCTTGCAAGACCGCGAAGGCAGGGATTTTTGCGAATTGGCGATGTTGGCAAAACTTGAGGATGGAAGTTGGGCGGCACGCTTGCTATCGGAAATGAGTCCCGCTCAAGTCCTCCATGAGATCGGTAGAATTCCGTTGCCGCATTACATTCGTGATGGAAATATGGTCGACGCTGACATTGCGAATTATCAAACCGTGTTCGCCAAGCACCCCGGGTCAGTTGCCGCGCCGACGGCTGGGCTTCATTTGTCGCAAGCTCTTTTGCGAAAGCTCGTCGACCAAGGCCTGGCGATATGTCCGCTCACTTTGCACGTCGGTGTCGGTACGTTTCGACCGATTTCAGTCGGTCGGCTCGACGAGCATCAGATGCACGCCGAAGTCGGAATATTGCGAGTGGAAAATGCACAACGGCTCAACGAGCGCCGCGCGGCCGGCGGGCGAATCATCTGCGTGGGAACGACGTCGGTGCGAGTGTTGGAATCGGCTGTCGGTGCGGACGGGAATCTGGCGGCCTGGTCGGGCCAAACGCGACTGTTTATTCGACCTGGACATCAATTTAGAGCCGTCGATGCGCTGGTAACGAACTTTCATTTGCCGCGTTCAACGCTGTTGGTGCTCGTTCATGCGTTTGGCGGGGCTGGATTGATGCGAAAGGCGTATGAAACGGCGATCACTGAAAAGTATCGGTTTTTTAGCTATGGCGACGCAATGTTGATCATTTGATGAATTGCGGCCCATGCAGTCCGCCGCAAGTCCTGCCGCCAAGAGGGCTTTTCACGCGATTAATTTTCGAGATACTCGACGCACAAGTTTGGCATCGTCGGCGTTATTAACTTGAGCAATATGCATCCCATCGATTCGGCCTTCATCTTGTCCAAGATTCCCCACAAAACGCCAATGCTGTTGTTGGATTCGGTGGTCGAGCTAGCCAACAACTCAATCGTTTGCCGCAAGACCTTTCGGGCTGACGAGTTTTTTTTTCAAGGTCACTATCCAGGCCAGCCGATCGTGCCTGGTCTAATATTGTGCGAATGCGCTGCGCAAGCCGGTGCGGTGTTGGCGGCAACTGGCGAATCGAATGCAGCCGGGGTGCCCGTGTTGACCCGTGTCAATGAGGTTCGCTTCAAGCAGATTGTGCGGCCTGGCGACATGATCGAAATTCGCGTCCAGCGCGATGAGGCCATTGCGAACGCAACTTATTTTTCAGCCAAGATCATGTTGGCGGACAAGCTGGCGGTGAGCTTACAATTTGCCGCGATGATTACGGGAGGTGAGTAGTTGTGGATTTTCTACGGTTGAAAGATCAGCGGATCGCCGTATTTGGCGTGGCCAACAAAAAAAGCATCGCTTTCGTTGTCGGTCAACAATTGGAAGAAGCCGGTGCGCGAGTCGCTTACATCGTTCGGTCGGAAGCGCGGCGCGAGGCGATTGCCAAGCTCTTGCCAGGGCGTGAGATATTTGTTTGCGATGTTGAGTTCCCCGATCAGATCGATCGAACTCGCGGCGAACTTGCGGCTGGCGGAAAGCTTTCTGGATTGGTTCATTCGATCGCGTTCGCAGACTACTCAGGTGGCGTAAGGCCCTTTCACGAGACCGGCAAGCAACAGTTTCTGCGCTCCGTTGACGTTTCCTGCTTTTCGCTGATCGCGATTTCGAACGCACTCAAGGATTTGCTGGAACCGACGGCGTCGGTCGTAACGATTTCTATTTCGACCACGACGATGGCAAGCGAAAACTACGGCTTTATGGCTCCGATCAAGGCAGCCTTGGACTCGTCGTTAGCGTTTTTGACGAAAAGTTTTTCTTCCTTTTCCGAGATCCGCTTCAACGCGGTCGCGCCAAGTCTTTTGAAAACTTCCGCGTCGGCCGGCATCCCCGGTTACGCACATTCGTACTTGTACGCCGAACAAATCATCCCGCGACGGCGCGCGGTTTCGACCGACGAAGTCGCCAGCGCGGTTTGCTTTCTCCTGAGCCCGCGATCATCGGGTATCACTGCCCAGCGGTTAGTAATCGATGCGGGCATGAGCATCAATTACTTTGACTGCGCCATTATCGAGCGAGCGATGCGCGATTAGCCAACCGTCGTCCAGTTTCCGGGTACCGAAAATGTATCGCTTCCTAAGCCGCCATCGGCCACACCCGAGAGTGGGACCGACAATTGGACGGTGATCAAATCGTCTCCGTTGAGCGCGTTGATTCGGACTTTGTCGACTGCGTCGTTGATGATGCTATCGGTTTCTAGGATCGCGGCGTTACCGACGTTCCGACGAACAAAACTTTGCGCGGTCGGAGTGATAAACAATAGCCGCAAATCATCGGCACTGTTAGTTCCCTCGAGGACGTATTCATCCGCCCCCCCGTTTCCAACCATCAAGTCATTGCCACCGCCACCGATCAGGATGTCATCGCCGGTACCGCCACGCAATGTATC
>JANMEB010000512.1:0-1934 GCA_031376585.1 Planctomycetota bacterium | reverse complement strand
CCATCGTCGGCCGCGAAGAACACGTTCCCTTTGATGTTCGTGAACTCCGTGGGATTCGAACTGCCGGCACCGACGTTGATGTCCTTAACCAACACGGTATTGGCCGAAGTCCCTGTGGTCTTCCAAAGTTCGCGGCCGCTTGCGCCGTCGTCGGCACTAAAAAAGACGATTCCTTTCACGTTGGCAAAATCGCGTGGGTCGGAACCCGCCACGCCGGTTCGAATGTCCTTGACTAAAATTGTTCCTGACGAGGTCCCATTGCTTCGCCAGACCTCATAGCCGTTGGTCCCATCGTTTGCCGAAAAGAACAACGTCCCTTTCGAATTCACTTGATACTTGGGATACGAGCCCGACCCACCGGGCCGGATATCGAGGATCTGCACCGTTCCGCCGGTGGTGCCATCGGTTTTCCATAACTCGCGGCCTCCGCTGAATTCGGAAGCGGTAAAGAACAGTGTCCCATTTGCGTTCACAAAGTTTTGGGGATACGACCCAGAGCTTGTATCACCACTGCGAATATCTTTCACCAGCACGGTACCGCCGCTTGAGCCATCGCTCCTCCAGAGTTCGCCCCCAGTCGTTCCATCGGTGGCTTGGAAAATGAGAGTACCATTCAAGTTGGCGAGCTGATCGATAAAAGAATCTGCGGCCCCGGCCGCGATGTTTTTTACCAGCGAAGTTCCGCCGACCGTGCCGTCGGTCTTCCACAGCTCGCGGCCCTCGCTAGGTGTGGTCGCTAAAAAGAACACGATTCCATTGACATTGGTAAAGTTCTGCGGATCGGAAGCTCCAGCACCGGCCACGATGTCGATCAGCCCTTGTTCAGTTGATGTTGTCGGTGGTTTGACGCCAATGCCCGCGACTCCAGCACCCGGCAATCCGGCACCGGGGACTCCTGATCCGACGACAGCCGGCAAGATGACACCCGGTCCAGCCACGCCTGGCGCTTTCACCGTCGGCTCGCCGCCGCCGTCCATCGTCCACAGTTCTTCACCACAGGGTCCGTCGTTCGCGTTGAAAAACAAAGTCCCGTTCACGTTGGCCAAGTTACGAGGAAATGAACCGAGGGCTCCGGGCCGGATGTCTTTGACTAAGACGGTCCCCGCGCCCGTTCCATCGCTTTTCCAGAGTTCAAAGGCACTGGTTCCGTCGTTCGCGCTGAAAAACAACGTCCCGTTCACGTTGGTCAATTTATCAGGAAATGAACCGAGGGCTCCGGGCCGGATGTCTTTGACTAAGACGGTCCCCTCGCCCGTCCCATCACTTTTCCAAAATTCAATGCCAGCGGTTCCGCCGTTCGCGCTAAAAAACAAAGTCCCGTTCACGTTGGTCAAGTAACGAGGATGTGAAGGGAGGGCTCCGGGCCGGATGTCTTTGACCAAGACGGTCCCTGCTTCCGTTCCATCGCTTTTCCACAGTTCAGTGCCACTGGTTCCGTCGTTCGCGCTGAAAAACAAAGTCCCGTTCACGTTGGTCAAGTAGCGAGGATTTGAACTGGGTGCGCTGGTGATGTCTTTTACTCGGACGGTCCCCGTGCCGGTTCCATCGCTTTTGCACAGTTCAGTGCCACTGTTTCCGTCGACAGCCTGGAAAAACAAAATCCCGTTCACGTTGGTCAATAAAAAAGGAGATGAATCGAGGGCTCCGGGCTGGAGGTCTTTGACTAAGACGGTCCCCGTGCCTGTTCCATCGCTTTTCCACAGTTCTTGGCCACTGCTTCCGTCGCTCGCGTTGAAAAACAAATTCCCGTTCACGTTGGTTAAGTAACTAGGCAATGAACCGAGGGCTCCGGGCCGGATGTCTTTGACTAAGACGGTCCCCGCGTCCGTTCCATCGCTTTTCCAGAGTTCAAAGGCACCGGTTCCGTCGTTCGCGCTGAAAAACAAAGTCCCGTTCACATTGGTCAATAAACCAGGATTTGAACCGAGGGCTCC
>JANMEB010000436.1:0-4514 GCA_031376585.1 Planctomycetota bacterium | reverse complement strand
TGCCAACTACCAAAATAAATAACGTGACTCGACGAATGAGTTCCATGATTTGTTGCCTCGAGCTATGGTGAGAACGGGTGAACCGAGTCCGCCATTTTTGCGCGATTTCAGCGCAAGGGAAAGTGGACTATCCGCAAGCCGAACCGCAGTTGTCAAACTTGGGATACGCGCTCAGCGTGCTAGTTTCTATCGAGGTTTAGGACGTAGAAAACGAGTTCCACGTCCTTACCTATTCTCAGGTTGCTTCCGTCGCGGCCATCTCCTCGGCGTGAAGGGCAACAATCGCCAAGCCATGTTGAATTGCAAACTGGCTGATTTCAGTTGGGTTCAACACGATTGTCTTCCCGGCTTCAACGGCCAAAACGCGACCGCCCGATGCGTGCAGCGTTTGCAGCGTGCCCAAGCCAATCGTCGGAACGTCAAATCGCATGTCTTGTTGCGGCTTGGCGACCTTAACCACGGTGAAACCACCGGCGGGACACAAAACCCCCGCGCGGCGAATACATTCGTCGGTTCCCTCGATCGCTTCGATGGCAACGGCAGCGCGATCCTTTACCGCGACGCTTTGTCCCACGTCGAGTCCGCCCATCTGTTTGGCCAAGTCCCAGCCAAACCGAATGTCGGACCACTCGCGAGCGTTGGGTTTGCGCCGCGCAAGCAAACCAGGTTGCGCTAGGATTTGTGGCGCAAGTTCCGTGGCCGGTCGCAATTCGACGCCGTGATGTTCATACATCCGAACCCCAGCCATTAATAGTGTGTCGTCGTTCCGGTCTTTTTTTCGCAACAACAGCGATGGAAAGAAAAACCGCATGAACGTCCAGTCCGGAAAATGCCGGAGCAACAAGTTCTTTTGCATGAGGATCGATTTGAAGACTTTGCCAGCCATCGTTCCAAGATGGACGTGATGGCGGCGAAAAAATCGCATGTGCGAGCGAGTGCGCGACACCGCGCCCCACTCAAACACGGTGCAAATTTTCTCAAGCCTCACATCCGCATGACCGATCAGCCCAACGCAGTAGACATCGTCGCCTTGGTCTCGCAAATATTGCGCGACGACGACGGGCAGTTCGCCCCAACCAGCAATGAGCCCAATTTTTCGAGCCATGTTTGCAGTACCATTTACCCAGTTCCTACGCCGCTCGATTGATTCGAGTTTCCGCATCGGGCGTAACGATTTGCGATACGGACCGTTCCAGTTCATTCAATTGTTTTCGCATCGCAGGCAGTTTCGCCGTGCAAGCCAGAATTTGCAATTGCTCTCTCGCCGGTAGAGCCGGGCTTCCAAAAATTCGCTGGCCGTCCTCAATGTTGTGCATCACGCCGGATTGGGCCGCGATGATGACTTGGCTGCCGATTTCCAAATGATCGCCGATCCCGACTTGGCCCGCCATGACGACGTAATCGCCGGTCGAGCAACTTCCGGCAATTCCGACTTGCGAGCAAAATAAATTGTGCTGCCCGATTCGGCAGTTGTGACCGATCATGACGAGATTGTCTAGCTTGGTGCCGCGGCCGATTCGCGTGGCACCGTACGTTCCTCGATCGACGGTCGAATTGGCGCCGATTTCAACGTCGTCATCGATTTCAACATTTCCAAATTGTACCGAAAGCTTGTGTTGGCTCTCGACTAACTTATAGCCAAAGCCATAAGCGCCGAGCACAGCACCCGCATGAATCAAGCAGCGCTGACCGACATGTGTGTTTTCATAAAGCACTGCTCCTGGAAAAATCGTCGTGTCGGCTTCGATCCGGCAGCCTTCCATCACACAGGCATTAGCGTGAATCGTTACTCGCGGACCAATTTCGACGTCGTCGTAGATCACCGCGCCGGGATAAATCGTAGCGGTTGGATCAATGCGCGCTGTCGAACTAACGTGTGCTGCAGGACTTATTCCCAAGGCTTGGCGATCAATGGCCGGACGAATACTCTCGACGATTCTGGCAAATGCGTTTTCCGGCTCGCACACCGTGATCGCGGGAATTCGATCGTAGATAAGCCCGTTGGGAATGACGACGGCGGATGCCATGCATTCATCAAGCTTGGGCAACAAGTTCGCTTGGTTGATGAAAGTAATATCGCCGGGTCGCGCATCACGCAGTGTTGCCGCGCCGGCAATTTGTAATTGAGGATTCCCTGAAAGCTTTCCGCAAACCAGTTGTGCAATCTCATGTAGCGTCGGCATGCTTCAGGCGTCCTTTCCTGAATCGGGTCATTGCCAAGCAACGCGGCGAGTCATTTCCGCGACCGTTTTCTCGTTTCGGAACGTCCTCCGAAAACGCCGAGAAACCGCGTTGTTTAGGGGGAGTATCCTAGCTAACTTAATCTGCCAAACCAAGATCATTTTGTTGGAGAATTTTAGTGTTCGGCGGTCCGCTCGTTTTCCCCGTTTAACCGCCGGGCATAAGGGCGCTGTCGCCAAGCCCCACGGACCGAAGGGGTCCGGTTAATCATTGGCGTCGAAAGCAAGATTCACTTGAGTGTGATCGGAACCGCCTGAGCAAATGCCTGGCGGTTGGATTTCAGATAGCCACGTACGTAGCATTCTCCCGACGCTGCGGCGGGAATCGGCAACTCAGCGCTAAACGTCCCTTGGTTGACCTTAAGCGTTTGCGAAACGCAAATGAGATCGTTCGACTTCCGATACGTCTCATCGTACTTTGCAAGCTCGGTTCGCGACGAATCAAACGACTTGCGGCGCTGCGGCCGAAATCGCAAACGGTCGCGTTTATAGGCCAAGTCCAACACAAGTTCACCGTCTGCCGGTGCGAGCCCGTTCACGTGGATGTCGGTCAAGCTATCGGATGCCAACTCGGCTTTCATTTCCATCGGCGAAGGTCGCGGAACTCTCAACAACGGATCGCCCAGCAAATGGAACATCAATAAGTGTTCGTGGCGTTCAAGCGGCAACAGGTCCGCGTTAGGACTAAACGTACCCCCCAAGTCTTCGATCATTTGACGATAGTCGTTGTCGATCTTGTTTGCGGCAACTTTTTGTTTAGCACAAAGAATAACCTCGCCCAGTGTCGCGTGTTCTTGTGCAAAGAATTCGTTCATGATTTCGTAGGACAGGGTCGCCATTCCGTAGGGCATCGTCATTCGCGATCCGCACAAACACGCGACCGGGCCTTGCGGCTGGCAAACGAGGATTTCGCCTAGGCAATCTCGTTTCAAATCAAACGCGCCCGTGTAACAAGCCAGAAAAACCGCGATGGGCGAGCCTTCGACGGTTTGTGCGCGGCGTGCAACCTTATTGTCCAATACCGGAAACGTGAAACGACCGGCTTCCATCGGGGCAACGCAATCCGGTAATCCATGCCCGATGTAAACCCAAAACAAACAGCCTTCGTTGAGCCGATCAACGACGCAACTCGACAGCCGCCGTGGATCGGGGCAATAGGCGCTTTGCCAATTCGTAAACGTCATCGACGTATCGTAACAAGCCGGAATCAACTCGGTGATTAATTGCTTGGAAGTGTTCGCGATCAAGTTATCGATGACGGGAACAAAGTTACCCGTTCCAGCAACTAAGTTGATCTTGCGCCGCCACAACCCAAAATCGCTTTTCGTCTCGTAAGCGATGACCTTGTCGATGAATTGCCTCAGTTGCTCTGGCGTGTCAACGGGAATCCGGCCAATGGTCAAATCCAAATTCCCGTCGCCATCGATGTCGGCGTAACCGTTGTCGGTAGCGATATCTGGCTCGCCGCCGAACTGAACATTGACCATCGCGATCTTGTAATCCGTGGGCACCGTCGCAAGTTTGCCTTGGCCGTTGTCGTTCGTCGCGTCGCCAATGATGACTAGATTTCGCAACGGATTTGTCGCCGCGACTTGTCGAATTTGTTGTTGAATCGCGAACGAGCTTCCCGACGGCGTGACGACCAAGATGCGATGGCCTTGCTGTTGCCGATACGCGACCCACGGCTGAAGAGCGGCTTGAAACGGCTGAGGACAGAGCACCAGCGTATCCGCCAATTCTTCGCGGGCGCTGGACGCCGTAACGAGACAAATCGCAAATAGGGTCGCCAAACCATTCATCGCGAATTTTTTCCTTGAGCAAATTTTTCGCTTCGCGTTTTAACTCACCAGTGTAGCCTAGGCGTCAAGCGGTTCACAAAGATTATCGTTCGTGCAACTAAGCTGATCCGTATAGCTGGTTTCTTGTTTTCGAGCAACATTAGTGTACGATGATGGCGTGCTTGCGGGTGTAACTCAGTTGGCAGAGTGACAGCTTCCCAAGCTGTATGTCGAGGGTTCGAATCCCTTCACCCGCTCTAACGGAAACCCCTGGAAAATAGGGGTTTTTTATGCTTTGCGACTCCGTGGAATGGTGAAGAGGTAGTCACCTGGCTGGTTCCTTTCGCGCCGGCGCGTGAGTCCTCTTGAAGCAATTGATGAACGGCGGCAGAGAGGATTTGATGCTGGTGGACTCGGCTTGGGTTAGCTTGGCTTCCAAGGCGTCGCACAACGACAGCACCTCGGTCACGTTCGACACGTGGGCCGAGATCAGCAC
>JANMEB010000414.1:0-2098 GCA_031376585.1 Planctomycetota bacterium | reverse complement strand
ATTAGTCGAATGGACGCCTGAAATTTGGCAATTGGCATTGGCGATGACCAACGGCAGCGATGGCCGCGACACCAATTCATCCAAAGCAGTCGTGTCGCGGTGCGGGGTTGAATTGGAAAATGTTGTCGGCGGCGTGAGCGTTAAATGGCAAGACGGGACTGGTTCCGAGGGACAAAAGGAATTCAATCGGCACGCTGGATTTGATTTGTTGTTGCGCCGTGGTTGTTGGGGTATCGCGAGCGAGTTCATCTACGATCAGCATGGCTTGCGGCGACCTGGCTTCGATCTGAACGAGATCACTTGGGGGCGAAGCTTGTACAACCGGCAGTTGAACATCGGTTGGAACGAGCCGATCACGGGGATCGGCTATTACACGAGCTTGATCTATCAAGACTGCGGCCGGACTTGGACGCTCGGCTATGGCCAGTATTTTCCGCAGCAGATTGGCGACCCAATTCACGACACATCGACCCGGCGCGTGATGGGACAATTGCAATGGGACTGGAGCGCGCACGTCAGTAGTTTTGCGACGACATTTTGGGAAAACTCTGTACCCGCAGCCCAAGGCGGCCGAACCCGCCACGGTTTTTATCTTCTCACTGGCTTGCAGTATTCGTTTTAAAACTGCCGCATTGAGAACATAATTCACAAGTCGTCACCATTTTGGAAAACTCCGCGCTTGTGGGTTATTCATTCTGGGCAATTTCGGCGCGCAAAAGACCGATCGCCGCTACTCCTTCGGCGGTCGGTTACTTGTGTGGTTCGTGTTGCGCGATCCCGGCGGTGCAAGTTCAATGTTGAGGGCAAATGATTCGAATATGGAAAAAGCGGCGGTCGTTTAAGAGAGTTCTCGTATGAATCCAATACCCAATCCTGTATCGTCAAATTCGCCAACCCAATGGAGAGTTGATGCCGCAAGCGGCTTGAGCCGCTGGATTCAGACGCTGAGCAAATATCGCTGGTTGTTGATCTTGCCGACCATTGCCTTTTTCGCCTTGTCCGCAACTTACGCGACGTTGGGTCCAAAGAAGTGGCGCGCAACGCAAGTTTTTCATCTGCGCGACGAGATGATTGGTCGCCAGAATCGCCCGGGCCATTTTGCTTCACTGGACGATATGAAGACGGCCCAAGAAACGGTCTTGGAGATCGCCCGAAATCCAAATGTGGTTCGCCGTTGTTTGCAAACGCTGAGTGGTCAACCGCCTTCCGACCGAGACGTTGAAGATGGTCAAGTCGCGATTCAGATCAGCGCGTCCAACGGCGCGGAGCTGGGCAAGACCGAATTGATTCGCTTGTCGGTCGTCGACCAACCGCCAGATCGTGCGAAAGCATTTTGTCAACAGTTGGCCAGCGAAATGGAGACCGAACTGCGCACGGTCCGATTCAATCGGGCGTGCAGCGGGGTGGCCGAACTGGATCGAGCAGTGGACTCGGCGAAACATTCGCTTGCGGAGATTGCGGCCCAAATCGAAGACTACGAATTGAAGCTTGGGCCGGACTTAGTTGATTTGCGGAATTTGATCGAGCCGACTTCGGGCGACAATCTGTTGAATCGCAACTTGAATCAGATCGCAACGGAACTGCGGGCTGCAGAAACTTCGTTGGATTCGGTCAAAACGCAGCGCAAGCTGCTGCAAGACTCGCTGCACGAAGTCAACGCGATTGTGGCTATGCCCAGCGACTTGGTGAGTTCACAGCCTGCGCTGCAGCGGCTCAAGGACGGGTTGGTCGATGCGCAACTGAAACTTGCGACGCTTCGCGGCGAGTACAGCGACAATCATCCCAAAATCGAATCTGCGTTGGAGTCGCTGACCGGCATCGAGCAAGCGATGAAAGGCGAATTGGAGCTGGCCATTCGCAGTTTGTCTGACCAAATTCTCATTTACGAAGCGAACGTCGCGCACATCTCCGCCGAGCAAGCTGAAACGACGGCTCGATTGCAAAAATTGACCGAGCAACGGGTCATCTACGATCAATTGAACGAAGAATATAAGCGTCGCGACACGGTGTTGCGTGATGCTCAAGCAGCAGTCTCGCAAGCCGATTCGATTAAAGTCGCCGCGCAAACCGTCGACTTGCTGACGCGAGTCAACGATGT
>JANMEB010000411.1:0-10089 GCA_031376585.1 Planctomycetota bacterium | reverse complement strand
GTAGTCCCAATCCTGCGCCGCTATTGACGTGGGGCTTCGGGCGATGCGGCAATACCAATAACGTCGCCTGTCGTTGAATCCAGATGCGGATAGAGGCCGGTGTAGCGGGGTGGAGTTTGGTCCTTTTGGCGCGCGACGATCCAGGCGAAAAGATATTGCGTGGCGTGGCGTCGAATATCTTGCTCGGCTTGCTCGAAGCTGCGAGTGCCGGACTTGATTTCTTCGCAACGAATTAGATGAAACCCGAATTCGGTGCGAACAGGCGCGCTAATCTGTCCCGGCTCCAGCTTGAAAGCAGCCGCAGAAAACGATTCGGGCATCGGCGCATACCGGCCGATCCAGCCGAGGTCGCCAGCCGATTCGCGCGTCGCGGCTTGCGAGTGCGATTGCACGGCGTCCGACCAAGCGATCTTGCCGTCGACGACTTGTTGTCGAATCTGCTCGGCTTGATCGCGGATTGTATTCACCTCGCTGGGCAGCGAATCACTCGTGTTTAGCAACAAGTGGCTGACACGCATTTGGCCGTCATCGAGTTCACGTCGGAATTTTTCAAAATGCTTTTTTAGGTTCTCCTCGGTCAGCATCCCGTCCAGGTAGCGCTTCCAACTGATTTGAAAACGGATTCGGTTGGCGAGTTCTGTGGGCGTTAGCCGCTGCTCGGACAAATGTTTTTCCAAATTCTGCTCGACCGCCTGCAGCTCTTCCGCTAACCGTTCCTGTGCCAATTCAACATCTTCGTCCGAGGCCAATTTGTTTTCTGTCCGCAAGTATTCCAAGACTAACAATTGGCCGACAAGTTGCTCCAGTGCCTTAGCTTGCAAAAGTGATTTGACGTCATCACGAAGCGGTCGGTCATCGATCGTTCGGTCGAGAAAACCATTGACTTCATTCACGGTAACGGTTTGATTGGCCACAGTGGCTGCGATCGCTGGCTCGGGCTGTAGACACGCCGCAACAGGAACGGTCAGTCCGATCACGTTGATGAGAAAAATAATACTGCCAACGAGATATGGTTGGATCGGCGGTTTGGCACAAAAAGTTTTTCGCATGAAGTGCATTGGTTTTCAACGGTGTGACGATACGAATCTTTTCAATATCCCAAATGCCCCTCACCCTACCCTCTCCCCCGAAGCCAGGGAAGAGGGAACGATTAACGCTGCCCCGCCATCCCTTAAAATTACTGGAAGCCTGGAGAGCGGGAACGAGTTGGGACTAAGGCAAAACTAGATTTCGCAAGTCAATCTTGATTGGTACACGGTGGATATTGGTTGGGGATCGAACGACGAGATGCAGGGAGCTCGGATCGTTTGAAAAAAGTAATTTGATCGCCGCTTCGCTTTCGGAACGCAATGAGACTTCGCTGCCAATCGGCTTGTAAACAGTCCCCATGCCGTCCTGCAATTCAATTTCGCTTGTGGAAACCCAACCGCGGAAGGACTCCAGCGCCTCGTTCGCGTTGTCGAATCTTAGGCGAACGCGAACCGCGAAAATCGTGTCTTCGGCGCCGAAGTATTCAAGCTGAACTAAGAGCCCGCCTTTGCGGATCTCTTTCCCTGCAGATTGTTCGCCCAAATCCTGAAATTCAAAAGTCTCGGTTGCTCCGGGCACGATCGCGTATATCGTACCGGTCAAAGTTGAAATCTGTTTCGTCGTCGCTGCCGCAAGCTCAAACGGCAAAGTCATTTCTGCGTAGGGAATCTCCGGTTGAATCGAGGACTCGATCGTAGCGTCCGTATTCTGCGGAACAAGGACATTTTCATTGGTGTCTCCAACGGCTTCGATTTCGTTCATCGGTTGTTGAAAAGCAATCGGCCGCAACCGAGGTTCCCATTGCAGGCCCAATACAACTCTTAACTGACTGGCGGATGGTCGAGCAAAATCTCGCGTGGCCTCACAGCGGATCACTTCGATGCGAAAGGGACCGTCGTAGCAAACGGGCGGTAGAATTTTGGAAGGAGCCGCTTTAGACGCAACCACGCGCAACCCACCACTTTCGGCACCGTAGGGATACAATCGGAGAGAAGTACCTGACAACGCTTGATCAAACGCTCGCCAAAACTCCATATCTTGGGCGTTCATTTCGACATCGGCCGCGACCTGCTCGCCCCCGCCGATTTCTACAGATGCTTGCTTTCCGATGGCTTCGAGCGCCTTCGCAACGGACATTTTGCCTTGCAAGGTAATTTTCGTCGAACACAGCATTTTTTCCGTGCGCTGCGCGTCCCACGCGACTTGAACACGAGCGACGATTTGTTGTGTTTCGGTCGGCAAGTCAGAAATGATCGTGTCGAGGACCGCGCTGGCCGCTGGGCCAAGTTCGATTAGTGACTTTTCGGCATCGCGACTTTGCGCTTCGTCGTCGGTCTCAAATCTCCGAAGAATTGCGGAAACCTGGCGCTCAAGTTCCGGGTCGATTTCGTCTTGCGTCCCGAGGACAAGGAATACCAGTCCGCCAACGAGAAAGACGTTCATGCAAAAACCCTCGCAATTTCTTGATCCATTGTACCGGACTTCTGCTTGAAAATCAGTTTTTAACGACTTGGGGCGCAATTTTCGCGACGTATGATTGTCCTGCGTTTCGATTCTCATCGCTCTAGCGGTTTGACTATGAAAGACAATCCTCGCCTACGAATTGGGCTAAATTTAGCAACCTCGCTGACGTTTGCGCTGTTGTTAATTGGCCAGTTCGTGTCGATTCGTTCAGCGTCGGCACAATCCTCCGAAATGATCGGCTTGGTCGTAAAGGGAAAAAAGTTCACCGGCCAAATTCTACATCGTGACTCTGAAACGCTTTCGCTACTTCGTCGCGATGGTGCGGTCGCGAGTTATCCGGCGATGGATGTCGATCGCGTCGTGGAATTGGGCAAAGCTCTCCGTCCTTACAGCGCGGATGAGTTGGAAAAGAGGTTGGACAACGAATTCTCGCAAGACTACTCCGTGCGGGTCACGGAAAATTTTGCTGTCGTGTATCCTTCCAGTTCTGCGTTCGGTTGGCCAGGAGCCTTTGAACGAATGTATCGCCAATTCGTTTACTATTTCGAAGCCCGAAGTTTCGCGCTAAAGTCGCCTGATTTTCCTTTGATTGCAGTGGTGCTCAAGACGCGTGCCGAATTCGATCGCTATTTAAAACAGACCGCCTTGCGCGATCAAACGAACGTCGTCGGATTTTACTCGGTGCAATCCAATCGGATTATCACCTATGATCAAGCGGCGATGGAGCCGAGACTCGATCAACAAAACTTGACAACCGTCATCCACGAAGCGACTCATCAGTCCGCCTACAACACGGGGGTACACTCGCGCTTTCAACCGCAGCCACGGTGGGTCAGCGAAGGTCTGGCGACCATGTTCGAAGCCAAGGGGGTACACAACTCTGCGGAATTTCCCGAACAACGCGATCGATTGGCAGCCGATTATTTTGGAAACCTTCAGCACCTGATTGCCACGAATACATTTCGCGGAAAGATTGAATCGCTGATCCGCAGCGATGAGATATTTGATTCCGACCCCAAATCCGCCTATGCGATAGCTTGGGGCTTGACGTTTTTTCTGGCCGAAAATTGCCCCCACGAGTATCAAACTTATTTGCGGGAGATAACGCAACGGGGCTCAATTTCAAATTTCAACGCCGAGCATCGTTCAGGCCAATTTTTCTCTGTTTTCGGCGATGAATTACGAGGCCTGGAAACGCGCATGATACGGTTTTACGAGACATTCGGATTGCAACCTTAGGCAAAGCCCCTCGCCCTACCGTTTTCCCCGAAGCCGGGGAAGGGGAAAAATTGGGGAGTCTGATGGGATCTTAGATCATATCGCGGCGCACGGCCCAAACTGCAGCTTGAGTCCGGTCGTTCACGTCG
The DNA here is from genome assembly GCA_031376585.1 of Planctomycetota bacterium. GTDB lineage: Bacteria > Planctomycetota > Planctomycetia > Pirellulales > Pirellulaceae > JANMEB01. The sequence goes on along the minus strand of JANMEB010000411.1, from coordinate 6,229 downwards.
AGTTTTCGCAATATATTTTGCACGTGCTCCTTTACCGTTTCGATGCTGATCTCAAGCGATTTCCCAATTTCTCGATTGCTCAATCCCATTGCGACATGCCGCAAGACTTGAATTTCACGATTGGTGAGCGGAACATTCTCGTCCGCGTCCGATCGGCGACGACGAAGCGCTCCTTGGTATTCGGCAACTAGGCTTGAGGTGACGGGTTGACCACCCGCAATCGCCTCAACGGTGGAAATGATGAGGTTCCGATCGCTAGACTTTCGCAAGAATTCTTTTGCCCCAAGCGCTGTCGACCGAGCGATGTGGGTTGGGGTGTCATGGCCAGAAAACACGATCACTTTGGCCGTCGAATCCAGTTCAACGATCTCTTCCAAAATCGCGAAACCGTCGTTTTCTCCCAAACGAATTTCCAACAAAATAACGTCGGGGCGATGTTTGCGAAGCAACTCGTGGGCTTGTTTGCCATCGCGGGCGTGACCAACAACGGTCACGTTCGTGCCGACAAAAAAGCGGTCGAGTCCGTCGCAGACAACTGGCTGGTCGTCAATCACGAGAACTTTGATCGACATGGAAATTTCAAATCCAAGGCAGACAAGTGCTTACCGATTGGCAAACACACCAATCGTTGTACAAATGCCACCATCGCTCGGAGGCTTAATTCTACATCAAAGCTCATTATCGCAGAGCATTCCGACAAAAACGCGAAAGTTCGTTTCCGCTTGTTGGCCGTTCATTACAGAATGGTGTTGAATCATAAGGACCATACCGAGTTGTCGCAAGAATCCGATTTTGCGGTCTGGTATTTCGCCCGCCGATCCCTTGATTTTCAGCGTTTTATTGACCAAGGGCAACATGTAACCTAGATACTTGTACGCGAATGTTGATTTATTTCATCTTTTTACGTTTGGACAATGAAAAATAACCGTGCTCAACCAAGGTTGTTGCTCGTCGACGACGATCGACAATTGCTTGAATCGATGGGGGAATGGCTTTCCAGCACTGGATTGCACGTTCACATGGCCGATGGTTGCCACGCAGCATTCGAATTACTTGCACAAAACCCCTACGACTTGGCACTGGTCGATCTACGACTCCAGGACGGAGATGGTTTCGAAATCTTGGCCCGATGTTCCAAGGAATATCCGGCTACTTCCGTGATCCTGATGACGGGATACGGCACCGTTGAAACGGGAATCGAAGCCCTTCGCGCGGGTGCTTTCGACATGCTGACGAAACCTTTGATCGACGAAGAATTGCTCGTCTCGATAAAACGTGCTTTGAATCAACGTGAAGTCGTTCGCGAAAATCGCAACCTCAAAGCTCAACTCGATCAGCGATTTGGCATGGACAGTATTGTCGGCAATTGCCGCCAGATGAAGGCCTTGTTTGAGATGATCGATAGCGTTGCCGAGACTCGCGCCACGGTGTTGATCACGGGCGAAAGCGGAACGGGCAAATCCTTGATCGCTCGCGCCATCCATCGCCGCTCCAACCGCAAGAACGGTCCATTCGTCGAAGTCGCATGCGGTGCACTGCCGGAAAATCTACTGGAAAGCGAACTCTTCGGTCATGTTGCCGGAGCCTTTACAGGCGCGACCGGAAATAAAGAAGGTAAATTCAAACAAGCCGATGGCGGCACGATATTCTTGGACGAAATTGCCACGGCCAGTCCAAGCATGCAAGTCAAACTACTGCGCGTGCTGCAAGAATTGCAGTTCGAACAAGTCGGTGGCAACAAAACGATCTCTGTTGACGCCCGGGTGGTCTTGGCGACCAACGAGGACTTGGCACAAGCCGTCGCGATCGGTCGCTTCCGACAAGATCTTTACTACCGAATTAACGTCATCAATTTGGAACTTCCCTCGTTGCGCGAACGATCGGCCGATATCCCGACTTTGGCTGAGCATTTCTTGCTAGACATTTGCAAGGAGTCCGGCAAGAAGATCGAAGGTTTTGAACGCGAAGCACTCGAAGCGCTGCAAGCGTATCTGTGGCCGGGTAATGTCCGCGAACTTCAGAATATCATCGAGCGTGCCGTGCTCTTGGGCAAAGGAACTCGGATCGGACTCGGCGATCTGCCAAGCGCCTTGGCTAAACACGCGCCGCTGACTGCGGCAGCGATTTCCGGCACACAATCGCTCAAGGACGCATTGTCTGGTCCCGAACGACAAATCATCCTACAAGTGCTCCGCGACAACCAATGGAACCGCAACGCGACCGCGGACCAATTGGGAATCAACCGAACGACGCTTTACAAAAAAATGAAGCGACTCGGACTGGAAGAAATGCATCCGTCGTAAAGTCACGATTTTCGGTTTAGCCCTCAAGCACTTGACGCCGAAAGTCCAATCCAACTTTGGCCGTCCATAACTCCGCCAATGCCTGATAACGCGGACCCGGAACGCCTTCTCCGATCGGACGTCCATCGACTTCGATCACCGGCAAAAGCCCAGTCGGGGTGCTGCACCACATTGCTTCCTGGGCCGTGGAAAGATCACGTTTCGAAATGGCGCGCCGGGAAAATCGAATGCCTGCTGCGTTGGCCATTTCGGCGACGACCGCTACTGAGACGCTCGATAACACATCCTCGGTCGGCGGTGCCAGCCATCCTTCTTCCGGCCGATAAATCAGAATGCCAGCGGTCGCAGCATCGGCAATCGTTCCATCAATCGACTCAAGCAATGGTCGGCAACCGGGATGGTTCTGTGCGATTTCCTGTTGCGCCAAATAATAGTTCAGCCGGCTCCGGTGCTTGAATTCCTTCGGGATCGATGCACTTGGTACTTCTCGAATCGACGAAGTGGCAAGTCGAACACCACATCTAAATTCGTTCTTCCACGACTCAATCGCCAGCGGAAACGAATGCACCAACACCTTGGGCCGCGATGCACTTTGCAAGTCAATCGACGGCGGCAAAAACGATTCGACGCACCCGGGTGTAACGACCACGCACACACCCAAATCGGAATGCGCGGGGAGCAGTCCAAAGTTGTGCTCCACGACCAATTCAAGCCCTTTGCGAACCGAGTCCACGTCGACTTCCGACTGCAGCCGAAGCCAGCACAGGCCACGCTCCAAGCGACGCAGATGCCACTGTAGCAATGGAAGACGGCCAGCATACGTCCGTATTTGTTCGACCGCGCTGACGCCTTGGGCAAAGCCCAAATCCCAAAATGGTATCGCGACTTGACTCGCGGGAAGGATTTGTCCGTCGTATAGGGCGATTGGTACGCTGCGATTAGACATGACGCGCGCCGGTCCGTGCGGTAATTGAATCGGCCACGCCTAGTTTTCCGGTTCGATCGAGGCGGACATCGAGCCTTTGCAGCGAGCGATCAAATCGTCTTTTCCATAAGCGAGAATTTGATCGCGTTTCAGTTCCGCGTGCTCTTTGGTAGTCGTCAAACAAATCGCTTTCCCAATCGCATCAACTTCCTTAGCAATTTTGAAACCCTGCGGGGTACCGTGTCCAAAGATCTGTTTCATCATGCTGACGACATAATCATACGAATGGTCATCGTCGTCCCAGAGCAATACGTGATACCTCGGCTGCTGCTTGGGCCGCGCATCGCGTTGGATTTCCTTTTGAATTGTGGGCATCGTTGCGACGTCAGATTCTTCTGATGCAGACATTTCATTGTCCTCTACACATTGCGCTATGTTTCAAGAAGTCCTCGCCAATGGCTTGTCCATTTGGTCAGTTGACAGGCAATAGCCGCCGAAAAAACCTGCGGTATATTGTATGGCGGAGAACTTATTTTAGCTTGAGTTTCGCCCCGGTACAGGGTTCGAATAATCGCACGCCTTCCCCGCCGAACGATCGAGTTTAGCGATCTGCGAGATTTTAGGGGTGACAGCAACCGGCGTCCTGCGAAATCCCTCAACGCGCACGGATGTATAGCAAGCAACGATTCCGCACCTGTTTTGGATCGAACGGCATTTTCATGTTGGACCGCAAATTCATTTTGGAAAAAACCCAAGCCGTGATCGACAATTGCCGACACCGTGGTGTCTCGCCAGATGTCGGTCGCTTGGTGGAATTAGAGAATCAGCGCAAGCTCGTCTTGCAACAAGTCGAAGATTACAACCGCCAAGCGAACGAAGTCGCCAAATCGATTGGCCAAGCCCGTGACGACACCGAGCGAAACTCGCGCAAAGAAAAAGGGCGTCAACTCCGGGTACTCAAGGACCAGTTTCAAGCCGAACACGACCGGCTCGACGAAGCGATTCGCCAGCTTGAACTGACGATTCCCAACATGGCCCACCCCTTGGCGCCCATCGGTGCTGATGATCAAGCCAATTTGGAAATCAGACAAGGAACACACAAAGTCCGACTTTTTGACTTTCAGCCGCTCGATCATTTGCAGCTAGGAGAGAAATGGGACTGGATCGACTTTGAAGGCGGTGCGCGAACGACTGGCGCTGGATTTTACTTTCTGAAAAACGACGTGGTGCTGTTGGATCTGGCTTTGCAGCAGTATGCCGTTCGCAAATTGATGCATCACGGATTCACGCCAACGATCACACCGGACCTTGCTCATGACGACGTATTGCAAGGAATCGGGTTCTTGCCGCGTGGTCCGGAAACCCAAGTCTATAGTATCGAAAACTCGCCGCTCTCTTTGATTGGAACTGCAGAGATTACTCTGGGCGGACTTTACAAGGACCAAATCCTGGAGCGCGAGCAATTGCCGATTCGACTGTGCGGCCTCAGTCATTGTTTCCGCACCGAAGCAGGTGCTGCAGGTCGGGCGACTCGCGGTTTATACCGCGTACATCAGTTCACCAAAGTCGAGATGTTCGTTTTTTGCGTCCCCGAGCAAAGTGACGCGATTCATGACGAACTATGTCAGATTGAGTGTGAGATTTTTGACGAGTTGGAAATTCCTTATCGCGTTGTCGACACGGCGACAGGCGACCTGGGAGGTCCGGCGTACCGCAAATTTGATTTAGAAGCATGGATGCCGGGCCGCGGCAACGGCGGCGAATGGGGCGAGGTCACCAGTACTTCCAATTGCACGGATTATCAAGCGCGACGACTGAACGTGCGCTACAAGACGCCGGGAGAAAAAGGAACTCGAATCGTACATACGCTCAATGGAACGGCGATCGCGTTAAGCCGCGCTTTAATTGCCGTTATCGAAAACCACCAACGCCGCGATGGTTCGGTCAGCATCCCACAAGTTTTGCGGCCGTGGCTGGGCAAAGACGAAATCGGCGGTTCCCAGTAAGCCGAGACCGCTAGCTGCGGGCGCGGTGCCTAGATTGCAAACGTCGGGCGTTGCATATCGCGGTAGCCTTGGCAACTCCTAATAAGAAAAGGCTCCGTATTGCGCCCGGAGCCCTCTCTAAATATCTATTTCCTGCCGTACCCTTCACCCTGAAATCGATTCAACGATGCGGTGAAACAGGTTACGCCATCAATTTGCTATACTGCGCGATGGCTTGCTGAGCGGCTTCGACGCCACCCACATCATTGACTAGTCTCTTAACTGCCAAAAGATGATCAATCGACGAGCCGACACCGATTCGGCCTCGGCGACCACGCCCGCGCGGAGCCTTATTCTTGTCATTCGACAAGATGGTACTAACATATTGCGGAGTGATTTTGAAGCCAGATTGATTGAGATTTTCGGCGATTTCCTTGGGCTTGGAATCTGGATGATTCTCTCTGTAGCCACGAATTGCTGCGCTTTTCGAAACGCCCTTCTGGGATCGTCGAGCCATATCTACCCCCTATTAAAATTAAGCACAAAACTTGAACTAGTCGTTCATTGAACAGAGAAATAATATTACCGCATTGAGTTAGATCAAACAACCGTCCCTGACTTGCGGAAAACTCAATTAGGTTAATTTGCGAATTGACCAATCTTAATTGGTAGAATTCAATTGTCTAAATTTCGGATGCTGCAATTTCGACTACCCAATTTCGGTGGGTTGAGGTACGTAGTTCGCCCGCAACATTTCTGGTCGCTTTTTTTGCAATGAGTTGATTCGTGCGTTTTAGCTGGCGTCGAACTACCGCAAATTAGGTAGCAAGTCCGTTCGTCTCGCAAAGAAAAGCTTGCGCTGCTAGGCTGAGTTATTATGGTCGCGGCGCAATCATTGAATGGGACGATTCGAACAACAGGGCCTTTGCAAATAGCGTTTATCTGCTGGGTTGCGTTGGTACCAGGTTTTGTATTCGCACAGGATCCGTGGACATATTTCTAACTCAAAATGACCT
>JANMEB010000395.1:0-1955 GCA_031376585.1 Planctomycetota bacterium | reverse complement strand
CATCCCGGCGCGCCGGGACGTTCACCAAGTCAGTTCAAACTAACGCACCACAAGACCAAAATCCAGCCGCATCGAAGCACTGAAACCCATGCCTAAAAAAATCCATTCCCCGCCCAACCAAATTGACAAAACACACAATTCGAATATTTTATATCGAGTCGCCTATTGACCAAAACCAAGACCGTCGCTGACACCTTTTATTCCCACACCTTTTATTCCACCTTTTATTCCCCGTTTTACACACGCACCTTTTACACACGCGGACGAAAACAAGCCCGTCTAGTGCGGCCTGCCGTTGTGGGTCCGCTCGAACGACGGGTTAGGCGTGACGGGTTTGCACTGGCTCAAAGTGGACTTTTCCGGAGCAGTGGACTGCTGAACTGCTCAATCGAACATGATGTCGATGCCGAACTTCATGCGCAGGCGCTGGCAGCCGGGGCAAAAGTAGCGGCTTCGAGTGAGTATCAACTGGCGGCCGAGGTGGTCGATCGCGTTCCAATCAGCTACTGAGTCATCGCTGGAGTGGTCGTTCAGGACTGGATCGTCGTAGAGCAGCAAGCCATCGGCTCGGCAGTTCGGGCACTTGCGATCGTTGGCGAAGACGTTGACCGTATGGAACTGTCGGCAAGCTGTGCAGAAGCAGGGAAAAGCACAGTTGCTCTGAAAGTCGGCCATCCCGGCGCCAACCGCGGTGTGTTCGGAGAAGCCGCATTTGCACGTAGCGCTAAGACCCATGCCCATTGCTGTCTTTGCTCCATCGATAGAACGTACGAAACGCTGGCTTGTGACGCCTAACGCCCCACGCCACCGAGTTGCGGCAAGGTGACGTTCCATTGCAAAAAACACCGACCGCGACTTCGCTGCAAGTGATTGTTCGTCGATTATTTCCTTGCGATATTGCGATTCAGACCCATCTCCCGGCTTTGCAATTTGCGTTGCCATCGTCCTTCCATCGCGAGGATTTCATCGTGAGTTTGTGCGGACCCCGCAATTTCGAGAATTGAAACTTGGTAGTCGCTTGGTTCCCGCGATTTCAATCCCTTGTTCCCACCATGATTGTTGATGAAATACTGCAACCATCTTCCATAGAATCCATCAGATCCTGTAGCGGAACCAATGTACTGCTCCTTCGTGCGGGGGCAAGTGAGTACGTAAATTCCACGCGAGGATTTAAGTGATTCGATCCATCCAACCGGAAGTTTCCCAATCCTCGACAGCGGCTCAATAAAGTTTAAATGGCCTGGGTACGGAGGTTCGGAAGTTGAAAGTCGAATCTCAAGTACCGCCTTGTCCTGCCGATCCGCATATTGAACCCATGCTCGTTCGCCTTTTCCCCAGTCAATAATAAGTAATCCAATCAGATCCTTGAGTTTCTTGTCGAGCCTCAATTCATATCTGTCGCAGGTTCCTGCCTTGTCGAAAAGGCCGATACGCTGTGGCATCGGTTGGTCCTTTTTTAGCAGTCCAGAGTATTTTGCCGAATACAATCCGACAAACATCGTGTCGTCGAACGCATCGGCGAGAAAAACGGCCCAATATTTTGACGCAAACTTCTTTCGGTTTTCGATCCTCTGGGTTGCTTGATACGAATCGAAAGCAGTCGGATCGTCGCGCCAAAGTTCGAAGGGTGAGCGACCGGGTGACGATCGTTGATCTTTGTGACGAACAAGACGAACATCCTCGGGGGCGACATCCACCGTATCGAGAATTTTATTGAACGTGATGCACATATAGATTTCTGAATCGACGAACTATTGATTAACCAAGTTTTCCGAGTGATAACCGGTTGCTGGGCAGGATATCCCTTGGTAGACGTTGCGTCAAGGATTATCCTTGGCCAGCGCGGGATACGCAAATAAGGTACGTGAAGCGAAAACTAGGGGCCAGTTTTTATGAGCTTGGTGAGCATGGATAAGACGGTTCAGGCGCCAACTGAGTCCGTAAAAAAAGTGTCG
>JANMEB010000033.1:0-2095 GCA_031376585.1 Planctomycetota bacterium | reverse complement strand
CCTTTCGAATTGCTTGCTCAAGCAACTCGATGCGATCAAGAACGGACTTTCTCTTTAAGTTCATCGCGTCCCCGGCATGGCCCCTGTGGGATAAAGAATCCATGGACCTTCGCGACTCGGTCAGCCCCTTCACTCCATTGTTGGTATTCCCCAGTAAAAGTGGGGACAGTGGAACGAGTTAGGAAAAGGAAAAAAGTTTGAGCGGCGGAGCCGCACGGTAGTTTGCTGGTGAGCTTCGCTCGGAATTCACCAACAAAGGCAGTGGCGGTCTGGCCTTCTTTGTCGCATTTTCGGTCGCCAATTTCTGGCGAGCGACCGACGAATGGCTCCGACGAAGGCAGACCTTAACCAACTTGTTTCGACTCGTAGAGTCGAGATTGTTCGAACGCAATCGGGCTGAGGTAATCCAGCGACGAATGGCGGCGAACTCGATTGTAAAAGCGATCGATGTAGTCGATCACGCCTCGGGTTGCTTGTTCGTGTGTTTCGTACTTGGCCCAGTACACCTCCTCGACTTTGTAACTGCGAAAAAAACTTTCCATGGGTGCGTTATCGTAACAGTTGCCGCGCCGGCTCATGCTTTGTCGAAGGCCAAAGTTGGCCAACCGTTGTTGATACTCCAGGCTGGCGAACTGGCTGCCGCGATCGCTGTGGACGATCAGGCCAGGCTTCGGTACCCGCAGGTCGATCGCTTGTTGCAAGGCATCTAAAACCAATTGCGCGGTCATCGTTCGGCTGGTAGACCAGCCGACGATTCGCCGCGAACAGAGATCTTCGACCGTGCACAGGTAGGTAAACCCTTCGAGCGTGAAAACGTAGGTGATATCCGTGAGCCAGACTGAATCCAACTGATCGACCTTGAAATTCTGCTGCAATAGGTTCGGGGCGATCGGTAAATCGTGCTGAGAATCGGTCGTCACGACGTGGAACGTACGGAGCGTGCGTGCCCGTAGTCCGGATTGTTTCATGACGGTCGCGACCGTATTCACACTGCACGGCACACCAAGCGCTTTCAGCTCGCGATGGATCCGCGGACTGCCATAGTCCGCGCTGATATCGCGGTGAATTTGTTGAATCTGGTTAATCAACTGGTCACGTTTCTTTCTGCGCTCACTCGGTTTGCAGTCCAGCCAGCGGTAATAACCCGCTCGGCTAACCTGCAACACCTCGCACTGGATGGTAATCGGCCAGCGCGTTCGATGCTGGTAAATGAACACGAACCTTAGCCGTGGGGGTTGGCAAAGAAGGCCGTCGCTTTTTTTAAAATCTCGCGCTCGATCTTGAGCCGACGATTCTCCTCGCGGAGCCGTTTGAGCTCTTCTTCAACGCTGCTGCTCGAAGGGACTGGTAGCGTCCCTTCGGCTTCGAACTTCTTGGCCCAGTTGCGGAGCAAGTTGTCTCGAATTCCCAAGTCTTTGGACACGTCCGCGTAGGACATGCCCTGTTCGATGACCTTTTTGACCGCCGCCAGCTTGTACTCGCGGCTAAATGTTCGCTTCGACTTCATGAATCAACCTCCGTCATTTATCATGACATCTGGTCGTTCACTGTCTACTCATCTTGGGGAGCCCCAATTTGACGTACATCTTTCAACATTCTCCCTGGTTCAAGTGACTCAGGATCGGCCTCCCATTCCTGCGAACGTTTTTTTGCCGCTTTATTTGTTGAAAGCGATTGCATCACTGCATTAAAGCTCCTATGTCGCCCTGAACGAAACATTGAGGTGGTCTAGGTTCCACGGACACGGTTTCCCTTAAGGGACGGTGGACTTTTCGAAGTTGATTGGTGATTGATAATCCAGTGATGAATGTCGGCGAACGGCGTTGTAGTAGTTAATGTAATCTCGAATTTCTCGAGTGGCTTCGTGGAATGAATTGTAGTTGGTCATTTCCAGTTCGGTTTTGATGGTTCCGAAACACGACTCCATGAATGCGTTGTCGTAACAGTCACCGGCGCGACTCATGCTTTGCTGAATCTGTGCGCGCTGAAGAATGGTTCGGTATTTGTTACCGGCATATTGTCCACCGCGATCCGAATGGTGGATCAGCTTTGGGTCTGGTTGTCTGGAACGGATTGCCACGGTCAAGGCCGCGAT
>JANMEB010000367.1:0-2236 GCA_031376585.1 Planctomycetota bacterium | reverse complement strand
TGAACAGTAGTTTTTTAGTTGAATCGCTCGAAGATCGGCAATTGCTCAACGGCCTGCCGGTCGCCAATCCCGATCCGTTTTATCAGACGGCGATCAATACGCAGCTTTCGGTCAATGCGGTTGCCGGTGTCTTGACCAACGATTTTGATGCCGAGGGGAGTAGCCTCACAGCGACGCAGATGGCTGGGCCAACTTACGGGACGCTCAATTCGTTCAACTCGGATGGCTCGTTTGTTTACACACCGAACAGCGGCTTTCAGGGAATCGATTTCTTTTTATACCGCACTTCCGATGGAACGGGAAACAGCACGCGGTTCGGGCGAACGTCGTCGTCGGACAAGGATTCTCGGCGCGGCAAAATTTGGATTCGCGCATCGGCGATAATTCGCTTCACACTGGTTCCCTCAGCTTGACTCAACCGCTCTCCGCAGGGCTGAACCTTGTCTACGGATCAAACACTGTCGCGCGGCCAATCGTCGCGGTTGACGCTTTCTTGTCTGCGGCAAGCACGATTCCCAATTCGATTACCGCCACACTGACGTTTGGCGGAATGGTCGGCAGCGCGGTCACTTACAACACGACTGGCATGACCACGGGAACGACGTATCGGTTTGCTGTTCAAGCCGCCAGCGGCGTGTCGAGTTTGGCGACCGGAATGTACGATTGGTCGTTGGTGTTAGTTTCCAACTACACCGGATCAACGCTCACTCGTACCTACACAAGCCAACAAGCTTTTGTGAATCGATCCACTAGTGAATACGGCAGCGGATGGTGGCTCAATGGACTCGACTGCTTGCATGTTACATCAGCCGGCGGTTTGCTGGTCCAAGGGGACGGGACAACTTATTGGTACGCCTACAACGGCAGCACTTACGATCCAGCCGTCGGCGACGAAACGTATTCTACGCTAACAACAATTTCCGGCGGCTATCGGCTGACGGATAAGTGGGGCAATGAGCGCAACTTCAATTCCAATGGCTATCTGACTTCGTCCAAGCTAAAAAATAATTCCGTCGCGTCGTACACGTTCACTTATAACGGCTCGAACCAACTAACGACCATCACCGACGAGTTTAGCCGCACGTACACGGTTGCCTATACCAGCGGCAAAGTTTCCTCGATCACCGATTTCGCATCGGATTATTCCACACTCACGATCAGCAGCGGCAACCTGGCGGCCGTTACTGCGGCAACCCCGGCGTCGTCGATCAGCGGCTACACCGCGCCGCAGTGGCAATACGGGTACACGTCCGGTTTGATCACCAGCGTGACCCCGCCGGGAAGTTCAGCAACCACGTTTGCATTCGACAGTTTTAGTCTCCTCTCGACGATCACCAATCCCGGCGGCTCGCTTCGTACCTATCACGCCACCGCTGGCCAAGGGGCACGTGCTCCCGGCGCGTCCGGCGCACTCGTCGCCGTCTCGACAATTGACGCCCGGATCGTCGACGAACTGGCCCACACCGTTCACTTCACGACCGATGGTTTTGGGAATGTCACTCGCTTACAAGATCATCTCGGCGCAATCTCCACTTTTGACTTCGACATTTACAGCAAAGTATTCCGAGTCACGCAAGCCGATCCGGATGGTGCGGGTCCGTTGTTGAGTCCAGTAACCAAATTGGGCTACGGTACCAGTGGCGATTTAATATTCGTCAAGAACCCGGATGGTACAACGAACAGCGCGACGTTCGAGAGTACGCTTCACCATATGCTGACCAGCACCGATGTACTTGGAATCGTTACCACGTTCACTTTCGATTCGAGTGGCAATCTGTTGACAAAAGCCGTCGATCAAGGCGGATCATGGGTTTACACTTACAACACCCACGGCAGCGTACTCACGGAAACTACGCCCGATCCCGACGGCACCGGGCCACTGACGACGATCGTCACAAGCTTTGAATTCGAGACGGCGATCTATAATCGTCTGAAGAAAATTACCTACGCCGACAATACCACGCGGCAGAACACTTACGACTCGCGCAATAATGCTGCGACAACGATCGATGAGCTTGGCCGCGTGACAAGTTACATTTGGGATCCGCAAGCGCGCCTAACGCAGGTGACTCTGCCCGACCCAGACGGCGCGGGCTCGAAGACCAGCCCGGTCAACAGTAACTTGTCACGCGGCCAAGCTCATCGATCGTTGTCGCAGCATTATTGCGCGAGTCGTAAGTGTTCTGCCGCGTGGTATTGTCGGCGTAGGTAATTTTCTTCAGACGATTATAGATCG
>JANMEB010000281.1:0-1798 GCA_031376585.1 Planctomycetota bacterium | reverse complement strand
CTTTCACCGGCTCGACGACGACTTGAATTTTCGGAATCGAAATGCTTTGAAACTTTTTCACAAGCGCCGCGCTATCCTCCGACACGATCCGGCCGGCGCGACGATCGCTGATTCGGCCTTGTGTGTCGAGCGTGCAAAAATTCCCGCGCGCGGCCACGTCGTTTGGTTGAAGTTCAAATCCGATTCCCGTCGCTTCCAGAGCCCCGCGCCCGATCTGATATTGAATCGGATCGTAACCGAATAGCCCGAGGTGTCCCGGCCCGCTCCCTGGGCTAATTCCGGGAAAGACCGGAATCGTTCCGCCCTGGACGCCGCGGCGAGCCAGTGCGTCTAAGTTTGGTTTCCGCGCCGCCTCCAATTCCGTTTTGCCATCGGGCGTCAATGGCAGTCCGCCCAGCCCGTCGGCCACCAGCATGACAATTTTCGATTCATTCTGGACGTGCAAATCGCGCGTCAACTCGTGAATATCCGTTCCAGAAAATGGGTTCATGGCACACTCAACTCAGGTTTGTATTTTTCGAAATCTCGTCTCAAAACTCTCACGTATTTTCAGCCATGCGTCAACCGTGGCGGCACGGGCGGTTGTGCGAATCGAAACAAGCCGCACAATAAGCGGCGACTCACAATCAAAAGGAATTCAATCGGCGAGCGGTGGCTGTCAGTCCACTGATTCTATAATCGACCAAAAACGATCACAGGAATTCACGGAATGGGCGAAAAAATTTTGCGGTTCGATCCGGCCGGAGCTTTAGGTACTGACTTGGGCGTGTCTCAAGCGGACGTCGCACAGCTTGGCGCGCGATTGACTGAAGCGCGGCGTGAGATTCTCGATGTCGACATTCCCTTGTGGCAAGCAAACGGATCGGTTCCTCGCGAAAAGCAACCTCTCGACACCGCCTTTATCGACTGGCCTGCGGAGCAGATGTCGGCTTATCACGGAGATCGATTGGGCAGCGAACTCGGTCGGATCATCGGCACGGCCAAGCGGCTGCGAGATCAAGCCGATCGAGTCGTCGTTTTGGGCATCGGCGGATCATACATGGGAGCGATTGCGCTGATGAACGCTTGTTGTCAGCCCTACTTTAATGAACTGACGCGTGCCGAACGGGGTGGCCGACCGCGAATGTACTTTGAAGGTAACAATCTCGACAACGATGCGACCCAAGGGCTTTTGCACTTGATTGAGCGTTCGCGCACGCAGGACTTACTCGACAAAGACTGGGCGATTGTCGTGATCAGTAAAAGTGGCGGTACGATTGAAACGGCGGTCGCGCTTCGAGTTTTTCTACGAGCGCTCGAGAAAAATCTTTCCGACAAATCGAAATTGGGCGATTACGTTATTCCAGTGACCGGAAAAACTGGCAAGCTCGCGGACCTTGCGACCGCGTTGGGATGTGTCGATCGGTTCTTGGTCCCTGACGGAATAGGTGGCCGGTTTTCGATTCTCTCGGCAGTCGGTTTGGTCCCCGCTGCGATTCTGGGTTTGGATATCGTTGCATTGTTGAAAGGCGCAATGGCGATGAACGAGCATTTCCGAAAAACTCCGCCGGGCGAGAACCTCGTTTTGGACTTTGTTGCCGTCAATCATCTTTGGGAGATGCACGGAGCCAGCACGCGTGTGCTGAGCATATGGAACAAGTCGTTGGAATACGTCGGCTATTGGTACGATCAGTTGCTTGCCGAAAGCCTTGGAAAAGCAGGGCAGGGGGCATTGCCGCTGACGACCGTCAACACTCGCGACTTGCATTCGCGCGCCCAGCAACATCAAGAAGGCCGCCGCGACAAGATTTTCAACAAT
>JANMEB010000139.1:0-1646 GCA_031376585.1 Planctomycetota bacterium | reverse complement strand
TCGTTCGGGAAGCACTTCGCCAGCTTTGCCATTCCCATCAATTACGTCACCATTTTTCTGGTCCGTAACATCGACGAGCAGAGAATGACCGTTCGTTAGATCTTGAATCTTTGGTCGACCAAGCCTGAACCCAAGGCCGTCTTGATTGTAGAGGACTCGAAACGTCCATAACTGCGGCGCGATAGAAAGCCCCGTAATTTCTCGAAGCGGTACATCGACCGCAATTCCCGATGAGAGGTGCATTGACGGATAGTTGACATGTTTGTCCTCACGTGTCGGGTATTTCGTTAAGTCGTTCTCGCGTTCTATTGCCTTTACGAGAAAGTACTTTTCGTAGGGTGTCAACGATTCTTTGGCCGGATCGAAATCTGGAGGCAGAACCTCTTTGATCGCCGATTCGGCTCCCGAAAAGGCAATAACTTCGATATCGGCCCCTCGTTCCACTTTGTCCATGACGTCTCGGAGCAGTTCAAGTGAGTCTTGAACTTGGTCATGTACCTCTGACGTGTTATTAACGATCAAGCTTAGTGTGTTCTTATAAAATCGGATGGAGTTTTCTTCCGCCCACGACGCTGGTTCGAACATATTTTTTATGTTCGCAATGAGTTCATCAGGTTTGAACCCCAGAGTTTTTGAATCGATGGGTCGGTTTGGCCATTCGTCGACCGTTGGCCAGAACGCGGAATCGATCATGTCGCCAACAAAATAGGACGTTACAACGGTATGCTTCGGATCCGCGAGTTTTGCTTTTCCTCGATAAAAGTGCGTTGCGAACAGCTTGGTCAACGAATCGTTGGTGTTCGCTTCCAATTCTGGTTCAATGAGGATCAAAACTCTCCGTTTTGTTTCTTCATCTACGGTCTCCCAACCTCCGACCACAAACATTTGCCCGATTTGGATGTCGGCGTGAGATTCAATGTGCCCCTGCTTGATCAAAGGAAGTTCGATCGTTTGCTGTCCAGATTCCGTCAGTTTTGTGAATTTTTCAAATCCATCAAAGCGAGATTGCGAAACGCGAAACTCTAGCGACACTTCTTCGTTGTTGAATGAACGGAGTCTCGGCTGAATGGCGGTTCCGATAAAAACGGTCTGGATTTTAGGTTCATCCGACGCGCGATCCAAAAACGGATTTGCGGTTCCATCGCAGCAAATGCAACTTGCACCAACGGGAATTGACGCCATTCGCATAAACTTGAAATTAGAATTCCGATCGTGAGCTAAAGCTTCTGCGACTCTCAAAACGTCCACCGATTCCAATTTCGCTTGAACAGGCGGTTCGCCTTGTTCCAAAACGCCGGAGGCAAAGACCGCTTTGTCCGCATTTACGGACGGCCATTCTTTTCCCGACGCCGGAAGTACTGCATCCCATTGGATTGGTAGCGCTGGCCAAGTCTCCGCCGAGCACCGTACTATCGTCACCCGCAAATTGACTTTTCTAAAGCCGAATTGATTCATAATCTTGATTGCTTCTGATACACGATTGTGAATGTCAGTTTTTTCGAGAAGTCCAAAACTCGAATGGTCCAACCATTTCACGTTTCCGCCATCCAACAACGATGACGATTGCTTGGCCCAAGGGTCAGTTGTCGTAACATCCATTTCGGCGCGGATAGATAATTGCCGTAAGAATTCGTCCCGAGGATTTT
>JANMEB010000094.1:0-7067 GCA_031376585.1 Planctomycetota bacterium | reverse complement strand
GCTGGTCCCCACATTCACGTTCACAAGCCCGCAGTCCGATCCAGCCGCCGAGCAGAACAACTCCGCTTGGTTGACGTCGCGCGTGAAAACGCTGCTCGATAAGCCCTGCGGAACCGAGTTTTGAAGTTCGATAGCTTGCTCAAAAGTGTCGTAAGTCAATAGGTAAGTAATCGGTGCAAACGTCTCGCAATGAACGATCGGCGCATCGGCGTGAATCTCAACCAGCGCCGGTCGAACATAAGCACCGCCGCGCGGCACGCCAGACGTAAGCACTTCCCCACCATGGACGATTCCGCCATGTTGCCGCGCAGTCTGAAGCGCAGATTGCATGTTGTGCAGTGCATCATCGTCGATTAGCGGGCCGATGAGCACCTCCTTGTCCAGCGGATTTCCAAGCGGAAGCCGCGCGTAGACTTCGAGCAATCGATCGCGCCATATTTTTTGTTGGGCAGTCGGCACGAGCAAGCGGCGCAATGACGTACAACGCTGGCCGCACGTCCCCACTGCCGAAAAAACAATCGCGCGCGTCGCCAACTCGACATCCGCCGATTCGGTGACGATCGCCGCATTGTTGCCGCCCAGTTCTAATAGGGTCCGACCCAAGCGCGCGGCGACCGCTTGGCCGACGGATCGACCCATCGCAACCGAACCTGTCGCCGACACAAGCGGAAAACGCGGATCGCAGGCGAGCGCTCGTCCGATATCGGCTCCGCCTATTACTAATTGCAACAAGTCCTCAGGTGCTTCGGGCATCGTCAGAACGGCTTGGGCAGCGATCGCGTGAACGGCCATCGCGACCAGCGGCGTTTTTTCGGACGGCTTCCACAGAACTGAATTTCCGCCGACCAAGGCGAGCATCGCATTCCACGACCAGACGGCCACCGGGAAATTGAAAGCTGAGATGACGCCAATCGGACCAAGCGGATGCCACTGTTCCGTTAAACGATGAAAAGCCCGCTCGCTGGCGATCGTCAAGCCGTACAACTGACGACTCAGTCCGGTAGCAAAGTCGCAGATGTCGATCATTTCCTGGACTTCGCCAAGTGCTTCGCTGCTGATCTTGCCACACTCCACCGAAATCAAAAATGCCAAGTCGGTTTTATGTTCGCGGAACTGATTGCCGATGCGGCGGACGAGCTCGCCGCGGATCGGTGCGGGTACAACGTGCCAATTGCGAAAGGCGGCCAACGAACGCGCGGCAGCTTGGTCAAAATCTGCTGCACTGGCTTGGGGAAATTCAGCCAAAATTCCGCCGTCGATCGGACAGGTCACAACCAGCGGTAATCCACTGCCCGCACGGCGTTCCTTGCCAATCATTACGGCACTCGGCGGCCGCGATATCGCGAACTTGGCAAGCCGCGCGTTGGCTTGAGTTGCGTACTCGGATGCACTACGTTGGTTAGTCATATCGCATTTGAAATCGGGCGAATCGAAGCGACCTCACTTTAAAGTCTGTTTGAGCAGAATACCATGCCGCTAGTAATCGGTACCGATGAAGCTGGCTATGCACCGAATCTGGGGCCGCTGGTGGTTGGCGCGACCGCGTGGCGAGTGCCCCACTGGGACTTTGATTTTTATACGGAACTGGCGGAGCAAGTTCACGTTGAGATCGACGCCGACGATCCGAGATTGGTGATCGCCGATTCGAAAGTTGCTTACCGGTCAGGGGGCTCGATCGACCGATTGGAAGCAGCCGTGCTCTCGCTTCTCTCGACGTATGCGAAGTTGCCGCTACGGATTACCGAACTGTTGCAGCATATTTGCGGCTCGGGCAATTTCACTATTCCCGCGTGGTATTCTTGGCCCGACGCCCGGATTCCGTTGTCGACAAAACCGGAATCGCTTCGCCATCACAGCCGAAAGTTGAACGATGGTTTCGGCAGCAAGTCCGTTCGCTTGGAGCGGATCGCGGCGCGATTGGTGTTTCCCAAAGAGTTCAACGAGTTGCTGGCCGTGCACGGAAACAAAGCATCGGTGTTGACGGCGATCACTTTGCAACTGGTTGGTGATTTAGTCGATCGGCATGAGGATGATTGCCTTATCGTTTGTGATCGCCACGGCGGCCGAGCTCGCTACGCGCCGCTGTTGCAACAATTTCTAACCGACGAATGGCCGCGCGTCGTTGAGGAAAGCTCCACGTGCAGTCGTTATAGCTGGTCGGACGAAGACCGCGCCTTCGAAGCTCGCTTCGTGGTCAACGGCGAATCGTTCCTACCCACAGCCGCGGCGTCCATGACGGCGAAGTATCTGCGCGAAGTCATGATGCAAGGCTGGAACGCTTATTGGCTACGTCACGACGCCGACTTGCAGCCAACCGCTGGCTACCCCGGCGACGCCAAACGTTTCTTGCGCGACGTCGCACCCATCATCCAACGCCTAGGAATCGGCACCGATTCAATCTGGCGCTCGAAATAAGCTTGTCGTTTGGCCTAACTCAACGACCAAGCCCTGAGCATTTTGTATAATCGACGACCGTTTGTTTCCGTTCATCTAACATCTAATCCCACGACGGCCAGGGTCTGACGCCGATTTGTGCAGTCTTCGTAGCAATTCGGGGTCTGGACCTCTCGTTTCCAATAATGGGATCCACTCTCAGGAGAAAATCATGAAATTCAGCATTACCGCATTGTTTGGTTTGGCGACCGTCATCATTTGCTCAGTGGTTTCGGCTCAAGAACCACCCAAGGCCGCGGGCCCAGAAAAGGAACACCAATGGCTGCAGCAATTTGTCGGTGACTGGGTTGCCGAGTCAAAAGCAACGATGGGACCGGATCAGCCCGAGATGGAATCGAAAGGCAAAATGAAGGCACTGTCCATTGGTGGGATTTGGGTGATCAACGAAATCAATGCCGAATGGGCGGGTGTAACAATGACCGGCGTTCAGATTATCGGCTATGACCCCGCCAAGAAAAAATACGTCGGGACCTGGGTCGATTCGATGACGAATTACATGTGGACGTACGAAGGGACGGTCGATGCAACCGGGAAGAAGATCACGCTGGAGGCCGACGGGCCGAACTTCATGACGCCGGAAAAAACGACCAAGTTCCGCGACGAGTATGAATTCAAAACGGCCGATCAGATCATTGCCACGTCGTCCATGCTGGGTGAGGACGGCAAATGGGTCATCTTCATGACCGGCACCATGACCCGCGACAAGAGCGACAAGAAATAAATTTGAAGCCGCGACGAGGACGAGCGGTGGAAGTTGTTCGTGAAAACACCACATGGCAAGTGCCGTGTGCACGGCAAGCAGGTAGCGACGCATCTCCGAGGTCCACAACGGCTCTTCCCTCTTCATCGGCGACGCCGGGCATGGCGAGAGCAACATCCGCCGCTGGGTCATCGAGAGCGACTGGCTAGAGGCCATCGTCGCCCTCCCGCTTAACATGTTCTACTACACAGGCATCGCCACCTACGTCTGGGTGCTCACCAACCGGAAGGCCGAGCCGCGCCAAGGCAAGGTGCAGCTCATCGACGCCACCCACTGGTTCAAGCCCCTGCGCAAGAACATGGGCAAAAAAAACTGCGAACTCGCCGCCGAGGACATCCAGCGCATCTGCGACACGTTCCTCGCCTTCGAGGAAACGCCGCAGTCAAAAATCTTCCCCAATGCGGCCTTCGGATATTGGAAAGTCAAGGTCGAGCGCCCGCTCCGCCTGCACAGTCAGCTCACCCGCTAGCGCATCGAGACCCCGCTACACGCCCGCCGCTTGGCTCGTCGAGGCCGACACCAAGAGCTGAACTAGCAGAAGTAAGCCATCATCCACCGCGCCGTCACCCGCGGCCTCCAACCCGATGTCCCCCGCAAACCCTCCGGCATCCCTTGGCTCGACGACATCCCGAAGCATTGGGAAACAAGCCGCCTTAGACAGATTGCTCGGATGGAGAGCGGGGAAAATATTACATCACTACAAATCGACGAAGTCGGTGCGTATCCGGTTTTCGGCGGCAATGGACTTCGTGGCTACGCAGATCGGTTCACCCATTACGGCACTTATGCTTTGATCGGACGCCAAGGGGCTCTTTGGGGTAATATAAACTATGCGTCCGGTAAGTTTTGGGCTTCCGAACACGCTGTAATTCCAACGTTGGTTCGTGGTGCTTCCGTGCAATGCTTCGGTAACTTGATCCGAACAATGAATCACCGCCAATACTCGCAGTCTGCGGCACAACCTGGATTGTCGGTCGAGATGATCGGCAAGTTAGACGTACGCGCGGCGGCCGCCAAGCTGCCGGAAACTCCTCAGAAGTCGGCCCCGTCGGAGAAGTCTGACCTGCCCGACTCGTCTGACCAGTTGTCTAATGGAACTGGCGATTCCACTTTGGAGGACGAATCATGAGCGATCGCGATGGCGTCCTGCTGCCGCACGGCGGCTACGAGCACCTGCGCAGCTACAAGGTGGCCGAGGCCGTCTACGATGCGACGGTCGTCTTCTGCGACCGGTTCATCGAAAAGCGTTCCCGCACCCACGACCAAATGGTGCAGGCGGCGCGCAGCGGCGTGCGCAATATCAGCGAGGGAAGCGGCGCGGCGGCGACTTCCCGGAAGTCCGAGATGTTGCTGACCAACGTCGCCCGCGCCAGCCTCAACGATGAACTGCTCAAAGACTTCAAGAGTTTCCTCATCCAGCGGGGGCTGCGCGTGTGGCACAAAGATTCCCCGGAAGCACTCGCCATGCGGGAGCGCCTGAAGCACGATACGGCCCCCGGCCTCCCACCGGCCTCACCCGGAAAAGTGCGACTCACCGGTCTGGCCGGCTTGTCGGATTTCATGGGCAAGGCCGAACCCGAACTGGCGGCCAATGCCATGCTCTGCGCGGTGAACCAGGCCGCTACCTGCTGAAGCGCCAACTGGAAAGCCAGAGCCGGGCGTTTTTGGAAAAGGGCGGGTTCACGGAGAATCTGTATGCGGCGCGCATGAAGAAGCGGGAGTCGGACAGGTCAGACAAGTTTGACAAGTCCGACGCTCCGGTGTGCCCGGCCTGCGGCAAGCCCATGCGCCGGCGCGTTGCGCGGAAGGGCCAGCGTGCCGGGCAGGCATTTTGGGGTTGCTCCGGCTATCCTGAGTGCAGGGAGACCCAGCAGATGTTGGACGGGTCCGACGCGTCCGACAAGTCCGAGCCACCTGCGAAACAATGAAAACAGACACCGCCGAACGCGGACTCGAAAGCCTGATCATTCGCCACATGACCGGGACGGATGGTTTTGACTCCGGCGCGGCGGCTGGTTACTTACCGAACGCGCTCTGCTTGCGACAAGACGATCAATGCAAAACAAGTTGCGATGAGGGGATCGTCTTCGCGCATGCGGCTGCTGGAGTTTTGCCAGGAACCGTCGGGGTTTTGCTGGCGGATGAGATGATCGCGGATTGGGACGGCGGCGGAATCGCGGGCTTCGGGGGGTAAATCGTCGAGAGTTTTGGACAAGGCATATAGATAATAGAACAACAGGCCGTCGGTCCAAGATTTGTCCGAACTCGATTCAAAGCCGGGAACGGCGTCGATCGAAGGGTGCAATTGCAGCCACGCGAGAGCTTTTTGAAACGCTTCGTCGTCGGTGGAAACGCCGCAGGCTTTCAGGCTTCGTAAGCCATCGGCCGTTGCGGTGCCGTAGGAACGGGGAAGGGTTCGAGCGGCTTGTTCGGACTCGTCGTGCCAACCGGCTTTGTTGCCGTCGTGGGCGCGAGTTGCGTGAAAATAGAACCCGCCGTCGGTCGATAGGTTTTGGCATTTGGTCAGCCAATCGCGATAGGATCGCAGCGCGGTTTTCGCGCCAGGAGACTCGCTGTTGGCAAGTGCTTCGGCGACGGTGGCTCCGACCGAAATATTGGTGCCGGTCGTCTTGCGCGGGCCGTTTGTCGATCCCAACATGTCCCAGCCGCCGAAATCCGGATCATCGGTCGAATAGCCTTCGGCCTGATCGATTTGCGAATCGAGCAGATAGGCGGTCAAGTGATCGCGAGATTCGTCGGGCAGTCGCAATTTCAATCGCTCGACTGCGACCAAGAGCATCGCCGATGCATACGTCGGATAGTCGGGACCATCGGGATTGGACACATATCCGCGGCGTTGAATTTCCGGAACGAGCGCGTCGCAAGCGGCTTGAAGTGCGTCACGGTGCGGCTCAACGGCTTGCGGGTCGGAGTGCGCCAGCGCGTAAAGGACCAGCGCGGTGATCGCCGCGCCACCTTTTAAGTTTCCGTAGTACTCCGAGCGCCAGAGGTGATCGGGCTGTTGCTGGACCATTAGCCAAGCGATCGCGTGTGGAATCGGCGCGAGTTGCTTGCTCTGAGTTGGTTTCTGTTTGGTGGGTTCGTTCGAAGAACATCCGGGGAAGAAACATGCGGACCAGACGATCACGGCCAAAAAGTGGGTAGCGAGTTGCGGGACTGCTTTCTTTTGATTGCCAAATTCGGTTCGAAAAGAACTCTGCATCGGCGGTAACTTTCTGGCTTGCATATTGAACTCTTTGTTGGGCAAGCGTTGTGCGGTGATTTTGATTTGCGGGGCTGCCTTCCGTTCCTTGTTTAACCGCCTGGCTTCCAGGCGCTGCGACCTCACTGCGCGGAACGCAGCGTTCCGGTTAAACAAGGACGGTGTCTCCATGAACACAAACTTGAAAAATACATAGCATTGGCGTGCAAGCGGCGCGGATTGAGTTACTCGGCGGCTTGGACGAACGGCGGACGGCTGATATACGTAGTTGTATTGAAAATGGCATTCGCATGGAATCGTGTCGACGTCGTCGGTTCGGTCACACTTCGGTGCCGGATGGAGCTCTTGCGTGCTTGCTCCATTTTTTTTGGCGGGACATTGAATTTGGGAGAGTGATCTATGAACGTTCGAATGATCTGGTGTTGGGCTTTGCTAGCGATGCTCATGTTTTTTGCCCCAGCGCTTGCGACTGGTCAGGATAAAAAAGGCGATGGCGCGAGCGCAACCGCCGTTCAAGAAAAAACCGATGCCGCTGACGAAAAAGATTCAGCGAAGCAGGAATCCGATGAGGATGAGGACAAAGCTAAAGACGAAGAACCAACCGCCCGGGATCTGATGGAAAAGGCGATG
>JANMEB010000089.1:0-2185 GCA_031376585.1 Planctomycetota bacterium | reverse complement strand
CTGTAAAAACAAGAGCCGCGGCAACACCTGCGCGACCCAAGCTTCCGCTGAGTTCTCGACCGACTGGCGTAGGGAGTCCCCTTGTGCGACAAGATCGAGCAAATCTTCGTGCAGTACCAACCACGCGCTGCGCTTGTGCGGTTGAAGCTTGATTGCGCGGCCTAGCTCGAATGTGGGGCCTGCGGTTTTTTCCGCCCCGCCGATTCGCACCGGCAAGCATGTGAGCATTTCGGCCAGAGGCCTTAGTACCATCGTCATCAACGGATACATCGCGAGCTTGCCCAGGACTAACCGTTCCGAAAGCGACTCGCCGCTAGGCGTGTAGAATCGTGTCATCAGCGTCAGCGTCGTTCGATAGGCGGCGTTGAACAACTGAGCGGCGCGGAGCGTAACCGGATGCTCGATCAACGTGCAAGAATCGGCCCAACCTTCCGAACGGAAATGCGTTACCGGATTGTCGGCAACGGGCCGAACTGGATCGAAGTCAGGGTGAGTTTGGCGAAGGGCAAGGACGGCAGAACGGGTTTGCACGAAGCGTTCGTAGTGCGACGGCTTTTCTGAATCGACGTGTGCGTGACCGGCTTCAAGTATCCGATCGATCACCGTGTGGGCGCTGGCCAAGTCGGTCACCGGCACCAACTCAATATCGTGCCAGCCAGGCGTTAGGTCGATCTCGCGGCTCGTGATTTGCGATTCGGGTTCGCCGACGAAGAGTGGCTTGCCGCGAGAATCGAGGGCGCTGAGTCCGCGGCGTATGCGGTGGTAAAGATCAAAAATCGACTCGTGGCCCGCACCGGGTTCGCCGTGCAACCGCTCGAACTCGATAAATCGATCGAGGGTCGAGTGGGAGAAAGGTTTCAGTTCGAAACGCATGTTGGGCGGGCAACAACGTCCTGGCGCGGGAAAGTTGGGTGCGCGAAAATGCGGGCTGCCTCCCACCGCCGAGAGGAGATTGCAGACCAAGCCCAAGTGTTCCATTTCGCTTCGGGCCACCCCTAGAATCTCTGCCTTCCACTGGCGAACGTGCTCAAACAGCACGTCGTCGATTCCGGGTTCGGACGGATGTCCCTTCAGCGAATAGGCCGCGAACAAATATTGGCAGATGACCGCTTGCTCGAGTTCAGCGGCATCGGTCAGCGCTTGGATCAGTTCCGCCCGAGTAGTCAACTCACTGCATCCGCTCATAGTGATTCGGGTAATGACGCCCCCTCAATCGGGCCGACGTCCAAGGCCCCCAACTGCGAACGGGGGATTCCCAATCGATCAACCATAGTCATGTCGAGGGATGCTCGCTGTCGGGGAGGGACATACAAAGTGGCAATCCTCGACAACCCGCGTTCGGACAATTCGGACAACGGCATGTGCAGAATCGAGGGTTCAAGATAGGGCATGACGGAAGCTTCGTAGACAACGACCGGATGTTGAGCTCCAAAATGGGCGATCAAGGTCTCGGCCAAGATACGCTGACGCTGTGCTGACGACGCGGGTTCCTCAGACTGCAGTTGCCCGACGACCCCCGCCTGCCACAACAGTAGTCCGGTTGAAGTATCAACTTGCCGCGGGCGGATGAGAAAATCGGTAGCTTCATAGCTGACGCATCCAGCGACGCCAGGATCAATTCCGACATCGGCGAACAAGACGCCGTCTACGGAAACCGCGGGAAGCATGCGTGCTGAAAAGCCGCGCTCGCGCGCTCGGCGGATCGCTTCATGCGAGGCATAAGTGAATACTCCGGGGTGGCCGTAAAACACGACGCAGACCTTTTCGCCCGCCTCCAGGCATTCCAAAATTCGCGCAACCCACCGTTCATAAGTGACCTTGCGCGGTTGTCCCTCAAGATAATCACCCAGCGGTTCTGCCCGAGGGTTTTGGCGACGGACCCACTCTTGCGTCGCCCAATCCGGAATCGCGTAAAGAACCCGATCCGCGGTCGCGATATACGAGGGGGTCTCGGTTGTGACGTGGGCCATCGATTTGATGCCCGTCCCCACGACCGTCAGAGAACCGTGTATTGGTTGCTGTTCGTCGGACACGCCAATGTCACTTGCTTCTTAGCACAAGAACATGTCGGGATCGGCGAAATGCTGCTGGGCTTCGTCGCTGACCGCAGAAAAAAAGTGATGATGTTTGCCCTTGAGTAGCGACTCCTTCAGGGCATCTTTTTGCGCTGCGGTGAGTCCGTATT
>JANMEB010000087.1:0-8930 GCA_031376585.1 Planctomycetota bacterium | reverse complement strand
CTCGTTTCTTGACCGGGAATGGCGCTAAATCAGGGAAGTGAGGATTCAGGCTTCAGTGCACTCAACCGATCAAGTCAACCTTGCCGATTAGTAAAGTTGTTCCACTTCACGTTCACGGAAGAATGCCAGTTCGGTTTACTGGGGCAACAATGGGCTAAATGGCTGTTACTTCGCATTTAATATGGAAACCTGGAAAACAAATCCTGCAAGGGATCTTGCTGTGTGGTTTATTTTTCCAATCGAGTTCCATTTCGTTGGCCCAACAGAACCGTTCGTCAGAACTTGGTACGAACACAGACGCCAATCAGCCCATTTCAGAATCGCTCGCTCAATCAACGTCTTACTCGTTCGTGGAAACCGTCACTGGCAACAACTCCGAGCCAGACAACCAACCAAAAGTTATAGCCAGTGAATCCTATTTCGATGCGTCACTGGAATCCCAACTTGAATCCACTTTGGACAGTCGCTTAAACCGGACCAATGATTCCCGTGTCGGCTACGACAATGGTTTTGTCATTGCGGGTCCGGATATCAGCAACCTGGGTGGTGACGACGCGCCGTTTCGCTTGAAAATGAACGGTTGGGGGCAGTTGCGAGTCACCAATTTTGTTTCCTCAAACGACCTGCGCGATGTGAACCAGATCCAACTCAAACGCGCCCGTTTGATCTTCTCTGGCCATGCCTTTACGTCGGATTTCTCATACTATATTTCCCTCGACGGCGCTAGTACTTCGGATAACGACATCAACCTGCTTGACTATTTCCTGACCTATGACTTGGGACATCACACAGGGAAGGCCGAAAAAAAAACATTCATGATGAAATTGGGGCAGTACAAAATACCGTTTACACTGGCCCGATCAATCTCCGGACAAGAATTTCAGTTTGCCGATCGCTCGGTGGCGAATATGTTTTTCGATGCAAATCGCAGTCTCGCTTTTGGTTTCTACGGCGAGAGAAATCCGGGAGGGCAATTGGTCACCTGGGAAACCGCCTTGTTCAACGGATTGGTTACCGGCGGCGCAGAAACGGGCAGTGCCGGGTCTCTCGACAACAATTTCGCCTTCTCATCTCGACTCGCGGCTTATCCGACTGGTCAGTGGGGACTCGATGCCCTGTGTGATTACGATTACCACCTTTCGCCAGCTACTCGGATTGGCACCGCCTTTGCGACTTCCAAAATCTCGCGATTGGGCTCAACCGAGTTCGAAGAAATTCGCGTGGTAGACTCGGGAGCACAACTGGGCTCTCTCCTGCCATCCAGCGCCCAGAAATACCTTGTCTCGATGTACTGCCTGGATGCCTCAATGAAGTACCGAGGGTTCTCGTATACCGGCGAGTACTATTTCAGAAACATCAATGGGTTTGTCGGAATCGACCAATCCGGTTTGTTTGACCATGGATTTTCGATGGAGTCAGGTTATTTTGTGATGCGGCAGAGGTTGGAACTATTGGCTCGCTGGTCGCGTGTGGTCGGCGAATCCGGGACGCTGGGAGCAAGCGTTCAAAGCGCAGACGAGAAAGCCATCGGTGCCGTTTGGTACTTTCGCAGGCATTCGGCCAAGCTGACCATCGACGCGACCAAATTGAACGGTGCGCCTGTCGATTCGTTTGCCCTCGACATTGATCCAGGCAATGCCGGCTGGTTAATGCGAACTCAATTACAGTTCAGCTTCTGAAACGACGCGAGCCTTGGTGCGCATTGCAGGCGGATCACTCTCGCGGTAAGCTGGCTCAACGTCTCCAGAAAAAGACAATAAGTCGAACTTGGTCCCGCGCCCAAGGGTCGCTTGTCGCCTCGATTCCTGGACTGCTTTGAGCAACGAGGTAATCCTCGACGGCTCTTGGCTGCCACTCGTGATTGGCACGATGGATTGAGCCTGGTTGTCGGCGTAACAAAGGCGACCATTTCGATGTCGAAAAAAAAACCTGTCGGCAAACATCTGAGTTCCAAGCTCGATATGGCAATGCCAGCCAATGCGTTGCGATCCAGCCACACTAGGGTTATCACTTGGTTGCTGAGAGTTCTCGTAGTGATTGGCTCGGCCTTCTTGGTCTGGT
The DNA here is from genome assembly GCA_031376585.1 of Planctomycetota bacterium. Classification (GTDB taxonomy): domain Bacteria; phylum Planctomycetota; class Planctomycetia; order Pirellulales; family Pirellulaceae; genus JANMEB01. The sequence goes on along the minus strand of JANMEB010000087.1, from coordinate 6,869 downwards.
GGGCTATACGAGATACTCCGGTCGACTCAGGTCCAAAATTAATCACTGGCAAATCGAACGTTGGCAAATCGAAGAACGAATTGGGAATATCGGCGAATGAGTTGAACGGCAAGCAACCTGTTGACGAATTGACGGTCCAGCCAACGATCGCCAACACGATTGTGCCTACCGCAGAAACTCCCGAAGGCATGGTCTGGATTCCGGGGGGCGAGTTCTCGATGGGTTGCGAAGACCCAACCAGCTTGCCCAACGGCGGACCCGACGACATGCGCGACGCGAGACCCATTCATCGCGTTGCTGTGGACGGTTTTTGGATGGACCAAACCGAGGTCACCAACGAACAATTCGCGGCGTTCGTTGCTGCGACTAAATACGTCACCATTGCCGAGCAAGTGCCCAAGGCGGAAGACTTTCCTAGCGCCCCGCCGGAAAATCTGGTTGCCGGGTCGGTTGTGTTTTCACCGCCAGCACAAGCGGTTCCGCTAAACGATCACTACCAATGGTGGTCGTACATCCAGGGCGCGAACTGGCGGCATCCGACAGGACCGGACAGCTCGATCGATGGGCGCGAAAAATATCCCGTCGTCCAAATCGCTTACGACGACGCCGTCGCTTACGCCAAGTGGGCTGGCAAACGATTGCCAACTGAAGCCGAATGGGAAATGGCTGCCCGAGGCGGCGCGTCCGGACTGCTTTATCCCTGGGGAAATGAACTCAAACCCAAGGGCCAATGGCAAGCCAATATTTTTCAGGGGACGTTTCCCATGAAGGACACTGCCGACGACGGCTTCGCGGGAATAGCGCCGATTTCACAATTTCCCGCCAATGGTTACGGACTTTACGACATGTCTGGAAACGTGTGGGAATGGTGTTCCGATTGGTATCGGCCTGACTACTACGTTGAACTGGCAAAAGTCAAAGTCGCACGTAATCCGCCTGGCCCTTCGTCACCCTACGATCCAGCCGAACCAACCGAACGAAAAAAAGTTCATCGCGGCGGTTCGTTTCTTTGCACGGATCAGTACTGTACGCGGTACATGGTCGGAAGCCGAGGAAAAGGGGAAGTCACGACCGCCAGTAATCACGTCGGATTCCGATGCGTCCAGGTTAAAAAGTAGTTACCGGTTTGTTAATTTTTTTGTATTAGTTTTGTGTTTCGTCGTCGTTCGTCCCATGGACTTGGTTCCGTCAGTCTGGGACAAGCGAATCCACAAAATTGCAGTTTGAGACGCCGCCTAGAAATCTACGGCTAAGCGATATCCGAAGCCATTGATCCAACCATCGCCGGCGTCCCCGGCCAACGGGGCGTCGCGATGCGTCAAGATATAGTCAAACTGCATTTTAAGATTGGGATTCAAAAACCAGTTCAATCCCAAAGTGCCGTTGCTCAGCTCGCCGCCGTTGATCCCATTATCGTTGAGATCCAAAAAATTGTACCTCGCTCCAATCTGCCAAGCCCCGTTGCCACATGGCGATCCGCACTCTCCGTCCCGGCTGCGATAGTTTTGCAGTGGGATCACACGGCCAAAGCATCCTGTCTTGCGATCGTAATTGTCGTGTTCTCCCGTCAGGAAGTGGAGAAGTTGCACGTATCCACCGTGGTACATCACTTCATCCGCAAGCGGACCAGCCGGAGGACCGGCCGTTTGCGCGTCGGTTAAAAAGCTAACCAAGTATTCCGCTTGAAATGTCCAAGAACCGAAGACACGGACCAATTCACCGTTGAAAAACGTACCGTCATCGCCCAGTAATGTTCCGGTATCTGCTGGGATCGGCCAAACCGTGGACAGTCCAGTTCGCACGGCCTCGCGAGTCCGAAATCGAATTTGGTTATCCACCGTCGTGAATTGGCGGAACGAACCACCCAAATGCAGCAAATCGCTCGCGTCATCCGCAAACCACAATAATTTCGTAACACGACCAGTAACCGCATACTCGGAATCGTTCGCACTGTACGCAAAACCGTTGCTCACCGGTTTGAATAATCCCAAGGCCCATGTGCCAGATTCGCAGCCATAGGTATTGAACGCTTGGATTCCTGGCGAGAATCCGTTGAAGCTACCCCCGTAAAACGCATCCTGATTGTAAGACCGTTCCATAAACGGCAGAAATCGGCTGCTGACCAAATGCTCGAAACCAATTGGCTCTTTTTGATTTCCGATGCGGAGATTGCCCACCCGAGGAAGTTCCTTAAATGTCAAATACAAATCGGTAAAGGTTGTGACTGCGAAGTCTGTCGTTCCGGTGCCGGCCGAATTTCGGGTCCGCTGACCCTCGACAAAGTTGTATTCAGCCGCCCAATCGATGGACTTGTACATCGTCCCGTCGACTCGCAAACGAGCGCGACGAAGATCTACTCCGTTTTGATAAGGCTCATTAATATTGGCGTCGACATTGTCATTAACACCGAACCAACCTGCGTCGAACTGCGTGCGCCCGCCTACGTGGACGCGAAAGTCGCCGTTCTTCGACTTCAGCTCCAATCCATGATTCCATTTGGCAGACATGTCCAAATCCTCTACCGATTTTTGTTCGATAGTTTTCAGTTCCTCTGATTGGCCTGGGGACTGAGGTACGACGTTTTCATTATCGACAGGCTGCAAAACTCCGATCTCGGATTTCATTTCGAACTTGTGGGGCTCCCCAATTTCGGTAGCTATTCCCTGCGAACTCAATGATTCCGTTGCGGGAGTCGACTTTTGGTTCGAATTCCATGCGGAGTTGGGAGAATTGCCGAAAGCCAATGTCGACTGAGGCGTTTGCGCGGAAGAATTTAGTATCGCAAAATAACTCGGCGCCGACGGACGGTCGCCGTTGCCCTGTTCCAACGATTGCGCTTTGGCGGATGCCGTCAGCGAAATTGATACTACGACCAATGGCAAAATTGCCGCGAAACTTCTTGGGTGTCGAGCGAGCATGTTCAATTATCCACTGCCACTATTGCCAAGAATTGCACTTCGGACACGAAATTCGTCGTACCGAAACCCAAGCGAGCGGGCGACTACGGTCGCGAACGAAGCGCCGGATTTCATGGAATATATCGACTTTTCGAGAAAACCGATTTAACCTGTTTCACGGCACTACTCGGACTAATCCGAATAAAGATAACTCGCTCTGAACGGGCATCTTTCCTAGCCGGCAAAGTCGGTTGGATAGGTTGACTCGACGACGACAATTTGTCTCGGCTGAGCTGTGGAGATTGGACGGGGCACGAATGCGGCATGTGCTTCGTCTTGATCAATATTGCCTATTGGGTTTTTGGCGAATTAGGGTTCGTTTTCTTTGCGATTCCGGGCAAGCACTTGGTAGTTATCGCTACTTTTTGGTTGAAATGTGCCACCTATTTCCCAATTGAGAAAGTCTGAATTAGGATTACCGACCGGGGGGACTCGTTTTCAACATTCTAAAAATGGGCGAGTTGGGACCGAATTTCACAACGGGAGTTATTTCTTATGCGCATCCGGCAATTTCAATTTCTTTTTCTGATCGCGCTGGGTGCGCTGATTGGATACGTGGCGGCAACCGTCGATCTGACCTCGGAGCAAGTCGCCCGTGCGGCTCCTGCGAGTCTTCTACCGGCGAATGAGTCTCGCGTGGATTCAGCTCCACCAGCGCCTTGTTGCGCAGACGGGCTGAACAAAAGCTTGCAGCTATCCCGAACGGCGCCGACGCAGCAACTCGTTTCGTTTGTGCCGGGAACAAATCCGACACTGGCCAAACAACCAAACATTGTCGTCATCATGGGCGACGACATCGGCATGTGGAATATCGGCGCCTACCACCGCGGCCTCATGGGCGGCAAAACCCCGAACCTCGACAAGCTCGGCAAGGAAGGAATGATCTTCACCGACTACTACGCCGAAGCGAGTTGCACGGCGGGTCGCGCAGCGTTCATCACCGGCCAGTTGCCGATTCGAACGGGCATGACCACAGTCGGCCAGGCGGGTTCGCCCATCGGTCTGCCCGCACAGGCGATGACCATCGCCACCGCGCTCAAAGACCTGGGCTATGCCACAGGGCAGTTCGGCAAGAATCACCTCGGCGATCTCAATGAATTCCTGCCCACCGTGCATGGCTTCGACGAGTTCTTCGGTTACCTCTATCACCTCGACGCGATGGAAGACCCCGCACATCCTGCCTATCCGCAGGAGCTGCTCAGCAAGGTCGGCCCGCGCAACATGGTCCATAGCTGGGCTACGGATAAGGACGACACGACGGTTGATCCGCGCTGGGGCAAAATCGGCAAACAGAGGGTCGAGGACGCCGGCACGCTCTATCCCAAGCGGATGGAGACGGTGGACGACGAAATCCAGGCCCTCTCGTTCAAGTTCCTCGACAAAGCCAAAGCGGACGGCAAGCCTTTCTTCCTCTGGCTCAATCCCACGCGCATGCACGTCGTAACGCATCTCTCCGAGAAGTACCAGCAAATGCGCAACTCGGAGAATGGCTGGTCCATGCAGGAGGCGGGCATGGCCCAACTCGATGACATCGTCGGCGCCACCATGCAGAAGCTCAAGGACCTGGGCGTGGAAGACAACACCATTGTTGTTTTCACCACCGACAACGGCACGGAGAACTTCACCTGGCCCGATGGCGGCAACACCCCTTTCTTCGGCGGCAAAGGCACGGTCTATGAAGGCGGCTTCCGCGCGCCTTGCCTTCTGCGGTGGCCCGGCAAAGTGCCAGCCGACACGGTGCAAAACGGCATCTTCTCCAGCCAGGATTGGCTTCCCACTTTCGTCGCCGCAGCCGGCAATACGGACATCGGCGCCGAACTGTTGAAAGGAAAGAAGATCGGCGACAAGACCTACAAGAACCATTTGGATGGATACAATCAAATGGATCTGATCACCGGCAAAGGCCCGACCGCGCGTCACGAAATCTACTACTTTGGCGAAAGTGATCTCGGTGCAGTGCGCATCGACGACTACAAGTATCGCTTCCTCGACCAACCCGGTGGCTGGCTGGGTGCCAAGGTCCATCCCGAGGTGCCGACGATCTGCAACCTCCGCCTCGATCCGTTCGAGCGCATGAACTGGTTTGAAGGAAATTCCGGGTCGTTCCAATATTGGGATTGGTACAAGTATGAGTTCTGGCGGTTTGTATTTGTCCAGGACCAGGTGGCGAAACTCGCCATGACCGCCATCGAGTATCCTCCGATGCAGAAGGGCGCAAGCTTCAACCTCGACGCCGTAAAAGCGAAGATCGAGGCCGCACGCGCAGCCATGGGCAAGTGACGCTGACAATCCCATTTCAAATTTTGGGGAGTGTACCAGCGTATACCTTGGTCTGCGTTTTCGAACTGCTTGTGTCGGTCCTTGAGATCGCAATTGTTTAAATTGACGACTCTTTCATTTTTCGACTATTGCATTCAAAAACTCTGCGAAGGAAAATGGATTCTCTCGTTTCGGAAACGTGGGCCTGAACGGGTTACCCTTGGATCGTGTTTTCCTGAACGATCCGAGTCGCATGGATCGACCAGCTCGCCGGAAAACGGCGATGCACGGAATCGCTCGACTCCTTCCTTTTGTATTTTCGCGGACTTCAAATCCCTTTCCTGATTGGATCACACTATGAGAGTTTTACGTTGCGATTTGTTTCGCGTTCGAGACGCGGGATGGTTTTTTCTTGCACCGTGCCTCGCGGTTCTTGGCTGCGGGATAGCGGTTCTTGGCTGCGGGATAAGTGTCGGGCAGGAAACGCCGCCGGTCGTTAAGAAAGAAGCGGTGGTGGTTCCAGAAACCAAAGTGGTCAAGTTTGAGTCTCCGTCGGATGCGTCGTTGGCTATGATTCGCGCACAAGCCGACAAGTTCATTGAGGTCTTCAACAAGCACGACGCCAAGGCCGTTGCCGAGTGCTGGACCGAAGATGGTGAGTACATCGATGAAACCGGCGAAGTCTACGCGGGTCGGGAAGCGATCGAAAAAGGCTATAGCCGTTTTTTCGCCGAGAATCCAAACGCGCGCCTTAAGATCATGATCGACTCTTTGCGAATGTTGAGCGACGTGGCCGTGATTGAGGATGGGAGGACGACGGTCGATCCTCCGTTTGCCGGCGCACCGGCGTTTGGCAAGTACACTGCAGTGCACGTCAAGGTCAATGGAAATTGGCTCATGGCGACCGTTCGCGATTCTCGAATTGAAATGTCCTCCAACTACGGCAGTCTATCCGACCTCGAATGGCTCATTGGAACCTGGACAGCCGAAGCCCACGGCGCGAAAACTGAATCGACTTGCCGCTGGGTGGCAAACAAGAGCTTTGTTGAGCGTCAATACTCGGTCACAAATGCGGACGGCTCCACCACATCAGGCGTGCAAATGATCGGCTGGAATGCCCAGGAAGGTCGCATTCAATCCTGGACGTTCAGTTCCGACGGCGGTCACGCGGTGGGAGCTTGGACCCCAACGGAAAAAGGCTGGGCGGCTGAAATGCACGGCATGACAATCGATGGGACGCCGACATCATCAATCAATTTTTTCGTCCGGCTTGATGATAGCGCATACGGTTGGCAATCCACTCAACGGACAAAAGGGGGCGTAACCCTACCTGACACTGACGAGGTCGTTTTGAAGCGTCAGCCGGTCACCCGATAGCCTGTAATAATTCCGCAATCACGACAACTCAATTGAACACTATGGGGAGATAGAACATGACTCGACGATTCCTAATAACTACCGGAGCTTTGTTTCTGGCGTTGACCGCAATGCTGACGACCAACGGATGGTTAAGCGCCATGGGCGGTACTCATGGCGGTGGAGGTGGATTCCACGGCGGTGGAGGTGGTGGCGGCGGATTTGGAGGAGGCGGGGGCGGCCGTGGCGGCGCTGGTGGATTTGGCGGGGGCGGTGGAGGTGGTAGCGGATTTGGAG
>JANMEB010000682.1:0-1114 GCA_031376585.1 Planctomycetota bacterium | reverse complement strand
CGCGATTTTCATGATTGGTTGTGCCTTATTGAAAAAATAACGTTTGTTTTATTCGTGCACCTCGTTGACCTGCGATGACTTGCCCGGCTTGAGCAAACCACCCGACTGGTGGCTACCATGCAGGCTGACAAGTCGAGCAATCAAAACCGCCAAGTACAACTGCCCGATGATCGATTCGATATTTGCCAGTCCGCGCGTTAGCGCAGTGGCTGGCGAGATGTCGCCATAGCCCACAGTCGCAAGAGTGACAAAGCTAAAGTAGATCGCTTGACTCAACACCGACCCGACTCCGGCGTCAGCGGCTTTGATACCGGCCAGCGAACCCGGATGGATAGATTCGATGCTCGCGAAAAGATCGCCAAATGCCAAGCCAAACAAAACGTACAAACTCAGGGCCGCAAAAATCCGCTCCGAGTCGACGCGCCCCGAACTCAAAACGACTCGCAGGATTCCCACACTGACCGCCAGCGACAGCGAAACCCAGAGCAGCCGCCCTGCGGGAATCAGCAAATCCGCGTGGATCGGAAAGAGGATCCAGCGCATCAAGAACGACGTGCAGGCGAGCCCCAAGCACCAGCGAAAAACCGTTCGGCCCAGCCCCAAACTAAAAACGGCTACGAACAGATTCAATGTGACAAGAATTTCCTCCGCGTTGGCTTCGGACCACAGCGCATCCAGCAAGGGGCCGATCACTAACGTTATCAAGAGCGATGCAAACAGTATTGCGAAACGATGTCGGCGACAAGCATCACGCCAATCCTTGAGCCTCATTTTGAACTCGCAATGCTATTGCGATCGGCGGATTTTGCGTCGTCGCGTTGCCGTCCGTTGGTGCGAGACGGGCATTGGCGTTTCAGCGCATCTGCGGCAATCGCAACGAATTAATGACCCCCACCGCCAAACGGAATAATAACGTAGTTTTCCCAGCTCTTCATCCGCAAGATGATCTTGCGCACGATGCTCAACACATGCAATTTATGGGTGTACACGGCAACTTGCGCTTGAGAACCAATCGGCAGGTTTAGAGACGCGATGTCCTCGCCATATTCGAAAACCACCGGAATATATCCTGAGGCCGACTCCGACGTGGCGGAGCGCAGTTGTCCGCTTGCGG
>JANMEB010000672.1:0-6534 GCA_031376585.1 Planctomycetota bacterium | reverse complement strand
GAACCATCCTCCCAGGTCATCACCATCGATTACCAACCGCTAACCGGACCAGGCACCGTAATCGCCGGCCGCTACACACTGCAAGAGAAAATCGGCGAAGGTGGCATGGGCGAAGTTTGGGTCGCCAAGCAGACCGAACCGGTCAAACGGAAGGTCGCCCTGAAGCTGATCAAGACCGGGATGGATTCACGGGCCGTACTGCAGCGTTTTGAGCAGGAGCGGCAAGCGCTGGCCCTAATGGATCACCCCAATATCGCCCGCGTGCTCGACGGCGGGATGACCCCCAGCGGCCAGCCGTTCTTCGTGATGGAGCTGGTCAACGGCCTGCCGCTCAACAAATTCTGCGACGAGGCCAAACTCACTCCGCGGCAGCGCCTGAAACTATTCGTACCGATCTGCCAAGCGGTGCAGCATGCGCACCACAAGGGAATCGTTCATCGAGACCTCAAGCCGGCCAATATTCTGGTGACGCTGGTCGATGCCCGACCGGTCCCCAAAGTGATCGACTTCGGCGTGGCCAAGGCGATTTCCGGCAAGCTGACTGAGGAGACGATGTCGACCGGCTTCGGCGCGGTCGTCGGGACGCTGGATTACATGTCCCCCGAGCAGGCAGGTTTCTCGAATGTCGACATCGACACCCGGGCCGATATCTACTCGCTGGGAGTCATTCTGTACGAACTGCTCACTGGGCTACGGCCGATCGACGCCAAGCGGCTTAAGAAGGCGGCGCTGACCGAGATGATTCGCATCATCCGGGAAGAAGAGCCGTCCAAACCGAGCACGCGGCTATCGACCGATGAGTCATTGGCGTCCTCGGCAGCCCTGCGTCATATCGAACCCAAGAAGTTGATGGCATTGCTGCGAGGTGATCTCGATTGGGTGGTGATGAAGTGTCTAGAGAAGCAGCGTGATCGGCGTTACGAGACGGCCAACGGTCTGGCCCGCGACATCCAGCGCTATCTGGACGGCGACGCCGTGGAAGCCTGTCCGCCGAGCATGAGTTATCGGCTGAGCAAGTTTGCTCGTAAGCACCGTGCGGAATTGGTTACGGCAGGAGCCTTCGCGCTGTTGCTGGTAATGGCGACGGCGATCAGCGCGGCGCTGGCGGTGTGGGCGAATCGCGAACGAGGCCGGGCCGTCGCGGCCGAATCGGCCGCCAAGGAGCAGCAAGCCCGCGCGGAGTCGCGCGAGATACAGGCCATTGACGCCGTGAAGCGGTTCGGCGACGTCGTCGCCAACGAGGGCGAACTGAAGAACAGCCCGCAACTCGAAGGCCTCCGCAAGACCCTGTTGAAGGAGCCGCTGGCCTTCTTCAAAGACTTGCGTGAACGCCTCCAGGCTGACGACGACACCCGACCCGAATCCATGGCTCGCCTGGCCAGTGCCAACTTCGACCTGGGCACATTGACCGACTCGATTGGCGACAAACAGGACGCGCTGATCGCGCACCGAGAGGCGCTGGCGATCCGTCAGAAGCTGGCCGACGCCAACCCCACCGACACCCTTTTCCAGGGCGCCTTGGCAACCAGCCACAACAACATAGGCATCTTGCTCTTCGCCACAGGCAAGCCGGGCGAGGCGCAAGCGGCGCACGAGTCGGCACTGGCGATCTGGCAGAAGCTGGCCGACGCCAACCCCACCGTCACTCGGTTCCAGAGCGCCCTGGCGGGCAACCACAACAACATCGGCAACCTGCTGAGCGACACCGGCAAGCCCGCCGAGGCGTTGAAAGCGCACGAGTCGGCATTGGCGATCTTTCAGACGCTGGCCGACGCCAACCCCACTGACATCGAGACCCAGAGCGACCTGGCGGGCAGCCACAACAACATCGGCCTTTTGCTGAGAGACACCGGCAAGCCGGAGGAGGCGCTAGCGGCGCACGAGTCGGCACTGGCGATCCAACAGAAACTCGCGGATGGTAACCCTATCGTAACCGAGTTAGGGAGCCGCCTGGCGGCCAGCCACCACAACCTCGGCGGCTTGCTAAGCGCAGCCGGCAGGCCGGACGAAGCCTTGAAAGAGTATGAGTCGGCCCTTGCGATCCGGCAGAAGCTGGTCAACGCCAACCCCACCGTCACTCGGTTCCAGAGCGACTTGGCAGGCAGCCACAACAACATTGGCAACTTGCTGAGAGGAACCGGCAAGCCGGGCGAGGCGATCAAGGCGTATGAGTCGGCCCTTGCGATCCAGCAGAAGCTGGCCGACGCCAATCCCACGGTCAACGAGTTTCAGAACAAACTGGCAGTCATCCACAACACCATCGGCAACTTGCTGAGCAGAACCGGCAAGCCGGGCGAGGCGATCAAGGCGTACGAGTCGGTGCTGCCAATCCGGGAGCGGCTGGCACAGGAGCATCCGGAGTCTCCCGACTTCGCCAGCGAACTGGGAGGGCTGCTCAACAACATGGCCACGATCGATATCGATGCCAGGCGATTCGAGGCGGCCCGCGGTCGTCTTCAGCAGGCGGTCGTCTGGCAGAAGAAGGCCCTGGAAGCCAACCCGAGAAACCCAACCTATCGGCGGTACCTGACCAACCACCTGCGCAACCTGATCATGGCGGCCCGAGGTCTGGATGATGCCGAAGGCACGGCCGAAGCAAAGCGTGAACTTGCAGAACTTCGCGATTCTGAACCGGCGATGATCGCCCTCGATGCGCGACTGTCAGCCATTATCAAAGGAGATCAACAGCCGAACGACAATGCCGAGCGGCTTGCGCTCGCACAACGAGCCTACGAGATATCACTCCAAGCTACAGCGGCTCGGCTCTTTGCCGAAGCGCTCGCGGCCGACCCGAAACTCGGCGACGATCGCCGAGTCCAGATTCGATACAACACGGCTTCTGCCGCCTCGCTGGCCGGTTGCGGCAAGGGGAAGGACGATCCCGCTCCGAACGACGTGGCAAAAACCCTCTTGCGGCAACAAGCCCTAGGCTGGCTGAAGGCCGAACTAACCGTCTGGACCACGTTGCTCGCCAGCGCTAACGAACAGCAACGCGCGGCCATCGCAACGACTCTCGAGCACTGGAAAGTCGACTCCGACATCGCCGGCATCCGCGACGCTGAGGGACTCGAGTCATTGCCCGAAGCGGAGCGCGAGAGTTGGAAAACGCTGTGGACGCAAGTCGATGACTTGCTGGCAAAAGCCACGGCGCAACCTGAAAAGAATCAACCCTAAAAGAAGAAAAAATGTTCCACACCGCGGTTGTCCGAATCACTTGCCGAACGTTCCGCCTTTACGCTCAGAGTCTTCTCTAAGTTCGTTTAATACTGGACGATTTCTAACGAGCCGGTCAGCCTGCGGTACCGATAGCAACGAGGCCGGGCAACAGACCGATGTGATCTTCGGCCGCCAGCACTATGAAATACCAGCCCAACAACGTTAGCAAAGAAAGTTCGGATACCGCAGCACCGGCTGGCGTGATCTCCACCGTGGCGGTTGCTTTCTGGAGTAGCCACTCAACCCTGTAGTGCACAAGGGGCTCGCCCGCCTCATTGCAAAAGGCCCATTGCGACCCCCAAAAACCAATGATGGTCCAGAGGTACTTGGCTCCGCTGGCCAGCTCCAATGTTCCCTTTCCTGCGAGCCAATTCGGTGAATAGACTGCGATATTGGGCTCGGTCCCGGTAGCGCGCACCGTGACCCTCGTGCTGATGAAACCGGTCCGCTTGAACGACCAATTTCCGTCGGCGGATTCACCCAAAGCAAGCGAGCCGCCTGTCTTTGGCCAACGGAGTGTCGCCACGACGTCCGTTCGCGCGCGGAGTTCGTATGACCGGTCCGCAGCGTTGGGCTGAATCCACTCCATCGGTTGACCGATGGAATCGCGTATGTTCTTCATCGAGGCACTCCTATCAATTCGTTCCCAGGGGGTCCGTGATTGATTTCCGTATTACGTACCCTCTGAGCGGCCAATCAACGCGTTCGGCGTTGTTGCTAAGGGTCAGACCGGCTCAATTCAAAAGCGTAACGCGCCAAAGAATCATGAGCTAGAGCGCGTCCCGTTTTGCTGTAGCGGAACTCGCCATCCCGGCGCGCCGGGACGGCCCAAATTCTGTCGACCTCGGCTACGTCAGACGCTAGAGTTACGCGAAATGCGCTCTAAATTTCTGGCAGGGGGCTCGTCGCGTCACCGAATCGGTCGAGCTTCAATCCCATCTTGTTCATCATGCTCAGGTACAGGCGACACATTTGTCGGTCGGGGTTTTCCAGGTAATCGAGGTTCTGCCCACCTTGGATTTGACCCCCTCCCGATCCCAACAAGACGACGGGCAACTGCGTCGCATCATGATTTCCATGCAGCATACTGGAACAGAGCATCAGCATCGAATTGTCCAATGCTGTCCGCTCACCTTCCTGGATCGAATCAAGGCGGCGAGCGATATAGGCAACCTGTTCCAGGAAAAACTGATTCACTTTCAACCAATCATCGCTGTCACTATGCGAGAGCAAATGATGGATCATGTAGTCCACACCCAAATGCGGGAATCGCAGGGTGCCGTGGTCATTGTTCAGCTTGAGCGTACACACACGCGTCGTATCGGTTTGGAAGGCCAGGACGAGAATGTCCGACATCAGGCGCATGTGGTCGACAATGTTCTGTGGAATTCCATCGTTCGGACGGGCGATGTTGGGCGTCGACAACGTCGGGCGCCAGCCTTGGACTTCACCTAGCTTTCCAGCGCGATCAATCCGCTGTTCGACTTCGCGAACCGAATTCAAGTACTCATCAAGTTTCTGTTGGTCCAGCCGGCTGATCTCGCGCCGGAAATCTTGCGCGTCGTCCATGACGGCATCCAAGACGCTTTTTTCGCCGCGTTGCGCTTCATCCTTGAACAATTGGTCGAATGCCAAAGCGGGATAGACTTCCAATGGAGTCGGAGTAGTGGGACTACTCCAGGAGATATGCGAACTGTAAAGCATCGAATAGTTTTTATGCACCGCCGGGTTGGACATTTCACAACCGAGCACCAGGCTAGGAAGCTTTGTTGCTTTACCGATCTGCTGCGCCACGATTTGATCCACGCTGGTTCCGCTGCGAATGGAGCCGCCGGCTGCAAGAGGTGCTCCCGAAAGCAAGTTCCCGGTTTGCGAGCTGTGAATGTTTCCTTTCAAGGCTTCGGCGTTATAAAGTCCGCGAATAAAAACCAGGCGTTCGCGAAAATCGTTCAGCGGCTGCAAAACCTTGCCAAGTTCCATCGATGCTCCGGAACCCTTGGCCCACCACTCCCGGCTGTGAAAGCCGCAACCGGCAAATAGAATCGCCATTCGAACGGGTGCCTGCCCATCCTCAAATCGACTTCTACCGGCAGCTCCCCAAACTCGCACCGACTCCATCCAAGGAAGTGCCATGGAGACGCCCATACCGCGCAAAATGGTGCGCCGGGAAATATGATGAACGCTCATACCAACGGTCTCCTGGTTTCTGAATTTTAAAGCCTATTGGCCCGTTGAAATATGGCATGTCATCCCCGCGAAGGCGGGGATCCACGTTTGGCAAACGCGAAATCACTGGATTCCCGCCTTCGCGGGAATGACGCACTGCAAATTGTTCCGGAATACGAACCTAATTCAACAGGCTGCTAATGGTTAGTCAATCGTCCTCGAATACTTAGGAACTGGGGGCTAGTGACTATGGATTCTACCGCAACGCTAAATCGATAGCCATTTTGTTTTAGCGATTCTTGCATTTCATCCAGCAACGGTTCATCCGACAACAAAACCTCGCGACCCAACGAGAAACCCAACAACTTGCGGCAGAATTGACGAACAACATCCTCGCGCCGGTCTGTTGAAAGATATGCTTCCATCCCGGCGATGCCTTCAATAACCCTGCCGTCGACTAACTCAGCCCGAGTATCGACCTGCAGCGGACGCAATCGCCCGATCGCATCAAACTGTTCCAGCGCGAAACCGTAGGGATCAATTCGAACATGGCACTTGGCGCATTCGGGCTGGCCGCTATGGAGTTCAATTAATTGGCGGGCCGTCAATCCATCGGGGACGGTTTCTGGCAATTTTGGAACATTGGCAGGAGGACGCGGCAGTCGCTCGCCAAGCAAAGTTTCCGAAACCCAAACGCCGCGCAGAATCGGGCTCGTCCGAGAGGCTCCCGACTGACTGGCCAATACTGTGGCCATCCCCAGAATTCCTCCACGACCCCGAGTACGCATCCCGTTAATCTTTTGCCATTCGGATCCGCTGACCCCTTCGATTCCATAATGTTTCGCCAACCGCTGGTTCATAAACGCGTGATCGCAATCGATCAGGTCAAGAATCGAACCGTCGTTGCGAAACATGTCTTCGAAGAAACGGACGGTTTCCTCGCACATATCGTGACGAAGTTCGGAAAATTCAGGATACAACTGTTCGTTCTTGTCATTGTTTTGATCGAAATCCCGAACGTGCAGCCATTGGCAGGCAAATTGAATTGCCAATCGCCGGGCGCGCGGGTCCTGCAGCATCCGCCGAGTTTGCCGCATCAATTCCGAATGCTCTGGCTCGATGCCGATTGCAGTTTGTTGAGTTTCTTTGTCG
>JANMEB010000655.1:0-4799 GCA_031376585.1 Planctomycetota bacterium | reverse complement strand
GAAATGCCCTTGCTCATGCTTGAGAAGTTCATGGTCCGCAATGCGTTTTGTCCACCACGATCGATTCTCGTCGACGAACGAACTATATTTCAATTCTGTCAGGCGAGCGTAGTACACACCGGACTTCGATTGGTTGGAGTACTTGTACTCAAACTTCACCCCGGCAAACGTTTCGGCACTGAACAAGCTTTCGGGATTCGGTTCCCCCTTAAAATGGCCGCGATCACCAGTTTCGGGATTCGGTGCAGCAAGTTGCTGATAAGGAATCTCATCGCGGTGCCAAGAAGGGCCCCAACAATTAACGGTGAATAGCGCTATCGCAATCAACGCATTGTGGATCATGTTGGCAGCGATATTCCGCAAATTAATAGGGCGCATGAATGCCGCAATGTCCGCATTTTTCACAGTATTCAGCCTGCGACTTGGCAACTGATTGTGCCAGACAAAGCAAATTCTAAGGCCAATACCGCAATGTTACTCCGAATCCGCACAGACTAAAATGCTGGCGGACAGATTTAGGTTGAACTTTGCACAAGGACAAAAGCATGCATGCGACGGCCGCAGGTAGTTTGAAAACGGTCATGCAGGAAGATCGCAAATTCCTACCTAGTCGCGAGTTCGCCGCTCAAGCGCGGATTTCAACCGAGCAGCAGTACCTAGACCTCTACGACCGCGCTCTAAATCACCGCGATGACTTTTGGCGCGAGATGGCACACAGCCAACTGCATTGGTTCAAGCCCTTCACAACAGTATTCGAACAACACCAAGAACTCGTGCGCTGGTTCGACGGTGGCACAACCAACGCAAGCTACAATTGTCTCGACGCCCAGATCGCTGCTGGTCACGGCGAACGAGCCGCGATTCTATGGGAAGGTGAACCGGGCGACACGCGACGGCTGTCCTATCGAGAATTGCACCGCGAAGTCTGCCGATTCGCCAACGCCTTGAGATCGTTGGGTATTTCCTCTGGCGATGTCGTCTCGATCTACATGCCCATGACGCCCGAATTGCCGATTGCGATGTTGGCCTGTGCGCGGATCGGAGCAATTCACTCGGTCATTTTCGGCGGATTCTCCGCTGAGGCGATCGCTGATCGAAATAATGATGCCCAAGCCAAGTTGATCATAACCTCGGATGGCTTGTGGCGACGCGGCAAATTCCTCCCGCTTAAAGAGACAGTCGACGACGCTTTGGGCAAGAGCCCGTCCGTCAAAAATTGCATTGTGTTCAAGCGCGGCGACCTGTCGGTCCAAATGACCCCAGGTCGCGATCATTGGTGGCATGATTTGATGCAGACTGCCTCCGACGTTTGTCCTGCCTTGCCCGTCGACAGTGAACATTCGCTGTTCATCTTGTACACAAGCGGATCGACCGGAAAACCCAAGGGGATTCGCCACACGTCCGCTGGATATAACTTGTGGACCAAGCTCACGTTTCAATGGGTGTTCGACTGGCGACCCGAAGATTTGTTCTGGTGTACCGCGGATTGCGGCTGGATCACCGGCCACAGTTACATCGTTTACGGTCCGCTTTCCAATGGGGCGACCGTGTTCATGTACGAAGGCGCACCGAACTTTCCCGCCGAGAATCGTTTTTGGTTGCTCATCGAAAAGTATCGAATCAGCACACTGTACACCGCACCGACCGCTATTCGTACCTTTATTAAGTGGGGCGATCATCATGTCGACGGGCATGACTTGAGCAGCCTTCGTTTACTCGGCACCGTCGGCGAAGGGATCAATCCTGAGGCTTGGATGTGGTATCACCGCAAGATCGGTCGCGAGCGTTGCCCGATCGTGGATACTTGGTGGCAGACCGAGACCGGCGGTGTCATGATGTCGCCGCTTCCTGGGATCACGGCTACCAAGCCCGGCAGTTGCACTCGGCCACTTCCTGGCGTAGTTCCCGCGATCGTGGAAGCAAATGGCCGGCGCGTTGACGCAAATCAAGGCGGAATGTTGTGCATCGCCCAGCCTTGGCCAGGAATGCTGCGAGGCATTTGGGGTGACGATCAGCGACATCGCGAACAGTATTGGACACGCATACCTGGCATGTACCTCACCGGCGATAATGCGCGACAAGACGCCGACGGATACTATTGGATCATGGGCCGGATCGACGACGTGATCAATGTTTCGGGTCACCGATTGAGTACGATCGAAATCGAAAGTGCGTTGGTTTCGCATCCTTGCGTCGCGGAAGCGGCCGCTGTCGGTCGGGCCGATGAAATCAAGGGCCATGCCATCGTAGTGTTCGTCACGATTAAATCTGGCGAGCCGAACGAGCAGTTAAGGCAAGAGTTAAAACTGCATGTCCGCAAAGAAATCGGTGCCCTCGCTCAACCCGATGATATTCGCTTCACCAGTTCGCTGCCCAAGACTCGCAGCGGCAAGATCATGCGGCGACTGTTGCGCGACATCGCCGAAGGCCGCGCCACGACCGGCGACACCACGACGCTCGAAGACTTCACGGTCCTTGCCAAACTCCGCGGCGACGAAGAATAAAAAAATCGGTTGGAAGTGCGATTTGCCAACGCAGGGCACTAAATTGACCTAGATATTTCCAACGCGACCAAACGAATCAGACGAGTCAGTTGGTATTCGAAAAATGGGAAGTGATACTGTTGGTACGGGCGGCTTTTTCGAGTTTATTTTGCCCGTGCGGAATGCTTCGGCAAGCGCGAGGGTTAGCTCCGCTTCGGCCAGTACGAGGTCTGCTTTCTTGGCGGTCACGAGAGCCTTCATTTCTTGCCACGTGGCGCCTGCAGCCGCCCGTCTGCCTTCAGCCAATGCATGCGCGATGCGTATTGTCGCGGCGGCCTGGTCGATTGCCAACCGAGCGCCGATGTTCTCACCGACTTCCATTTCAACGATGTCGATGGAGATGATCTGAAATGCAGTGTTGCAATCAAGCCCGGAACTAAGCACGGTTTCGGAAATACGATCGGGGTTTTCCAGCACATCCATATGCGATTCCGCCGCGCCAATGGTTGAGACAATCCCTTGTCCGATACGGGCAATAATCGTTTTCTCAGTCGCGCCACCGACCAACTGATCCAGATTACTTCGAACCGTTACTCGAGCGCGAACCAATAGTTCAACTCCGTTTTTTGCGACGGCACTCAACATGCTGATGCCATCCAGCTTTGTATCCGGACAGTCGATCACGATGGGAACGATACTGGTTTGCACCGCTTCCAGAATATTTCGACCCGACAAGTCAATCGCCATGGCGCGATCGAACGGCAAGTCGATGTTAGCGGCTTTCGCAGCGATGATGCTTTTCAGGATTGCGACCACGTCACCGCCGGCCAGGGCATGGGCTTCCAGTCGAGCTGTGCTGAGACCTTGTTGCCGGTCGATGTCCAAGCCCGCTTGTTTGCCCATGATCTTTGCGATGACGATGAGCGAGGGATTGACGCGGCGAAGGCTCATGCCGATCAACGCCAGGATGCTAATCTCGGCACCTGACATGTAAGCCCTAAACCACAGCGGCACGAAACGAAAAAACACCGCGATCAAAAGCGACAATCCAATCGCGACAACGATTATTCCGCCGTAGTAGACCACCTCACTAATTGTTGTCATCGCAGTTAACTCGAAGTCAAGGCTCGCGTCCGAGTACTCGGCGCGGTTTTCGTTCGACTCACAGGCCGTTCGTTTTCATTTTTGATTAAATGGCCCGCCTACAGCGGGAAACAAGTCTTCGCACCAACGACCTAAATCGGCGGCGAATTCCCACGCGTTTGCATCGTCTTTAAGCGGTCGGCCGTTCGTGTATCAGAGCAAGCCAAACAGTCTCGTCGAACTCCGCGGTGATGAACTCCATGCGTCAATTGGGACGCTTAGGAGACCCTTTCTTGGTCCGCGACTCTGGCTTGCCATTGCGATCCGGCGCCTTGGTCGACTCAAAATCACGGCAGCGCTTGCGAACAGAAATAAACGCCGGCCCACGTTTTGATTCGTATCGTTCCGCACGGATGAACCAAAAGGCTAGTCCTCCAGAATTGTGGCTTGGGGTTCCCGGCGCGATAGTGCTGCGCACGCCCAAAGAACCTTTCTTGCCGGACTTCCGCCAATCATGGCCCTCCATAATAATCCTGACGACGACGCCGATCGCTTGGCGAAATCGTTGGCTATTGCGCGGGTGTTTTGTTCCCAAAAACTTATGAACGGCTGGCAGAGCCTCAAGTTCTTTGACTACGCCGGCGAGCGGAGCACGCCCGTGGTGTGTCTCCGATTCTTGCATACGTCGTTGTCGATCGGCTGATCCAAAGAATTCGATGACCGCATCGAAAGGGAATCTCTTGTCGTTGGCCACATCGGCAAACGTCCTTCCTTGGCGATCTTCGAGAAACTTTTGCCGCGTTATTGATACAGGCTGTGCCACAGGAAGATTCCCTTCGCAATTGGGGATTAATACGTCGTCAATGAGTTGGTAGTGTAAATCTTTGCAGGTACAGATATTGTATCTCCAAAATCACGGTCGTCAAGGCCAACGGCACAGGCCTGTTCTCGAGAGATGGCGAGACGCCGCAATTCTCGTCTGCTAAAATCATGCGTTGGCAAACACCACGATGATTCCAATTTTAAATGCCTCTCCAGGGAGCCAAACATGCGACGATGCGTTCAAATCTTCGTTCAGTTAATGTTGATTGTTGGCATTTCGCTGAACGCCTGTCTTGCACAGGAGCCGATTCGTCATTCCATCTTTATTGCTGGTCCGACGTTCACGGGAATCTTAGGTGAAGACAGCGACGAGATTTGGAACGCAGGCAAGGCCGGTGCGCGAGATGGTTG
>JANMEB010000580.1:0-18586 GCA_031376585.1 Planctomycetota bacterium | reverse complement strand
TGAGTTATGTCATTAGAATAAAGTTTTTTTGAAATCAACTCCTTTCGATCCGAGATGTTCCAAATTCGTATTATCCCCTCGGAGTCGCCGGCGGCGAACCATTCTCCGTTGGGAGAAACGGCGAGTGCCCGAAATGCTTGGCTCTGATTCAAGTCGATAAGGTCGAGCATTGTGTGTTCGGGCTCATCGCCAACAAGCGACCAAATCGCCAGCTTGCTTCCTGCCAAGATAAATTGCCGACCATCGGGCGTGTGGGTCATGCACGTCACGAAACCGGTTTTTTCCCATTCGCGGCACGCCAATAATTGCAGCGGTTCGATTGGCAATCGTGCCCATCGTGCAAGTTGTTCTTGCGTCGGCTTTACATCCTGAATTGTCGAAGTCGGAACCGACTCCTGTTGTGTTTCGCTCGCAGCAGTTTCAGCGTTGGCACTCTGCGAGGATGCCACCAAAGAGCTTGCGCCAGGCACGCCTGTTTGCCTTCTCAGTTCGCTTTTGACCTGATTGTTCGCAGCCGTTTTAACATTCACCACCGACGAGGCATTGTCGTTTGCCTTGCCCACGTTACTCCCAATAAGTCGAGTCTCAGGCCCAATCGTCGAATCACACCCGCCAGCCAAAAGAACCATTCCCAAAATCGCGAATCGAGACGTCAACATTTGTTTACTCTCTTAAGTTTGCGAATCAAAAGGATTCGTGAATTTCACGCGTCAATGTTTTTTTGTACACAAAGGCCATTATACAAAACTGATTCACGCTCCAAGCCCTCGGGACCGCTGGGATGATGTCGGCTGCTCGTACTGCGAAACGTTTCCGAAGGATGTCTGCGTTATTGCACATGGCGACATCGAATTTGTAAACCGCATTCGTCAACGCAGGGTGCGTTTTGCGCCATCGCGAACTTCACTTATTCCAATTACTTGGATCTGACCGCACATTGTACGGACGACATGGAATCGAGAAAGGGTCGGAGTTGACTTCAGCAGGCAAATCGAAGGCCGGTCGGAGACGGCAGATTTCAACTCACTTGGCTTTTTCAAGCCGAGGTGCCATTGCCCGATAGATCCAAGTGCCGATGGTAAGTTCTTCGAGTGATCGTTTCGAGAACCAAATTCGAACGTCGCGGATGAGAGTATCCTTCGTCGGCATCGGAGGCGAAGTCCCCGTCAAGTCCTTGTTTCGATCGGCGAGCTTTTCCAAAAGACTCATTACTTCGGGGCGTTGCCGCATTTTTTTAAGACCGCCGTTGGTGCAAAGCGATCGCGTCATGTCGTCGGTGGGCAAATAGTTGTCGTCCACCATAAACTCCAGCAAATGTACCGCCATGTCACTATACTTTCTTGCCAATTCCGGATTCGTGGTTTTTTCCAATGCAAAGCCGCATCCGTGCAACAGATTGGTGAGTGGACGTTGGCTCGGAATCCCTCCTTCGATAATGCTATTCACTTCAACTAGAATCTGATCGTTGTTCGGCTCTAGAATCGCCCAGCAAACTAGATGACTGGCCCGATTATCGTTGCTCGGATTCCAATCCACACCTAACTTAAATTCACTCAACGCCTCTTTGTTTCGCCGCTGGCGATAGTACCAACGGCCCAAGTTTGCGCGGCAATCGCCATACGTTTTACGCACCAACAGGTCATCAGGATATTCCGCTTTGGTTGTATCCATGAGGTTGATCGCCATATCGAGATTTTCCCGAGCGACGATCAATTCGTCGCGCAAGATTAGAGGGTACGACTGCTTGAAGATCGACCGCGCCAATTGAACGCGATAGAACGGATTGTTGGGGAATCCTGCCACGACCATTTCGCGAATTTCCAGTTCCTTCTTGCGATGAAAGGCGGCTTGGACGGATTGTTTCAAACTGTTGTAGTCATACGCAAGGTCGTTGTGACCGTCAGCAATCAAACTGAGGACCTTGAAGTCCTTGGAATTCGCTTTCTCTAGGCGCTCCGCGAGCTCTGCGGCAATTTTTAGTCCCTCAAGTGATTTGTCCTTGCCTGTCGGCAAGCTCCGCAAACTTCTTGACAATTGAATATGTGCGTCCAACAAAAGTTGTTCGGGCGAAGCGGTCGAATCCGATTTCGCCATTTCCGAAAGAAACGAAACGACTCCAAGTGAAATGGGCACCGCTTCAGCGAAACGTCGTTGCCGTCGAAGCAATTTTGCTCGTAACTTTTGAGCGTTCGTAAGGCTGACCGAGAATTTCGCAACCTCCGGAAATTTCGATTGCAATTGTTCAGAGATCACATGTAATTGGCCTTCTACCTCCATTGCATCGGATAGCCGTGCATTTCGATACTTCGATTCAGCCAACGCGTGCAACGGGTTCAACAATTGAACAAGATAATCGGAATTACTAGGAAATACCCGGATCAACTCCTGGAAAAGACCAATGGACTGACGCAAATCGGACTCTTCCAGTTTGTCGTCCTCACCTAATCGATAGAGGTTACTTCGTCGAAACAATAGAACTCCCCAAGTCTCTCGATACTGAGTTGCCGACTCGTATCGGCCGGCGAGCTTTTCGACGGTCGCAATTGCCTGGGAGACTTCTTTGATGGCCGCAGATATCTCTCCAAAAAACTCTCGTTCAATCGAGAAGTTATTCAGAGCCATCGCGAATCCCAATTGGTATTCGGGTTGGTCGGGAAATTGAGTTGCCAATGAACTGTGCAAATCCAGTGAATCTTTCGAGAACATAATTTGGTTATGCAAATCGCCGAGTTCAAGGGAAATTTCGCTGAGATTTCGGAAAATCATGGCTAACGAAAGTTTGTACTTGGCATTCGAGGTATCTTTTGTCAGTAATTGCTCGAAGTGCTTCCGCGAGCGCTCCAACGAAGTCCGAGCGTCTTGCCACAACCGCTGCCGGCTTTGAACGATGCCCAAGATTCGATATAGGTAAGCGATTTCCGGACTGGAAAGTGCTGCCGAGTCGAAGCCCTTAGTTGTTTCATTCAGTACTTGGATTCCAGAGTTGGCGCGAAGGTTTGCCTGTTTCAATTGGCCCGACTTCATTAGTGCTTCACTCCAGTCGGTCAAGGTCCGCGCCAATTGCAAGCGATATTCCCACTTGCCAGTTTCGTCAACCAATTTTTGAAATTCATCCGCTGCACCCTGGAGGTCCAACAATGCCTGTTCTTCATCGGATAATCGCAAATGGATTTTTCCGATCTGCATTAATCCTTCCGCACGAATCGCGCGGTTCTCCTGGGACTCGCCCTGCAGTTCGGCCAGTGTTGTGTATTGCGAAAGGATTCGGTTTAGAAAATCCCGTTCCTGGTTGTCGAGTGTCTTCTGTTCGCTCAGGTCTCGAATTACGACGTCATCCACAAGCGACCGGAGCGCACCCAAAGCCTGCCGGTTTGCCAGTCGAGATTCTGAAACGGCAGATTGCAGGCGATTGTTGCTGCCGACCAACTCGCGATTCTTCTGGTTCAACAAAGCCGAACCGATTAGGCCTGCGAAGATCGCCATGAAACAAGTCGCCAGCGAGGCGGCCACCAATCCAGGCCGTCGTCTCAATGTTCTGGCGATCCGCGTCCAAAATGGATCGACCACCGCGCTGACGGCGTCGCCAGCCAAATAGCGTTCAAGATCGCATGTTAATTCCGAGGCAGTTTGATACCGTGCGTCTCGATCGATGGCCATTGCCTTTTGACTAATGGCGGCCAGCGTGCGTGGGACGTGCGGATTTCGCTCGCGAACAGAAAAGACTTTGCCTAGGCGAAAACGCTCCAACACGTCGCTGAGTTTCGTCTTATGTACCGAGGTTTCACCGCTGAGTAAATAAAACAGCGTCGCCCCCAGCGAGTAGATATCCGACCGGAAATCAACCAATTCGTTTTGCCCTTGCAATTGTTCGGGACTTGCGAATGCGGGCGTTCCACAGACCATGCCGGTTTGCGTCTGCATTGATTCGCGGTTGTAGCTCGGCAAATCGCCGTCGCGATTATCTTCGACATTCGATTGGTCGACGACTTTTGCCAGTCCCCAATCGAGCAACAGCGTTTCGCCGAACGGTCCGATTACGATATTTTGGGGTTTGACGTCGCGATGGATCACGCCTTGACCATGCGCGTAGCCGACGATGTTGCAGACGGCCAAAAAATTTTGCAACAAGTGGCGAAAGTCCATCTGCTCGAAAAAGGCTTTCGTCATAGGTCCTTTAGATTCGCGATGGACTCGCTGAACCGTTTCGGCGAAAGTCGGCCCGTCGACGAAGCGCATTACATAACAAGGGCTGCTGCCGTTGTCGTGTTTCAAGGAATGGACCGGGACGATTCCCGGATGATCCAATCGCCCCGTAATGTGAGCTTCGCGTTCGAAGCGAGCCAACTGCTGAGGATTCAGAATGTTCCATTTGGGGAACTTGATCGCGACCTTGCGTTTTAGCACCGGATCGACCGCAAGGAAAACATTTCCCAAGCCGCCGCTGGCATGGAGTCGCTCGATTTGATAATCCGTCGCAATCCGAACGGGACCGCTGGGAATCGTGGCCGGAACCGACCCGTGCTTTGTTGTCGAGCCATTATGACTGCCGGTTGGCGCACCAAAATGGGATTCAACAGCTTGCAACGCTCGAATATGCCAACGCAGTTCGTCAGCCAATTCCGGGCAGTCTCGGCAAATTTCTTCCGGAGATACTGCTGTGCCGTTTTCCTGTCGCTCTTCCCAAATGGAAATAAGTTCGTCAATGGCGCTCATAATTCCATTTTCGCTTTAGCAATATTCCAGCTTTCAATCCGCCGATTTTTCTTCAAGTAGCTCGCGATAGACTTGGATACGTGCATTTTTCCATCGACGCCGTAACGTTCGTTCGGGGACGACCAAAATTTCCGAAGCTTCGTCCAAAGTCAATCCTTGGTACCACAACAAGTCGAACAACGAGCGTTCTTCATCGGGAAGGTTGTTCACGTATTCATGAAACTCCGTCCAGCTCCCAAGTTTCTGCGGGTCACTTGTTTCGTCCGATTGAAATTCGACAAGGTGTATTTTTTCTCCATCGATAATTCCCGATGGAGCATGATTTTTCCCGATCCCATATTTTCCGAAATGATGCCGAGCCAAGTCGATGAGCTCGCGACGAATCACGGCGGAAGCCAACCGAAAATAGTCCAGCGGTGTCGGCGGATGATGGTTCGAAAGTGCCTTCCAGAGCCTTACCGAAGCATTTTGCAACACATCATCCGTATCTTCCCATCGTTTGACGCCGGGTATGTCGGCCAAAATTTTTCGAGAAAGTTGTCGTAACCGATCCATCGAAGTGTTCATTAGCTCACTCGCCGCAAGCTCTTCCCCTGCGCGCAGACGATCCAAAAGCCGTTGCACCACGATCTGCGAATTGCCGTCGCTAGATTCTGACATACGTCGATTCCCGCCGGAGAATTTCGCTTTATTTTAAGCCCTGGGCGTGCCAGTTACAACCAATTTCGCGGTTGGCCGCTTTCCGCGTCGGATTCGCTTCCAGAAAAAAACAAACAATTTTTGGCCGCCTCATGCCACGTGAATCGATGGATAAGGTGTGAGACAGCCGTAAAGGAAGGGCATATTCAATTTCCCAAAACCCCATAAGCAAAACCATGTTCAAAAAAAACGCCAATCGCCCGAAGTCCCAACTGACCAATAGTTGGTTATTCAGCACTCGAACTCGCGCTCCGGCCAATCACACTGCATTGTCGTTCGAATGTTTGGAATCTCGGCAAATGATGGCAATTGACCTCGTGGCGGATATTGTTCAAACCCCCAATAGTTCAGGCGTCATTGAGATTGTACAAGTGCCTGGCATTGAAAGTGGCGGGATGGCAATGTCGGCAACTACCCACGAAGGCATAGAGCTCGTAACCGAAAACTCTGCCGGGGTCCGAACCATTCACACTTGGCCAAACACCATCCTTCGCCCAAAGGAGTTGACACATTTTCGGGACAGCACTGGTCAAGACTGGGTCTACTTTTCGGGCGAAACAGACTTCTCGGATCGCGAACTCTTTCGATTGAAGTGGGGCACTAACGAAGTCACTCGTGTCAAGGACATCAATCTAAACGGATCGTCGGACCCAATGGATCTAACCGTTGTCGGCAACACGATTTACTTTACGGCGTGGACGTCCGCGTCCGGACGCGAATTGTGGAGGACCGACGGAACGAGCGCAGGAACTGTGCTGGTCGAGGACATCAAGTCGGGGCTCGGCAGCGGTTCCAATCCCAAAGAGCTGGTCAAGTTTGGCAGCCTGTTGTTCTTTTCCGCCGACGATGGGGTTGCGGGACAAGAGCTTTGGATTTCGGGAGGCACCGTCAGTTCAACTTTCATGGTACACAACATCCATCCCGGTGCCGGCAGTTCCCATCCTCAAGATCTAACGGTGGCTGGCGACAAAGTATTTTTCTCGGCGTTCGATCCCGCATCGGGTCGCGAAGTTTGGAAATCGGACGGGATCAACACGTCGATTCTGAAAAACTTGCTTGTTGGGAACCAATCTTCCAATCCCGAGGAGCTTACGGCCAGAAACAACCAATTGTTCTTCACGGCCAATGTGACGGGAACCGGGCGCGAACTGTACTGGTACGAGCCAACCGTGATCAACGATACGCTTTTGGTCAAGGACATATTTCCGGGCGCCGAAGGCTCGAACCCCACGGACTTGACGATCATGAACGACTTGCTGTATTTTGCTGCAAACAATCCGACTTCGGGTCGCGAACTTTGGAAGTCCAACGGATTTTTTGCTGGCACGGAGTTGGTGAAAGATCTGAATTTGAGCGGATCATCGACCCCACACAACTTGGTGGCAGTTGGAAATCGTCTGTACTTTGCGGCGACCCACGCTACTCTTGGGACCGAGTTGTACAAAAGCGACGGAACCTTAACGTCGACCTTTATGGTCCGCGATATCAACAAGCTCGGCGGCTGGTCGAACCCTAGCGTCATGACGTCGGTTAATGGTCGCGTTGCGTTTGTCGCAGAAAACGGCAAGGACGGTCGAGAGGTATGGACGAGCTTCGGAGGCGCGTCAACCACGAGCTTGCATGACGTCTTTCCCGGAACGCAAAGTTCATATCCATTTGCACTGACTCAATTGGGCAACGACATCTATTTTCTTGCATATATGAACTCGACGGGAGTTGTAAAACTTTTCCGAGCTAATGGAGATACGCTAGGCACAACCACTGAGATTGCGACGAGCGACTCAAGCTTTAACCTAGATTTTTATGGAGCATCAATGAAGGTTGTCGGCAGTGATTTGTACTTCATGAAACGAAGCGTCACTGGCAATGATCGTTTTCAGTTATTCAAGTACGTGCCATCGACCGGCACCACAACAATGTTGAAGGAAATAGTCGGACCATTCAAGCATGTCCAACCCCAAATGATCACGTCTGGCAATCTCCTTTACGTCGTAGTGTGCGGTGCCGACGACACGTACCAACTTTGGACAAGTAATGGAACGGCTGGTGGCACTTCGCGACTGAAAGCCGGGACGAACTTCACAAACATCTATAACACTACGGATGTCAACGGACGGCTGTACTTTGCGGCGACTGTCGGAACCGGCGTTTTTCAATTGTGGCGTAGCCTAGGCGCAAGTGCCACGACCTTGGCGATCCCTAACTTGATCGAACCCGATGGCTTCATCGTCAAGGCCGACCAAATTTATTTTTCCGCAAGTGATGGCACGGCCACAAACTTCTATCGCATCAATATGACCAACGCGCCGGTCATTATCCGTGCTGGATTGCAATGCCGAAATCTGGGTGTCAATTTGAACGGGACGATGTATTTTGGCGCCATAGATCTCACAAACCCATCCGTCAATTACCAGCTTTGGAAAAGCAACGGAACTACTGAAGGAACGTCGCTTGTGAAAGTCATCAACGACGCCGGTTCGAGCGAGCCTAAAGATTTCCGCATCGCTGGCGGCAAAGTGTTTTTCATCGCCAACAACGCGACTTCCGGTCGTGAATTACACAAGACCGATGGAACCGCCGCTGGAACGTCGCAGGTTAAAAACATTGGCCCCACCTCGACCGATGCGAACATAGTTCCCTTGGCAACCTTCAACAACGAACTGTATTTCAAGGCATTTGATGGAACGAGCTATGCGATTTGGAAGTCGAACGGCACTGCTGCTGGAACAACGAAAGTGACCGAAATTAACGATCGGTTCCTGAGAGAGGATCTCATTTTTGCAAGTAGCGTCCTTGCGATTGGCGATCGGCTGTATTTTTCTGCAATCGACGGACTCTTCGGACACGAGTTATTCGCGTACCACATTTAAGCAGAGGAAACCGAGATGAAAAACTCATTGACGATTTGGATCATGGCTATCTCGCTTGGATTCCAAGCTATTTCGGCGGCTCAAAACGCTTCGTTGACATCATCCGCAAAGAGCGATGCGCGGGCACAACGTGTTGCCACAGAAACCAAACTGGGCTCGATCGCCGGATTGGATTTGGAACCCGACGAGGAACCACTCTACTTGCAACATTGGATCAGCCCCAATGGAAAGCACTTCGCACGATTCACTGATCGGGGAATTTCGATTGACGGAAAAGAACGAGAATATGTCGGCGGCGTTTTGCCGAACAGCTTCGTATTCAGCCCAGACGGCCAACGGAATGCATACGTTGCCCCCAGCGACACGGGAGAGATTCTGGTCGTGGACGGCAAGGACCTTGCTCATGCCCAAACGATTCGCTTGCCAATTCGATTTAGTCCAGACAGCCGACACGTCGCGGCGATTGGCGTCTTGGACAACGGCGGACAAACTTCGAACGTATTGTTCATCGATGGCCAGCCAACTCAAGCAGTCGAAGACAAATTGGAAGAATTTGCTTTCTCGTCCGATAGCCTCCGAGTCCTTTTTCCGGTGACTGAATCCGACAAATCGTTTGTGCGCGAACAGCCGATCGACTTGTCCAAAAAGGGGACCGACCATGCGCACGGTCTGGCCCGCCCCAGCCGGAACTTTGTCTACGGACCAAAGGGGGTTCTGGGTTACTTTGCGCTCCATGCTGATCGCCAAGTTAGTTTCATTTTCGAAGGAAAGGACGATGGATTGCTGTTCTCGCACATTGAGCCCGAAAGCATTTCATTCAGCGACGACGGAAAACAATTCGCCTATCGTGGCGAAAAAATAAAGACGATGACAGTCGTTCACAACGGTAAACCCGGAATCGAACACCAAACGTTCCAGGACGGTACTATTCGCAGCGACAGTGTTAGGATCAGCCCCGACGGCAAACGTGTGGCTTACATCCTTGACCAAAAAGGAAAATTCGTTGTCTTCATTGATGGAAAGCCCAGCGCGAGCTACGAGGCCGTTGAAACGCCGGAGTTTAGTGCCAACAGCCAACACGTCGCGTTCATGGCTCTGAAAGGCCCGTCGCCCGTGATGGTAATCGACGGAAAAGAATCACCCCAATTCGCAATGGTCGGTATGCCCGAGTACAGCCTGCATGGCCAAACCATCGCGCATTACGCCGAACTGGACGGCAAACAGTTCATGATCGTCAATGGCGAGCGGCACCCCAGTTACGAAATGGTCTACTCGCCCAAGGTCAGTGCGGACGGAACCAAAGTCGCTTATTCGATTTCCGATAAAGGTCGTGAGCGCGTGATCATCAACGAAAAACCACAAAAAGCTTACGAAGTCGCCGGTCTCGTGAACTTTTATACCGGGACAAATCAAATTGTTTATCTCGCCAGCGAAAAGGAAAAATTCATGCTCGTTGACGAAGCAGGCAAAGAAACAAAACCGTACGACGCAATTGACACTTCGATCGCATTCAGCCCGGCGAGCAAGCGTCTTGCTTTCGTTGCGACCCGAGGCGACAAACAATTCGTCGTGATCGATGGCATCGACGGCGATTCCTACGATCGCATCTTGTTGCAAGGTATCGACACAATTCGGTTCACGGGAGAATCCGAGATGCATTATCTCGCAGTTCGAAACAACGAACTCTTCCTGGTTCACGAGACAATTCAATGAACTTGCGACTCCCAATCCATTTTCACTCGGATTGTCATTTAGCCAAACAATCCCGTCAGCGCGGTGGCTTTGACTAGTTCGCGGGGTTGGTTGAGGTGGTTGTAGACGATGGTTTCGGGATCGATGCCGAAACTGTGATAGATCGTGGCGAGAAGTTCGCGCGGATGAACTGGATTTTCCAGCGGAGACGAGCCAGTCTTGTCAGACTTGCCGTAGACCAAGCCACGCTGCATTCCGGCACCGGCGACTACGGCGGTATAGCAATAAGGCCAATGGTCGCGTCCGTCGGCGTCGTTGTCGTTGCCGCTAGTGCTTACACCGCGCTGCGGGCTCCGGCCGAATTCGCCAACAGCGACGACCAGCGTTTCGTCTAACATTCCGCGCTCGTCGAGATCCTGGATTAACGCTGAGAAACCAGCGTCGAACATCGGCGCGGATTGCTCTTTCATTCGCTTGCTCAAATCCTTGTGTTGATCCCACGAGTGATTATCGGAGTTGGCGACTTTGGGCCAGACGACTTCGACGACTCGCGTGCCGGCTTCGACGAGGCGACGGGCAAGCAAGCAGCTTTGACCAAAGGTATTGCGGCCATACCCGTCGCGGACTTTGTCGGATTCGGCGGATAGATCGAAGGCAGCACGAGCTTTGCCTGAAATCACCAAATTGATTGCCCGCTCGTAGTTTTCGTTGAGCTTGTAGGACTCGACCGCTTTTTCGATATCGGGCGCGGCGCGATTGACGATGTTGCGAAGCCGCTCGCGGCGACTCAAGCGAACCGCGAAAACATCAGGCCGCAATTCCAAATCGTCAACTTTGATTCGATCCATCTTGTACATGTCCATATCGTCCCCGTCCGGGAACAAGTCGTACGGATCGTACCCTTTGCCGAGAAATCCTGCCGTGCCCCCTTTGTCGACGACGTTGCTCTCTTGCAAAGGCCGAGGCAATTTTACGAAGGGCAACATGGGAACATCGATTGGGCGAAATTTTATGATGTTCGAACCAAAATTCGGAAAATCCGCCGGACTAGGAGGCTCCAACTGGCCGGACGGGCTGACCGTATCGGTCGTGTAGCCGGTCATCATCTGGTAGATCGCCGCCGTGTGATTGAACAAACCGTTGGGTGTGTAACTCATCGAACGAATCATCGTGAAGCGATCGTTGAGTTGTGATAGTCGCGGCAAGTTCTCGGTAAATTTGATGCCGGAAATTTTGGTGTCGATCGGTTGAAAAACACTTCGCACATTGTCCGGAACGTTTTCTTTCGGGTCCCACAAATCCAAATGGCTGGGGCCGCCTTGCAAGTAAACCATGATGATACTTTTGGCGCGGTTCCAACCGGGAGCGTCTTTCCGCATGGTTCCCGCGCTGGCTTTTTGCAGGCCAAACATCGAACCAAGCGTTAGCCCCAGAATGCCCGAACCACCTACGCGCAGCACGTCCCGCCGACTAACCGACAAGTGGGCGTCGCATAAATCTTTGCCTGGAAATCCTTTGATGGCCAACATGGAATTGCTCCAAAATAAATTCGACTTTTGGTACTGATGTTGCTTCTCCCTAGCTTTCTAGCGAAAAGGTGACGGCGGACATGAATTCACCATCCATCACTCCGAAATCGGGGCTAGGGAACTGCTCTAAACTGTGCGCGGGAATCAGGGGGCTGACACCCCCCGCTCGCCTTGTACTATTACCGATTAAAGAGGAACGAAGGACTATTAATTAGTGCCCAGGCTAAATCCTCGGCGTTCGTTATCCGTTTATTCTCCATTTGCCGCTGACTGAATTCGAGGTCTCGTTTCAATCGAGTCAGCGTTGCGGGTTCGGCCAACGCTTTGTTGGCTTGTTCAAGTTGCTGCTTCAACTGGACCAATTCTGGGTTCGGCGGCAACGGTTGCAGCGCGGTGGCCAATTGCATTTCCAACTCGCGCAATCGATTGTCTTCGGCCAAGAAG
The DNA here is from genome assembly GCA_031376585.1 of Planctomycetota bacterium. Taxonomy (GTDB): domain Bacteria; phylum Planctomycetota; class Planctomycetia; order Pirellulales; family Pirellulaceae; genus JANMEB01. The sequence continues at coordinate 6,639 of JANMEB010000580.1, read as the reverse complement.
TAATCGCGGAGCGGCTTGCGTACGAGATCGGTTCGATTTTCGGTCGGCGTTCTTAGCAAAGCGGCGAAATCTTCCGGCAGGCCCAGTGGCGCGTCGCCGTCGTCGGCCGTGGCCGAAAGACGAAAGCACGCGAGCTGATGGTCGTTTGGATATTGATTCGTAATCACGACACGCAATTGCCCCGACGCAGTGAATTCGATAGGAGTTTGCACATGGAACACAGCCCAATGAATCGAACGACCTCGCGGCGAGACGGCCCAGCCGTTTTCGTTTTCACCGACCTTGCCATCAATTGCTTCGGCGACATCGAAGGCTTGTTGCGCGAAATCGGCGACGGCGGACTTCAATGTGACTTTTTGCCAATCGACTGCCGAAGCATCGGCCTTGTAAAACACTTCGAATTCATTGACGACAAAATTCCCGTTGGTCGGAAAGCCCGGACCGGTGCTGGGCACATTTGGATCGGTCAAGGCTTCCAATCGTACGGCAGTCATTCGCTTGAGCGCTGGCCGCAACGCGATGTCGTAAACATCGGGGCCCTTGGTTTCCGCAACCAAGATGCGTCGGTCTCCCATTGTCGTTAGGCGAGCCGCAGCTTTCGAAGTCATTGCTAACGGTTCCAAAAGCGACCAAGCCGTCGTCGGTGCAGCAGTTGTTGCTTCCCAAGTCGTGGCTTTGGATTGCAATTCCTCGGATGCGGATTTGACTTTTGTCTCAAGCGATTGAACATTGGCAACCCGTTCGGCTTCGCGGCGTTCATCGTCCGGCTTGAGTCGCGTGTCGGCTTCCGCCAATGATGATTCCAGCGCTCGAACGCGGGTCAGCCTTTCTTGTTCAAGTGTTGGACGCACCACGTCAAACTCGGCTTGTGCCGTCGTCAATTGTTCGGCCAATACTTTGTGATCGTTCTCTACGTTCTGCCAAACGCCTAAGATATCGCCAACCTCGGCCTCGGAAGGTGATCGGCTAACGATGCGAAGGAAGACTTCGTCGATTAATTTTGTGTCGTCTGCTTGGCTGGCAACTAATTGGTGAACTTGATTCGTTGCGTCCACCAACGCCGAGGCAACGACCGGCCCTGTAGCTAAAGCCATCACGGGACCGAGCGGCAAATCGTTCTTTCGTTCGCATTCGCAGACGCTTTCGCGAGCCGGGCGACCAAGCGCATTCAAAAAACCGTTTGGAACATTGACTCCAACATCCGGTAACTGAATGGCACGCACACCGATTTCGACGCCGGGAATCTGCGGCTGAACTCCCAGCACAGTATTAATTGCATCGTAGAGCACTTCGGCGGGCAAACGACGAGCCGTGGCGTGCGAATAATGTCGCCTGTCGTCCGCGTTGAATGAATTCGTTTCGATGGAAAGCTGATAGGTGCGCGAGTTACAAATCGATTTAACGATCTGACGCATGTTGAAACCGCTGGCCACGAATTCCTGCGACAAGTAATCGAGCAACGCTGGGTTGGACGGCGGATTTCCCGCGCGAATGTCGTCGATCGGTTCAATGAGCCCAACGCCTAGTAAGTAGCTCCACAAGCGATTGACGTAGCTTTTGGCAAAATACGGATTGTTGGGGGCTGCAATCCAAGTTGCCAATTGTTGGCGGCGCGAAGCGTCCTCTGCGAGCGGAACGTCAACTGGATAAGGAAACTGAGGATCGGAGACTTTTCCGGTCCGATCATGTTTGACGAAGCCCGCCGGATCGTCGGAGAGAATTTCAAATAGCGCGCGCGATGGTTCGACATCGGTTCCGCCAATTCGCTGGTCGTTGCTGGCCGGATCGTCTTTTAAGGATGTTTGTGCGAAGTAGGCCGCAGTTTGAAAATATTGATCTTGGGTCCAGCGTTCGAACGGATGATCGTGGCACTTGTTGCAGTTAAAGCGGATCCCCAAAAACAGATGCGTGGTGCTTTCCATCAACTGAGTTGGTGAACGGTGAATTTTGAAATACGACACACCGGGATTGTCGTGGTTAGAGCCTGTTGCCGTGAGGATGTCGCGAACGAACTGATCATAAGGTTTGTTGGCATCGACTTGCGCTCGAATCCACTCGCGAAATTTGGCGGCACTTTCCGGGCCAAGATATTTGCGATTGACCAGCAGCAAATCACACCATTTATTCGTCCAATAATCAACAAAGGTCGGACTACCGATCAATCGATCGACGACCTCTGGCCGTTTTTGTTCGCTCGGTCGACTATCACCCAGAAACTGGCGACGTTCGTCGGGCGAAGGCGGCAATCCGGTTAGGTCCAAATAAACGCGTCGCAAGAAGTCTTGATCAGAACAAAGTGGCGACGGCTGGATTTTCAGTTCTTGCCATTTGGCCGCGACAAGTTCATCGATCCGGTTAGTCGCCGGATTCTCATTCCATGCAAAACCAGTTCGATCGCCCATGACCGTAAGCGTAGCGGTGGAATAATTGCCTTCGAAGCGAACTAGGATGGGAGCGTCGCCGCGTCGCTTGGCAGTGGCGATACCAGCGCGATCGATTTCAATGACCTCGGTGTTGCCGCTTTCGACAAAGGCAAGTTTGGTTACGTCGCGCTGCTGGCCGTCGGCATAGCGTGCAACAACGCGAAGTTGCTGTTGGTCGCCGATTCGCTCAAGGGTTCGACTGAGTGGGCTGACTTGGATTCCGACAACGCGCGGCGTTGCCAGATCCAGTTGAGCGCCGCTTGCGATCCAATTCTTTAAAAGTTCAAACGACGCACTATCGCGGGCCATCACGGCACCACCACCATGCGCGACTGCGCCGCTTGCTTTGGCGAGCATCAAACTGTCCTCCGGTGACGCTTTATTGATTCTGCGGCAGCGAAGGTCGTCGGTAAACGAACGAACGTCGAAAATCGGATCGTATCCGCGTAGAGAAAGTTTGAAACCGTTCTTACCCTGTTGTGATCCGTGACAAGTTCCCGCGTTGCAGCCAAGACGGCAGAGCATTGGGTTGATGTCGCGGATAAAGTTCGCTTGATAAGGTTCGCTCGTATTTCGAACGACCACTGGCACCACGAGCGATTTGTCGCCAACGCGAATGGTTAACTGATCGTCGCCGTCCGATACGGGAATCGCTTGGCCAGTTTTGGAAACGGTGATCCGCTGATCCTTTGGTTCGTAGACTGCAGTTCGCGTCACGTCGAAAGATCGTCCAGCAGTGTCACGTGCGGTGACCACAATTTGGCATTGGGCAAATCGTTGTGACAACTCAATCGTTGCGGGATCAGTGGAGAGTTCTACGATCGGATCAGTTGCCTGCGTTGCGTCGGAATTCGGCTCAAGGGTGTTTGGCTCGACCGAGGGGGTCAGTCCCAAATTTGCGTGCAGACTCGGCGAATTGGCGACCAATCCCTGTGCAGTTTCAAGCTGGAATGGCACAAATCGCTTCTGAACTTGTCCGGTTTCACTTTCGATTAGGAAAAGTTCTCCATTGTCGCCTCCGGCAGCAATGTATTGACCACCGGGGTGAAAGGTTGCGGTGTACAAACCTGTTTGGTCTGCGTCGAAAGAACTGATGGCTTGAATTCCAGCGACCCGATAAGCGTCGAGCGACGCGATTTCTTCGGGCGTTCGACTGGTAACGACCTTTTCGTTGATGGCTTTGATGTTGTCCGGCAAAGCAGTGTCGAACTCATAAGAATAGACCCGCAGTTGGCCTTTGCGGTCGAGGCTGCTGGCGGCCAAAATTCGCCGACTGTCGCGAGAAATATCGACGGCGTGGATGCGGCCGAGGACCGGTGGCAATTGACGAATCATGTTGGCATCGTCGCCGATCACTCGCTTGGTCAAGCGAATCATTCGATAGACTCGCGGAATTCCGTCGGATCCGCCGATAACGAATTCGTCGCGAGCGGGATGACGAGCCACCGCTGCCAAGCCGCCCTTCAGCGCGCCGGGTGTGATCGAGGTGACGTTGTCGACAAACCGATTCGTGGCGACTTCGGTTAGCTTACAAGTCATATCGCGACCGACCGAAATGAGATGACTTGCGTCGGTGGAAAATACCACGTCCAAAACCCAGTCGTTGTGAGCACCTTGGAAAAGGACTTGTTCGAGCGACGTTGCGTCGAACATGCGCACGGTGTTGTCCGCGCAGCCAAACGCGATGTACTTGGCATCGCCTGACCAGCAGCCGCCGTAAATCGCGTCGTGCGTAATTGGTTTGGAAGCGATTAGCTCGCGTTTGGCCACGTCCCAGATTTGGACTTCGCCGAACTGACCGGGCAGTCCGCCGGTAACAAGCAGCTTTGCTCCGTCCGGAGAAAACTGAATGGATTCGATTCGCTGCGAAAGACCGATGAGGCGACCCGCCGTCGACCAATCCGCTGTCGAAAGCAACACGACTTCGCTGAAACCGTTGACAGCCAAAAGATTGCCGTCGGGCGAAAAATCGAGTGCGGTTAGTACCGGAGCTGTGGAATAAGTGGGCGGGTGTTCGGCGTCGAACGGTCGAATTTCCGCGATCGAATCATTGGCAGCGCCTTCTTTAATCCAGCGCGAAATTGTTTCGATCTCGTTGGCGGCAAGCGGCTCGCCCGTGTTTGGCATTTCGGCTTTGCCGTCGACGTTGGGTGTTATCAATTCCACCAAATGGCTTTGAGAAGGATCGCCAGCAACGATGGCCGGTTTGTCGCTGGCTCCGCCAATCAACAAATCCTGGAACCGAATCATGACGTAGTCGCCGCGGTCATCAGCAGGTTGATGACAGCCCCAACAGCGGCTTTGCAAGATCGGCCGAACGTGTTTTTGGTAACTAACGGGCGAATCGGCCTTTGGGGCCGAGGATTCTTGCTGTGAAATCGCCGACTGAACGAGTACTAGAACGGCGCCGCTGAAGACGAACACTGCGGACTTGGCGACGATACGGCGAAGCAAATGCAAAGACATGCTGGTCTCGCACCGATTTTTGAAACGAGGAGACAACGAGGTCGGCTGACCGGTTTCAATATACCACGCCGAGTTCCAGTTGACACCACACAAAGTCGCTGATTTGGCCGTTTGATTGACGCCGGATTGTTTACCGGCCTTGGAATGCCGATTATCATTGCTCAACCGTGGCCCGGAATTCGGTCCCGGAATCGATTGGTGAAGGAAACGACATGTCTCGCGGAAACCGGATCGTCGAAGTTGACACCTACATCAAAAAGTCACCAGAATTCGCGCGACCAATCTTGATCAAGCTACGCACGCTTTTTCACAAGGCTAGCCCGCAGATTCAGGAAACGATGAAATGGGGCGTGCCACATTTTGAATACAAAGGGATCGTCGGCAGCTTTGCTGCATTCAAGCATCACGTTGGGTTCGGCTTTTGGAAAAGCAAGCTCCTGAAGGACCCGCAAAAGCTATTTGGCGACGATCCCAAGGCCAGCATGTGCAGCAGCAAACTTACTTCGATTGATGGGCTGCCCTCGGACAAAGTTCTGCTGAGTTACATCAAACAAGCCGTGGATTTAAATAAGCATGAAGTCAAGGTTCCCGTGAATAAACGTCGTCGGGACAAGCTAACCGCGCCGGATTATTTTTTGGCCGCGCTCAAGAGGAATAAAAAAGCGGCGGCGACCTACGACGGTTTCAGTGAGAGCAATCGCCGCGACTACATCGAATGGTTGCTCGATGCCAAGCAAGACGCGACTCGCGAAAGACGTCTCAAGTCCGCGTTGGCTTGGTTGGCCGAAGGAAAACCACGAAATTGGAAATACATGACTCAAGCGAAGTAGTGTTTTGCTAAGCCAAGTTTTAGCAGCCCGTTGAACAACGGCCCAATTCAAGCACGCATTTTGCACAAAGCGGAAATCGGCTTGCCTTTATACAACGCCGAACCACTCCGAAAAATCGCCTGAGAAATAGCGGGTTTTTGGTCGCGCTCGCGAATCACCCGAAAAACGGATACCATGCAATCGACTTTTGCGGCCACCTCGTCCCTGACCTTCGGAGTCTGCCATGAGCACCATCATTCAACCACCCAAGTATCCCGTCGGTGAATTTCAGCGCAAACGAGATTACGGTGAAATCGACAACCGCGATCATGCATCGCGATTGCGCGACACGCCAAAGAAACTTCGCAAAGTTACGGCGGGGCTTTCGCCGCAACAATTGGATACCAAATACAACAATTGGACTGTTCGCCAGATCGTGAACCATCTTGCGGACAGCCACATGAACGGCTTCGTTCGATTTAAGTTGGCACTGACGGAAGATGTTCCGACGATAAAGCCGTACAACGAAACGCTTTGGTCGGAAATCATCGATGCCAAAAATGGGCCGATTGAGCCTTCGTTACAAATTCTCGACGGGATTCATGCCCGTTGGTCGGATCTGGCGGAACAACTTGATCCAAGCCTTCTGCGACGAGAGTTTCACCATCCCGAACTGGGTAGACATGTTTCGCTGGCTGAGGCCTTGCATATGTATGCTTGGCATTCGGAACACCATTTGGGCCAAATCCAATGGCTGCGCGAACAACGAGGTTTGTAATTCGGCATTTTCGTTTCTTCCATGCGGATCGGACTATTGTTTTTCCTGGCGAAAATGCGTTAATGAATGTCGACGCGGGGACCGAAGAGACGTTTAGTTTTACCCGGAGCCCACCGCGACGGCAACATAGCAGTGTAAACGCCGGCGATGTTGGGGCCGGGTT
>JANMEB010000578.1:0-9416 GCA_031376585.1 Planctomycetota bacterium | reverse complement strand
GAATTGGCCCGTGCGAAATCGTCGTAAAAAGCCGACTTGAGTCGCCCAAAAATTCCGTTATCCGGTGCCGGTTCAAATTTAGATTTGACGACTCCGACCTTGCGAGCCAATTCGCGTTGCAACGCGCACAGTTCCCGAACTGCCGTATGGGCAAATTCGATTGCCGCAAACATTTCGTTTTCCGGCATCTCGCGGGCAAAACCCTCGACCATCGTGACCGCCGTTTCCGTGCCCGAGATGATTAAATCGAGATCGCTTTCTTCCAATTCATCGTGCGTAGGGAATACGACGAGCTGGCCGTCCAAGCGTCCGACACGGACTGCCGCCACTGGTTCGTAAAATGGAACTGCGGCGATGAAAGCTGCTGCGGCAGCTCCGTTCATCGCGATGACGTCGCCGTCGGCTTGGCGATCGCTGGCACAAACCATCGATTGAATCTGCACTTCGTCCATAAAGCCTTCGGCGAACATAGGGCGCAAGGGCCGATCGATCATGCGCGAGGTTAGCGTTTCCTTGGTCGTAGGTCGACCTTCTCTTTTCAAAAACCCGCCGGGGAACTTGCCGGCTGCCGCTTGCCGCTCGCGGTAGTCACAAGTCAGCGGAAAGAAGTCAATTCCCGGGCGTGGTGCCGAAGTCGTTAGGGCATTCAACACGACGGTCTCACCATATTGCGCGATCACACATGCGGAAGCTTGCTTGGCCCATACGCCGGTCTCCAACGAGAACACCGAATTGCCAAACTGTTTTTCAACTCTAATTTTCACGATAATTCTTTCAAAAAACTTTCATCCAACAACAATAATCACAAAAACGACAACGGTTACGAAAAAGTGATTGATCGATTCACGATCACTCAAACGAAACAGCAAGCCGCGACAAACGCGAGCCAGCTTCATGAAACCCAGTTTCATGAAACGACGTGCCGGAACGATCCCTCAACGGGAGAAGTGCCGTCAGCACGGGAATCGACAGCGATGGCAACAACGCGAAACTGTGAGGCGTTATTTTCGGATGCCCAATCGCTCAATCACGCTTGCGTAGCGTTGAGAATCAACGCGGCGCAAATAATTCAACAGACGACGTCGTTTTGACACGAGGCCTAACAAGCCGCGACGCGTGGAATGGTCTTTGGGTCGACCCTTCATGTGGTCGGTTAGACCTTGAATGCGCGCGGTCAAAATCGCCACTTGCAATTCGGGCGAACCTGTGTCGTTTGCGGATTTCTTAAAATCCGTGATCAACTGCTGTTTTTTTTCTTTCGTGATCGTCATTTGCGGTTCCAGTGTGCGGCGTAAAACTCCTCGCCGCGAGTTTGCTGAACTGTCTCCTTGTTTAGTCTGAATTCCTAAAGGCTCAGCCAGTCAACTCACTTGTCGTAACATACATCTAGGCACCAGTTTACCGAAAGACGATTTTTTCGCAACCACAAACACTGGCGTACCGACAACCCAGCGTAACGATTGGGCAAATATCAGCGATTTTCAAGGATTGAAGTCCTTGGCCCAATCCTGATCCGGCGCCCTGGGACTTTATAATTCGGACATTGGACTATGGCGAACTACGTGCTGGAAGCTTTGGTCAAGCTGCATGGCGTCGGCATGAAGGCCAATGCCGTACAAATTTTAGAATTGTCAGCCGCTGGGCACTAAAACCGGTTCCCGAAAAAGTGTATCTCGCTGAAACCGGCCGCCTGTGCGCTCCGGCTCATCGGAATACGAATGAAATTGGCGTTAAGGTCAATTAAGTAGTCGTTCAATGGCTCAAGCCAATTATTTGGTTGTGTCCGTCCATGTATCCATCTGCTTTTCCAACACGATCACGTCGGGCTGCGATCGAGCGAACTCACGTTTGACTCGGGCGAGATCCTTGGTCGGAATGTGGGCGGCAATGTAAATCTTGGCTCCGATTTTCGCGTCGACCAGTTTTCGATCTTCCAGCAGCCAAGTCGGCAAGATGGCGACGTCGATATTCTTTTCGGCTAAATCAAACGGCTCAAAGTTCGCGGCGCTAGCATCAGCGTCTCCGACGTGTAAGACAGTTCGGTCACCTAGATGCAAGAGCAATCCAAGATTTTGAACTTCGTAATTACGTGTCCCCGCGTGCTGCAGGCGAAATGCTTCAATTCGAATGCCGCATTGTTCAATGTTCTTGATTTTGCCGGGTTCGGGCCAAACGACGACCGCTTGGTTGGCCACGCTCGGCTTGCTGGCTGAATCGCGAATCGCCACGGCGACTTCTTCGCTCGCAATCAACGCGCATTCCGGATTCTTTTGAAGAAACTCTATCGCCGTATCTTTTTGGAAATGGTCGAGGTGCGCATGCGAAACGAGAGCCACTACCACGTTTTCAAATGGTTCCTTGGCATCCATCATTTGCTTGTGGGCAGCTTCCGGCAAAGCACCGTAGCCGTAGTATTCGTTTTTGACAAACGCATCGATCAGAATCGACTTGCCGTCTTCCTTAATCAGAAATCCTTCGTTGACCAGAAACGTAATCGCCAGCGGCCGCTTCTGTTCGGGCGTCTCTTGACCCGACGAATCGGCCGTAGCTTGTGCTGCAATCAGCAGGAAAATTACGAATACGCCAAACGATTTCCGCACGTCGTTATGGCAAATTGTTAACGCGGGAGTGAAGCGTTGATTTATAGTCCTTGGGAGCATGGCATTAGGCCTCCATGGAGTTAATTAATTCGGGCTCAGCCGTTGATCCTTGCGGCCACATTTTTGGCGCGCTCTGCCGCGTCGTTGGCAAAACAGCATTCTATCGCAAAAAAAACGCGACGCGTTTTTGGGCGCGTCGCGTTGGTGTACGATTCGTTGGTTGAAACGCGAACTTAAGCGCTCTTGGATTCTGGCATGCTAAAGCGTGCGGCGCCGGATTTGACCATGGCTTCGTCGATAACGAATTTAGCGCCTTTGGGCATGTCGGGAAGCTCGAACATCAGGTCAAGCATGATTTCTTCGACGATTGAACGGAGACCACGCGCTCCGGTTCCTTTTTCCATCGCCTTTTTTGCGATCGACCGCAAAGCATCGTCGGTAAACTTCAGGTCGCAGTTTTCCATGTTGAATAGCGACTGGTATTGGCGAACCAGTGCATTGCGCGGTTCGGTTAAGACTTTCATCAGGCCGCTTTCGTCCAGCGGCGTGAGGGCACTGATCACCGGCAAGCGACCTACCAATTCCGGAATCAAACCGAATTCCAAGATGTCGTCGCTGGTTATCATCGGCAGCAGTTCGCCAAGCTCGCGATCTTCCTTGAGCGTTGCCGACTGACCAAAGCCGATCGTCTTGCGACCGAGACGGCGGCGGATGATATTGTCGATGCCGACAAACGTTCCGCCGCAGATGAACAAGATGTTCGTAGTGTCGATTTGAATGTATTGCTGTTCGGGATGTTTGCGGCCGCCTTGTGGCGGGACGTTGGCGACGGTTCCTTCGAGCATTTTGAGCAGTGCTTGTTGCACGCCTTCGCCTGAGACGTCGCGCGTAATCGAGACGTTGTTCGAAGTCTTGCCGATCTTGTCGATCTCATCAATGTAGATGACGCCGCGCTGAGCCGCTTCGATATCGAAATCAGCCGCATGCAGTAGCTTGAGCAAGAGGTTCTCGACGTCTTCGCCGACGTAGCCCGCTTCAGTCAACGTCGTCGCGTCGCCAATGGCAAACGGAACGTTCAGCACTCGAGCCAAAGTCCGCGCAAGTAGTGTCTTACCGGAGCCGGTTGGACCCGCGAGCAAGATATTGGACTTTTCGATTTCAACTTCGTTGGGTTCGCCGCCTTCGGCCCCGCTGGTCAAACGCTTGTAATGGTTATGGACGGCAACGGCCAAGACTTTCTTGGCATGGGTTTGGCCAATTACATAATGGCTCATTTTTTCGACTAATTCGCGCGGAGCGGGGATTTTGCTGAAGAGTTTTTTGGTTGGTCCGCGACGGCGGTTTTCCTGTTCCAAAATGGATTCGCAAAGTTCAATGCATTCGCCACAGATGTAGACGTCGCCTGGGCCTTCCACGAGGGGGCCGACGTCACGGTAGCTCTTGCGACAGAAAGAGCAAAATGCATTTTTCTTGGGGGCACCCGGTCGGCGGGTACTTGTCGAATCATTTCCAGAGGGCATGGTCACTCCAATTCAAGTCCAACCGAAGTTGGTCAATCCAGTTGAGGCTCGAAAACGTGATCTGGCATACGCTGCCAAACCAAGTGTGCATCCATGCCCGCAATCTTCAAGCGTAAGTAAATTCTGATTTTAGTGAGGGATCGCTCCAATCATTCAGCTTGGAATGGATTAATCCGCCAATGTCATACGTCTAACTCAAACTCTACAACCGGCGTTACGCTCAAGCTCCCTGCTGACGGGATTCCGAACTTTCCGGCGGTAATGGCCGATCCTTTACTTGTTGAATAGGTTTGTCTAAAGCTCGGTCGGAAACAGTTGTAATGACTCGGTTGAATTCTTTCTCGTCGATTTCGCCTTCATCGCGCATTCGACGAAAATCGGTCAAATGATCGCTGATCGTCGGAATGGTTTGCTCGATCCCGCGCCGCACCCTCCGCACCGAATAAACGGCAATCGCAACCAAAATTGCCAAGGCAACAAAGCCGATGATTAATCGCTCTTCTCGACCAAGCTGTCGAACGAACTCTGTTAATTGGTTCCAAAGATCTTGAATTGCCATCATGAGGCCGGTCGCCCAAGTCGTCAAAGTCCCAGCCCGACGTCAGCATTAGCGACCATCTACGCAACGCCGCCATCGGAACCGGAGCCAATTGCTCTGCGCAATTGGTTCGCTGGTCATTATATCGAACACAATTGGTCCAAGTTAGGTTCATTGTCGGGCAGGCCGAATGATTCGTTTCTTATGCCTATTCGTACGCAGCCCAACCGGACAAAGTTCGCTACCACACAAGGCCGCAAAACCCGTGGGCCCGCCGTCGAATTCGGCAATTGGTAATCTATTTCGCCAGAATTTTCGACCCAATCGGGGATTTCGCCCTATCGATCAAGCGGTTGTGGGCAAACGTCGATCCCCGAAATGATTTGGTCTATCTACCGCAGAGCGGCGTGTCCTCCCAAAGTTCAAAACATGTCGATGTTTCGCATTTTGCCGAAAAGTTGGTTTGTGGCCTTGGCGCTTGTTGCCGTTGCCCAAGCCCAAAATACAGGGCCGCCGCCGGTTCAATCGTTTGCCGATTCCGCCAAAGCGATCACCCAGCCCCAGACCAACGCTTCACCAATCCAGCGCTACGCCACTCGCAGTCGCCAGTTCACCATTCCGTTTTCGGTCGTCACCCAAAATCAAGTGATCGTCGAAGTCCTGTTGCACGTTTCCACCGATCGCGGACAACGTTGGGAGCAATACACTCGTGCGGATTTGCGTCAAACTGAATTTCGCTTCGCCGCACCGGAAGACGGCGAGTATTGGTTCGCTGTTCAAACGCTCAATCGAAACGGACAAAGCGTTCCAGCCAAAGTCGCGATGCCAGAGCTAATCGTCGTCGTCGACACCCAAGTCCCCACGATCGAAGCGACCTCTGGCACGGACGCTGCGGGTCGCGTCACGGTCGACTGGCGGGCACGCGACGCGCAGTTGGCGACGGATTCACTTTCGATTCGATATCGTTCGGCGAGCGCAGGCCCGGACGCCGCATGGACCGTAGTGCCAGCAAAAATCAACCAAGTTCCTAGCGGACCGTTGCTCCAAGATTCTTATGCGTTCTGGCCGGAATCGAATGAACTCAACCTCGAACTTGAAATTAGCATTCGTGACCAAGCGGGAAACCAAGCCACCACGCGCTCGTCCGTCGTTCGCACGCAAACATCGCCCCAGTTCGCACCCATCGCAGGCGTTGCCGCCAACAGCGCCCCAAACCCCCAGCGGCAAGCTTCAGCGGACAACACGTTGAATTCGCCGATCAAAACAGAACGTAACGCAGGATTTCGCCCCCGAGTTACTCCTGCGACTGCCCCGGGTTTCCCAACTCAGGACAATTCTGGTTTGCGTTCGACAGCATCCTCGTTGGATGAATCCAAACCGCAAGCCGTCCAGTGGCGCAGCGCGAAGCATTCATCCAGTGGAAAATTTTCTGCGCGCGGATCGACACAGAATTCACCTGCTGCCAACCCTACTATCCAACCGATTCAGCCAAACAACTTTGCAGATCAGCAAGCTGCGCCAGGACTTTTGGCACAGCACAACTCCACGCGGGCGGGCGAACCACCCAACAATGCAGCTAATTTACCGAGCGATCCTGCTAATTTTGGACCTATCGGAGAACACAATTCACTCCCTCTCACTGGGCTTCGGGGACGAGGACAGGGTGAGGGGGCGAGCGGTTCGTCGGACAATTTTCTGGTCGCTGATCGATCGAGCTCCGACCAAGATTCCGAACCGCACAGCATTTTCAGCCAGTCGCCGATCACATCCGAAATTCAAAGCCATGCGATTTCGGTCAACACTAAACGATTCCGGCTCAATTACCAAGTCGAAGCGATCGACCCAGCCGGAGTGAAAGAAGTCGCCGTTTGGGTGACTCGTGACGTTGGGAAAAATTGGGCGCGTTTGGGTTCGATCGAGGACGCAAACGGCCCGTATCCCGTTGAAGTCGACGAGTCAGGTTTGTACGGTTTTCGTCTCGTCGTCATTAGCCATAGCGGTTTGAAAAGTCGTTTGCCTCAGCCCGGCGATCCGGCCGACAAGTGGATTCGGGTCGATATCGATCCGCCAGTTGCGAAGATTACTTCGGCGCCCTATGGTTCCGGAGAACAAGCCGGCAAGCTCGTGATCAACTGGGAAGCCCGCGACGACTTGCTGATCCTGCGTCCGATTGAACTTTCTTACAGCACTCGCCCCGACGGGCCGTGGACGATGATCGAGAAAGGGCTTCGCAACACGGGGACTTACACTTGGGGGGTTCAGCCCGACGCGCCTGATCACGTCTATTTGCGGCTAACCGTCCGCGACGAAGCTGGCAATGAGCAAGTTGATCAGACCGGCTACGCGATCGACATCTCCAACCTCTATCCCCGCGGTCGCATCCAAAGCGTTGACCCAATCCGGGAAAAATAAAACCCGCTGTCCGCAGCCAAATGACTTTCTAGCGCTAGACGAATCGAGTCCCATTTCATGCTCGTTGCATTCTGCGAAAGCAGTCTTGAATTGAGACGAAAATGGGTTGGATTGGGCAATCTGCCTGATAAATCGCTTGAAACTAGTATTTTTTTGCTTGGCTCGCGATTTGCTTGTTAAGGGACACAGCGTTTTTGTGTTTCATTTCTTTGGAGGAATTGATGACCGGAATTCAACGAGGATCGTGGACCATTAAATCGGTTCAAGTGAATTCCTCGCCGGTGTTGAATGCAGAGGGCTTTCGTCAACTTGTTGTCAAGGACAGAGCCGTCGCAATTGAACCGGCTGGGATCGAGTTCTCGGTCGAACAATCAACGACACGTACCGCCGTGCTGGAATCGAGGTCGCAAGTTTTCTTTGCCGACTTCTTTTCACGCGACGGGCTATTGACGTTGCATTTGTCACGACCATCGTTTGACGAAAAGATCTGTTTGAGCGCTCAGTTAGAGGCTTAGGCCGCGCTGTCGAGTATCTGAACGGAATTATTTATTCTTTATTGTTCGAACTTCCAACAGACTTAAAGCGACAAGAGCAGCTTCAATCGAAGCTGCTCTTTGTGTTTCTTGAGCGAATGCAGTAAATCGACTTCGGTTATTGCCTTGAGCCTGGAACAATTTCCAATTCGATTCGCTCGCTGCCGCGAAGGACGACGATCTTAACTTTTTCACCTGGTTTCAACGCATTGATCGCCGCGCTATAGTCCTGCAAGTTTTCAATTTTCTTGCCAGCCAACTCAACGATAACGTCGTTGGCTTTGAGGCCCGCTTTGTCGGCAGGACCGCCTGCAGTCACCGAGACTTTTACACCAACGACATCGGCCGCATAGTCGGGAGGCGCACCCATATAAGCTCGCGCACCGGTTCGCGCTGTCGTCGGTGCTGAGGCAACCTTGTTTTCGATAAATTCGGGCGGGGATTCGGACATCGATAGTGTCACCGCCATTTGCTCCATGAAATCCGCGATCTGAGCGGCTCGGTCGTAGTCGAGCTTGTCGGGCGTGTCGCGCGGCGTGTGATAGTCGGCGTGGGTGCCGGTGAAAGCCGACAAAATGGGCACGCCAGCTTGGTAGAAGGATGTTGCATCCGTCGGCAAGTTCGTGTCTTTTTGCAACTTGACTGGCAACTGCGTTACCACGTGCAGTCGTTCGACTTGACTTCCCCAAAAATCGGACGAACCGATCCCTTGGACGATGAGGGCTTTGTCAAAACGTCCGACCATGTCCATGTTCAAATAGGCCGCCACGCGCGGGTAGATCGACGAAGCTTGCGCCGCCGCAGGTCCGGCCGTCGATTTCGCTTGTAAGTCGGCGACGTAGGCGTGCGAGCCGTGCAGGCCAAGTTCTTCTCCAGACCAAGCCGCAAAGACGAAATCGCGACGAAACGCGCCCGGATGTTTCTTCACTTGGGCGGCCAACTCTTCTGCGACTTCCAACATGGTACCGACGCCGGACGCATTATCATCCGCACCAAAGTGTATTTGTCCTTTTTCGTCGTCGCGAGCCAACGACGTCGACGTTCCAGTTCCCAAGTGATCGACGTGGGCACCGATGACGATGACTTGTTCACTTGGGGTCGGGCCGACTTGCAGACGACCAACAACGTTGCGACTCTGGTCGGTCACTTGTTCCACGTCGATCTCCGCTCCAAGTTTAATGCCGGGAATTTCAAATCCTGCCATCAACTCGCCACTGTCCAGTTTGGTTTGCAACTCGTTGAGGTCCTTTTCGGCGAGTTTCAGCCAGCCGCGCGCGACATCGTCGGTTACCGAAATCACGGCCACGCTGGTTCCGGAAAGCGTCGAATCGCGTTGCAACGGAACGAGTTGTTCCCGCGCAAGCGAAGTCGGGCCGCTGACGACAATCAAGCCTTTAGCACCCAAGTCGCGGACCGCGCGGGCTTTGTCACGCAAGTTTGCAAACGTCGCCAAGTGCTGGCGTTGTTCGGGCGCGATTTTTTCGGGCATGAATCGAAACACCAGCACCCATTTATCTTTGACATTCAACTGAGCAAACGAGTCATACCCTGCGAACTTTTCGGATTTCGGAGCAACGATTCCGTAGCCGCCGAAAACAATGGAGCTTGGTTCAATGGCTCCAGATTTAGAAAACGAAAGTGGCCGCCATCGCTGATCGATTTCAAACGAGTCGGACTTGTCGCCAGTCGTTCCAGTGAGCTGATTTTTGAGTCCAAGCTTGGCGCCCGAGAGGAAAGTAAAAGGATGAAACCAAGTGCCATCGGGCGCATCGGGCTTCAATCCAACTTGATCCATCGCGGTCGCAACGTATTC
>JANMEB010000550.1:0-8485 GCA_031376585.1 Planctomycetota bacterium | reverse complement strand
GTCAGTTTTGGAATGGCAACGATTCGATTGGAAAGCTTTCGAATCGCCCGCTCAAAGACATTGCGTACCATGCGGCCGTTGCCAAATTTCTCATCGCGATTTTGATAGAGCCAATCGAAGCCTACCATGGCTTTGGCTTGGGCGAGTTTTTTGATTTGGTACTGGTTGGACTCGCACATCCTGCCGAGTATTTGGCCAAGCTCCGTTGGCGAATAATCGGCAAAGTCGATACGGCGACTGAATCGCGACGACAGTCCGGGGTTGGAATTCAACAATCGCGTCATGGGCTCGGGATACCCCGCCAGCACAACGACCAATCGTTCGCGATCATCTTCCATTCGTTTCAACAAAGTTTGAATCGCTTCGTGGCCGAACGGGTCATCTCCTTTTTCGGCGACCAAGCTGTAGGCTTCGTCGATGAACAAGATTCCGTCGAGGGCCGAATCGACGATGGCGTTCGTTTTCGGCCCTGTTTGGCCCGCGTACTGCGCGACCAATCCAGACCGATCGGTTTCTATCAGATGCCCACGTTTTAGAATTCCCATCGCGCCGTAAATTTGGCCCAAGATTCGCGCGACGGTTGTTTTGCCGGTACCTGGATTGCCGCAGAAGAGTTTGTGCAACGTGATCTTGGTTTCAGCCAAACCGGCGTCGGAACGCAGCCGCTGTACTTTGAGATAGTTGACCAACGATTTGATTTCGTGTTTGACAGATTCCATTCCGATCAGTTGATCCAGCTCCTTGATTGCGGTTTCCAAGTCGATGCAGGGCAGGGGAGCTGCGCTGTTGTCAGCGGTGTTTGTGCTCGTTGGAAGCGCTGTCTTGCGTTCGGCTGCTTCGATCGCGATCGGCGAAGTCGGATCGGCCGCCTTTGGTTGCGCTTCGCAAACGAGGTACGCGACGATTTCCGCTTGGATTTCTCGAAGTTTGTCAACCTCAAGCGATGTCGGCTGGCCGTCACATTTGGCCAAAAGATTTCCCACGCGCATAACACACGTTTCTAATTCGGCCTTTCGCGAACGAAGTTCAGGGTAGCGGCGAAAAGGATCGACTAACTGCGGCCAAGTCAATAACGCCGCTTCTCGCGCGAGCTGCGGGATCGCGTCGCGAATCTGCTGGCGAGTCAGATTCTGTTGCCATAGATGTTGGATTAGTACGCCGGCGACCTTTTCCTCAGTTTCAGTCCAAACGTAATCGGCACCGCAAATCGAAACATATAGTTTGAGCAGCAACCCGCGATGGAGGTCGTCAATCGATTGGACAAATTTGGCCGGGGGCGTTTTCAGCGGGTCGCCGTGCTGTGCGAAGACCGTCTTGGCACCGTTTAAATACAACTGTCGGCAGTCGACAAGCGATTGGTGGAATTGGTTCAACAGATGAATGAAGCTGGCAGGTGTCATGAGTGAATGGCGGGCCCGTTACGGCGAAAGTATTAGACCAATTTCATATTCCAGTTTACTTGATGGCAATAGTGACGGGCTGGCTTTGTACACGCTTGCCATCGATTGGAGCGCTGGCGAACATTTCGCTTTTCCCCGTACCCAATTTCGCCGCAGGGATGAGGACGGACTGTCCGCTTTTGGGAATGGAAGCGACCAAACGGCCGTTTTGAAGGATCGAGATTTCGCCAAGCGATTTGGACGTAGCCGTCAACTTGATTTCGTCAGTGACAGCGACGTCGGCTCGTTCCACAGACAATTCAACCGAGCCGCCGTGTTGATCGACGACGAATGGAATGATTTTGCGAGATCGCGTTTCGATGGTCCCGCTGGCGATGGCAACGATACGAAGCTCATGGTGGCCGTCGCTGATTTTGTTGGCGTCAAAATTGACTTTGCCCAACCGAGGATTGATGCCCGAACGAATGCCATCGAGAAACAACTCGTAATGATCGACCTTCGAAGGGTCTGCCGTTGTGACTTCCAAAATGACTTTGCCGTTGACTTTGGCGTCGGGCGTCAAGCCTGTGACTTCGAATGGAACGGGCGTTGCAAACGGCTGGCAAAGTGCATCGCCGAGAATGAGCAATTGAAAAGGCGCGTGAACCGATTGATAGTAGGCTTCGGCGGCGGTACAACCTCGCGCGTAGTGAACCATGATCATGGGGTGCGCGAATTTGAACTGGAGTGCGTAAGGTTCGATTACCGTTCCGGATGAAGCGGCTGCACCCCATTTTAGAAATTCAGTAGCGGGAGTTTGCGAACCTCCTTTCATCGGGCTACCGTAGCTCGTCAAGTTATCGACGATCGCGCCAGGCGCCAGTTCGGTTTGCGAGATTTGCCAAGCGACATTGGATTGACCGATGATGGCACCGAGCACGTTTTTCTTTTTGGACGGCACGTCTTCCTTGACGATCTCGCCCTTGTGACCAAGTTGCTTAAGGCCCGCGATGGCGCTGTCAAAACCTGGTTGTCGCGTTTTGGTGCGGACATCGCTCGTGAGCGTAAAGTAAAACTCGCCTTGAGGGTGGGTAAAATCTGCGGCCGCGCTTGTTCGCAAGTACTTCAGCGCCTCCTCCAACGTTGTTCCATTGTTGCGCGTGACTGCCAAGACAGTTGACAGTATGAAGTTCCGCCCTTGGTCAGCGCTCGTATTCAACCCACCATTGCGGCCCCACAAATAAGTTCGGCGGAAAGACTGCGAATTCACGTACGCCGGTGCTTCGTCGGGAATAGACTCCAACGCACGTTGGACATCGGCGTCGCCGGCGACTTTTCCAAATTCCTTGAAGCCCAAAACCGTGGTGCGATGTCCCCAGCCCGTTTTTGCGAGTTCCAAAATGGCTTGAGCGGTTTCCTTGGGTTTGCCGAGCCCCGCGTGACAGCGCACGATTTGCAAATGCGTGGCGAATTGCAGCGGATTCGACTTGGCAAGCGGTTCGAGAAATTCGAGGGCCCTCTCAAAATCGCCCGAGCTGATGAAAACCAAGGCGCTGCTAAAATTTCGATTCTCGTCGCCGACAAAAGCCGAACCAATCGCGTCGTCGATCTTTTGACGCATGTACCAATTGCTGTCCAATCCCAAGAACGAATTGTTGTTGCCAATGACGGCTCCGGCATAATAAGTCATCGAATTAATCGATGCATAGGCGCGAAACAATTTGGTTTCTTCCTTGGAAAGGTTGGGGCGGTCTTTCTTCAATTGTTCTACGGCGTCGTTGATCGTGATGACCGTGGGAAAATCAGCCGAATAGACGATGTAATCGATCTGGGAATCCAGGTGCCGCGCGTGGATTTCGTTGATGATCGGATTGAGAATAGCGTCGCGAAATTGGACCAAGGAAATTTGGTCGGCGTCGGCTGCGAACGGCAGGCTAAGATAAACGACATTGGACGGCGGTATTTGCCGCAACTCGATGTACAAGTTGGCGACTGCCATCGACGCAGGCGAGTTTTGGTTCACTACCAAGATGACGTTTTCTGGACCGCCACCGGCACGTACCGTCGAAACCAGAACCGCGCAGACCAGCAAGGCGGAGATTGCCAATCGCACCAAGGTCATCGACCGGAACACGCTCATTGCAGCGTCTCGCTTGTATTAAGAACTTAACCGTAGCCAAAGTCGAAACAACTGGCCACAGTTATACCGCGCACAGCCTGAAATGAAACATTTCAAATTGCAGCAACGCGAACCGAGAGAGATCGCGGAATTAACAATAGATTGGCCCGGACGATTAGCGCACGCGGCATTTGAATCGAATAATGCCGCCGTCACTTGGTTCCAACGGATCGGTGATTTCCCACCGCAGGATTTGCGAGTCGGACGAATTCTTCTCGATTTTCAGTTCAGACTTTTTGGAGCATTGGGACGAGTCGGCGATGTATTCCAGGCGGCCGGTCAAGTTATCGACGAGAGTGACGTTGCCGATGGCTTCGTTGCCGATGTTGTCAAAGCGAATGGTAAAATCGACTTCCTCGCCTGGCCGCGCGTAATTGATCGAAGCGACTTTGACGAGCCGAATCGCGGGGCGAACGGACTTTCCATCCACGAGTGTTTCGGCGGCAGCCAAAGCATCGCGGACGACCAAAGGTTTGACTTTTCCATTGGCGATTTGAACTTGCAAGTTACTGTTCCAAGTTTCGGCGGCGTCGATGCGGATTCCCAAACGAGCTTTTTCCGCGTTCTCCAGAAACCCGTTACGGATGATTTGAAAATCCTCGTAGGGCATGAACGCGTTGCTAAAGCCCGTCGCTTGCCAAACGTCGTCGGCAATTAAGCCGCGCGTCTGATCGCGAAAGCTCGTGACAACTTGCGTAGCGACGTTGCGACGAGGTTGTATATTTTGCATCGTCGTCGTGGATCGTTGGTCTTGGCTGTGCTCAAAATTGGGTAAGCCCTTGCGAGCCAGCACTGCCGCATCGATTGCGTTGGCTGCGATCGCGCCGGAGACTTGTCGAACGGCGGCAAATCGCGGCGCGTAAATTTGCACTCGATTACTTTCGGCGACGACTCGCCCACCGTCCAGAGTATCGAAGTGCGCGATCGTGTCTTGCGTATCCAAGCCGCGCAAACTCCAATCGGCCGCGACGATGGTTTTGCCATTTCGGTCACCGCCATCATAAATGTATTCGTCCGCGCCGCGAAACGAATTTTGGTTGGTTTCAAAATCCGGCGGACAGCCGGTGCAGGATTGCAGTCCGGTACCGAGTCCATTTTGCAATTCCGTCAAGTCAGGAATTCGCGAACCGAGTCGAACGACCGCAAATGCTCGACCGAGCCGATAGGCGGCTTGCAGCGGATCGTCTTGCGGGCGGACGTCGAAATACGGTTGCTCGAAAGCGGTCTGCCGATAAGGCATTGCCGTTTCCGGATTCTCCAAATAGACGACTCGCGTCACGAGCGTCCCGTCGATGGCTTGGTCCAAATCGTCCGTGGGAATTTCAACGATCACGGGAAAGTCGTTGACGCGCTCCGCCGGCGGATACAAACGACTCGTCAATTCGACCGTTGGAAAGATCTCGACTCCTTCATGACGAGGGATGCGAGTAATCTTGATGCGGTATACGCCGCCAACCGACATGCTGAGCGTCGCGCTCGATTCGCCCGCAGGCTGAAAGCTGTTGCCATCCCAAAACTGAATCAAAGCACCAGTTGGTGCGACTACTTTCACTGGCTGAACGTAGCCTCGCAGAGCTTCATTCGCAAGCAATTGCTGTTGACCGATCATGCCGGGCGGTGCATCGCCGCGTTGCAAATAATGCACGGTTTGTGCGACGAGTGGCGAACTTGTCGCACAAACAAGTACAAGGACGCACACAACAGTTCGCAGCGTCGTGAACTGCGTTGCAGTAAAGGATGACATGGTAAGCTCGCAGCATTGGCTTAAAAAAAATCGAGCCGCGCGACCGAAATTCGGTGCAGCGCGGCTCGATCCTGATTTCGAGACTATCGGCATTGACTGCAACCAACTCCGCCGCAGCTTTGGCAACCATTCGGTTGAATGTCGCCAAAGATCATGTCAGCCGGTGGCTGATTGTTGTAATGAGGCGGACGAATGGTTCGTTCCTGGATCATGACCGTGTCGGCTGGCCGTGGATACGACAAGCCGGGATTTTGCTTGACATGTACGTTGACGTTGTCGGTCGGACCAGGGAGCAATTGTGCCGTGTGGTTATTAATCGTGTATTGCCGCAAGCCAGCCGGACCACCCATTGGAATGTGCGGTGGGCCAGGCAAACCGATCGATGTACCAGTGTACGGCATTCCATAGGCTGGTCCCGAAACGCCCGAGACATAACCAGTGGCATTTGCGACACTGGCGGTGCCCGGGATAGTGGCATCCATGCCAACTCCCATATCGGAACCTGGGACTTCCATGTCCTTGTTGCCCATTCGAATCACCGCCAAGATCGAGCCGCGACGATCGGCTTCGACGACTGGGTCCATGCCTGGATCGAGTCGCGTGCTGACCAACGTGTCGATTCCGGCGAACGCAAGTTCTTGGAACTCGGGATCGGGAACGTAGATGACTTTCGTCACAAAGTTCCCGGCGGAGACTTGATCAAAGTCCTCTTCGGTGAACTGAATCGGAATCGCAGAGTGCGCGAGGTACGCCGCCGTGCGACTGGTGACTGGTCCGACTTCCAAAGTCGGATACAGCTCGACTCCTTCGCGGCCTTCAACATTCGTGAGCTTGAGACGGAACACGCCGCCTTGCGCGAAGTTCTGTCGGCCCGGAACCACCAGCGGACTGGAATCGTAAGCACCGACTTGGGCTACGTCCCATTGCACTTGCATCGCCGCGGGTCGATCGAATTTGACTTGGACGTTTCCGCCCGCGACTTGGCCAGTACCGCCCATCATTTGGCCGCCCATCATTTGGCCGCCCATCATTTGGCCGCCCATCATTTGGCCGCCACCGATCGGGCCGGCCGCTAAGACGCCCGGACCAGGACCGCCAACACCGGGGCCCGGTTCCATCAGCATTTGAGCCGGTGGCAAGTTGTGACTAACTGGAATGCCAGAGTGAAATCCAGACTGCGAGTGCGGTCCAGGAGCTTGGCAGCCCACGGCCATGATTGCCACAACTAGCAACATGACTCTCTGAGTAATGCGAACGAACATGTTTTCCCCCCTAACGCAAATAGTTTTTCCCCGCAGTGGTACGGAGATGACTAGCAGTCGAAAACCAGTCGACTTTTACGACCATTGTGAATTGCTATTCCCAATTGTCCGCGTCCGAGTCGAATTGCGGTGGACTCAGTCGAACCAGCTTTCTAGAATCCGCACGACTTCACATGCTTCTCAAGTCAGCTCGCCCGATCAACGCGCAGGTTGACGGACCAACAATTGGTTGTTTGTATGTTCGGCGCGGCATTATGAGTTTCTTTCGCAAAATCCGCACAACCGTACCATGAACCCAAAATTGCCACTCTTACTTTGCTTGCTAGCGGCTGGAGGCTATTTCTGGCTGACCAGAGAGCATCGTCAAATCACCCAGGTCGCCAACGAAGCTATCGGCCAACTCGATTCGTCCTCACCGATCGAAGTGCAATCGACTTCGCTGCCCACCAACGCTATCAACGCGGACAAAGTCATCGCTCAAGCCGCCGATCTCTTGTTGCAAGGACCGCCTCTACACGCCAAAGCTCGCTTTAAAATCGACTTGCTGGAGCAGCAACTTGCCGCACCCGGTGAATACTGGCATCAAGGGCAGGGGAGTCGCAAAACGCGGCTCGAATTCGCTTACCAGTCCGACTCAAGCCGCTTTCAAATTCTCCAAATCTGCGATGGTCGCTATTTTTATTGGTACCGAAAACTCAACGCCGACACTCAACTTGAATTTGTAGACCTAAAGCAAATCGAAAGCGTCGATAACGAGTCGTCGCCGTTCATCGCTGGTCGCCGAGCGTGGGATGCCGTCGGTGGCCTGTCCAGCATGATGGATCACATCGCCAAAACGTTTCACTTCGAGCCAGTCCAACAAGGAACGCTCGACGGCATTCCCGTGGTCGTCATCCAAGGCCGCTGGCGCGAAGATTCATTGGCGCGTCTGCTCGAAGGCCAAGTCGATTCAGCGAAACTTGCCGGTGAAGATTGGTGGCAGAAACTTCCGCCTCACTTGCCGCACATGGTCAAGTTCACGATCGGCACGGAAGCACCGTTTCGTTGGTTTCCCTATCGCGTGGAATTTTTGCAATATCAAACGGTTGACAAAAAAGTCGTAGCCCGTCCCATCGTGACATTAGAACTCTATGAAGTCTCCGCCGTCGCCACCGTCCCCGAGTCTCTTTTCCAAATCGCGGCCGGCAACTGCGAGCCCCACGATCTCACCGCCTTCTACCTCGACCGCGTCCACCAATTCACGCGGCGATAAACGCTCACCCATTTCGCATCGAACATGGGGCAGGCTCTCAATTTCCGGGACGAACTCGGCGATTCTTCCACGGACTACTTGCCGGAATTAATCTGCTAGAATCAACTCCTCAACATCGGCCAATGATCGTTTCTCGCGTTGGATGTTTGCATGAACAATCGCGAAAATCAAAAATCCGACGGATCCGTTCGATCTGACCGATCCGTCCTATCATCCGTCCCACCCGAAACTCCTCCACCCCAGAAAATGCTGCGCCCTCATGGCGGTTACCGCAACCTCCGATCCTTTCAGGTTTCCGAAATCGTTTACGACGCGACCGTAGCGTTCTGCGACCGATTCATCGACAAGCGTTCTCGCACCCACGACCAGATGGTTCAGGCCGCGCGCAGCGGTCGTCAAAATATCGCCGAGGGAAGCCGCGCCGCCGGAACCTCCAGCCAAACCGAATTGCGATTGGTCGGCGTCGCTCGCGCAAGCCTCGATGAATTGCTCCTCGATTACGAGGATTTTCTGCGACAGCGACGTTTACCTCTCTGGGGGAAGGACGAACGCCGCGCAAAAAACATACGCGCTATCGGCCGGTCACCGGAAAGCGCTCCCGTACCCCCAATCAGGAATCATCCGACCGATCTGTCCGATCCGACCCATCATCTGTCCGATCCGACCCAT
>JANMEB010000538.1:0-8114 GCA_031376585.1 Planctomycetota bacterium | reverse complement strand
CTCGAACGTCAGCTCAGAAAATTCGCTGACCGTTTCTTCGCTGATTACTTGTTCGGTTGATTCAGATAGCTGCGTCGACGGCCCGGCCGATCCTAGTTGAAAGCCGAATCCGGCCGCACTGCTAGCCGTGCGGCTAACGCTGTCAAGGTTGGAACTTGGTTCGCCACGAGAGCCGTAAAACGATTCGCGGCGCGAGAGTCCCGGCTTGCCGAGCGATTGTTCCGCTGATGTAGCCGTCGTCGGAATTGTCGATCGCGCGTCGGGCGGCGCGGTGGCCGACTCCCAGCGATAGACGATTGACTTGTAAGGCCAGTCGACGCTCGTACTTGGGGAAATCGAAAGACTCGTTGTGGCCGCGCTCGATTCGTCCGAGGAGTCGCTTGCGACGCCCTCGTCGAAGACTAATATCTGCAAATGGCCGACAGTACCAACAAACGATCCGATATCGGCGTTTGCCGAGCCGGTAGTCGCAAACGAATCGAAATCAATTGGAATCGACAGCGCCAGGGGCGAAACGCTGCTGGTCGTGCGATCGTTTACCGCACCGCCAGTGATCGAACCGGAGCTTTGCGGAACTATGTTGGTCAAGTCGCGCGACAAAAGCTGATGCAGACCGCGAACCAATTGCGATTTTTCAGTTTGTATGCGATCGATCTCTTGTCCCTTGGTAAAGATACTGAACATGGTCCAAATCGCGGACATTAGCACCAAGCCCAGCGTCATTGCGACCACGAGTTCCAGGATCGAAAAGCCTGTTCGCAACGCTGCGGTTGTTGCTGTGGTGTGTTTGCGTGTCTCGCGACCGTTCGAATTCGACGGCCGTTCTTTATTTAACCCGACGGTTTCGGGCCGTTCGGCGAGGTCGCAGCGCCCGGAGGCCGGGCGGTTAAACGGGGAATAAAAGCCTGTTCGCAACGCCTCTGTCGCCGACTTTGATTTAGAAATCATTCTGGCCTCTGATCTTCGGCAGGGTTCGATGGAATAACCTCAGTTGCCTCGAGGTCGGCGGATTTGATACGTATCAAACGAGCCAAGCGAAATTCGCGCGACGATCGTTGTGCGGAACTAGTTTGAGCGCCCATTGGATTTTGCTGTTGCGCTGATGCGATTGTCGATTCGACGCGGCGGACAGCGACTTCGACAAGTCGGAGGCCGGATGGTGCGTGTGGTTCTGAACTGATCGAGAATTCATATTGCGGATTTTGCTCATAGATCGCTTGCGTAACTGGCGTCCAGCCGCGCATACCAGAGCAAATTTCGTTGAGAACGTTCTGGCAGATAATTTGCTCTTCCGCCAATTCGATCGACCGCTGAGCGTAACGCTTTGCCAGAGATGTCATTTGCAAAAGTAGCGTCAGACCCAAAAGGCAAATGGACATAGCGACCATGATTTCGAATAGGGAAAAACCAGGTCGTTGAATTCGCATGGGAGTTCCTATCTGCGGATTGCGGAAATCTTGGTTCGGCCCGCCAAGCCTTGGACTTCGACGTCGGCAACGTACCCTTGTTCGCTTCGTAGTGAAACGCTTGCCGGATTGCTGCGGCCGCTGGGATAGAACCGAATCGGTGCTGACCAGGGCGCGAGCTCGCTATCGATTGGCTCGTCGCTTCGCACCTGACTACTTTCGTCGTCTTTCGAATTCCAATCCTCCATCGGTAAAGTCTCAGTTGTGATTGTTGCGGGTGCCGCAGCAAATGAAGTTCCAAAAGGTAACTCCTTCAGCGATTCATCGGCTGCGAAGCCGCCTGGGATGCTGGTGTCGTCCTTAGGACCCAGCAAGGGGACTTTGCGTTCCGAATTTTCCGCTGACGATCTTGGTTCGGCGCGGCTGTGATCCTTGCGATCACCGTTTCTCTGGTCCGTGGTTCCGATGTAATACTTGATCGTCCCGGGTCTAAATTGAAATATCCAAATCTGCCCTGTTTCGACGGCCTTCAAACGAGCCGACGCCAAATCGCGTTGAAGCTGTTGGGCAGCATCTTGCACGACGCTCTTATTCAGCGGTCGTCGAAGCATCGGCCAACTGATAACCATCATCGCGGACAAGATGGCGATAACCAAAAACAATTCCATCAGCGAAAATGCGGAGCGCTGCGCGCGAACCGTTACTAATCGTCGGATGAGTATTCGGTCAGTGGCTGCGCGGATCATGGGCGATTCTTGCTGGGGGAGTTTGCATTTTTCGCGCTTGAGGGCGAGGCCGACGAATCATTGGGTGTTTGGCCATCGCCGTTCGTTTTCCAATTGACGATGTCGTCTTCCGAGTTCTCTTCGCCATCCGGACCAAAGGACCAGATGTCAGGAAAATCTCGTGTGCCGTGTGTTTGTGGGTATTCGTATTTGAATTCGTTCCCCCACGGATCGGTGGGCAATCCTTCGCCATCCAGGTATGGCCCATCCCAGTTTTTAGCCCGCTTTTCGTCAGCGGGCTTTGACAACAAAACGGCCAATCCTTCTTCAGTTTGAGGAAAAGTCCTGTTTTCGACGGCGTAATTATTCAACGCTTGCTCCAAATTCGAAATCTGAATGCGCGCTGATTTAATATCTGCCTTTTTCTGCGAGCCGAGAATTCGAGGCGCGATAATCGCGATAAGCACCGCCAAAATCGATAGCACAATTAAGATTTCCAACAGCGTCATACCTGAACGTTTCATAGTTTCACCTTTCGGGGTTTGCAAACGAAAAACCAAATAATCACAAATCGCTATTTAATGGAATTACTCATATCGTAAACGGGCAATAACAATCCAAGCAGTATGAAAAGTACAGCTCCAGCGATGATTAGCAACATCACCGGTTCAATCATCCGCACAAGGATATCCAATCGTCGTTCAATTTTTTTGTCGATTCCATCCGCGATTTTGAGCAGCACACGATCCAAGCTGTTCGATTCTTCGGCGATACGAATCATGGCCATCGTGGCGGCCGGTATCAGACCGCTTTCGGAAAGAGGCTTCGACAAAGTTTCGCCGGCAGAGACGTTGTGTGCGGCGCTCGCAACGGCTTGTTCCAGCAATTTGTTGCCGATGGATTTTCCGCTGATCTCTAAGGAACGCAACAGCGGAACACCATTCGTCAGCAGCGTGCCGAGAATTCGACAGAATCGCGACACCGCACTTTGCCGCACGATGTCTCCAAGTTGAGGGACTTTCAGAATCCAGCGGTCGGCCCATTGTCGTCCCAAGTTTGATCTGAGTGCCTTGCGAACCGCAATCGCCAATCCGACTATTCCCAGCAGAATCAACCAACCTTGGTTCATTAAGATCAGGCGAATCGTCAGCAGGATTTGTGTCAACGTCGGCAAGCCAGCACCGGATTCAATCAGCCGATCGAATAAAGTCTGAAATCGCGGCACGATAAACAACATCAAAAAAACTGTCACGATGACGCCAGCCACAATGAGAAACGCCGGATATGCCAGCGCAGTCGAAATACGCCCGCGCAATTCCGCTTGACGCTCCAAATACTCGGAGACCTTGCGCAAGGCGTCCTCCATGAAACCTCCTTCGGCACCTGCACGCACGACGCTCACAGAGACTTGTGGAAAAAGCTGCGGATATTTGGCCAATGAATCTTCCAGTGTGGTGCCTTCGGCGACCATGCTCCGGATTTCGCCGAAAGTCTTGCCTAACAACGGGTGCGTCGATTCTTTAGCGATCACGTCCAACGATTCCAAAAGTGAAACGCCGTTCTCCAAAAGATCGGCTAATTGTGTGAGGTGACTGGCCAACACCTCGGCGCTGACAGATTTTCGCTGGAAAATATCCAGCAGCGGAATGGACTTGGCCTCCGAGCTCTTGAGCGTGATAGGGAAAAGTTTTTGCTGCCGCAGTTCGCTGATGGCTTCGTGGCGCGAGCCAGCGGAGATCGACCCTTGAGTCGTCTTTCCGTCGAGCGATCGCGCAACATAAGCGAACTGAGGCATTTATAATTCTCGCGAAACGATTCGGGCATCACTCAACAAAACAAGGCATGAACCCCACACCCTCACACTCTCCAGGTAATGGGGAGAGGGAATCTAATGGTTGCAACGGACTCACTTGTTTTCTAGGAGAGAGGTAACGGGGTTGATTCAATGATTAGACATGATCCACCTTAGACACGCGGATAACTTCTTCGATTGTGGTTTGTCCGAGCAAGACTTTTCGCCAACCATCTTGTCGCAAGGTTCTCATTCCGTTCCTCATGGCGGCCTTTTGTATCTCGATAGTGGTTGCTCGTTCGTTGGCCAGTCGGCGAATTTCGTCGTTAACCAACAACAATTCGAAAATTCCTTTTCGTCCGCGGTAACCAACGCCGCGGCATGAGCGACAACCGTTCGCACGATAAATCGTCGCTTCAGATCGAGTGTATTCCTCCCAAGGAAAATCCACCGGTATTTCGTCTTGAATGGGTTGATAGGATTCCCGGCATTCAGAACAGACAATTCGAACCAATCGCTGGGCCAAGACTCCTTCGAGTGTGCTCGAAACCAAAAACGGTTCGACGCCCATATCCGCCAAACGCATAAACGCGCTGGCCGCATCGTTGGTGTGCAGCGTGCTGAAAACCATGTGCCCCGTCAACGAAGCCTGGGTCGCGTTCTCGGCGGTTTCCAAATCCCGAATTTCGCCGACGAGGATGACATCCGGATCGTGCCGCAAGATGCTCCTCAAGCTGGCCGCGAACGTTAAGCCAACTTTAGTGTTGACCTGAATCTGGTTGATCCCATCGAGATGATATTCGATGGGGTCTTCGGTCGTGATTATTTTAGTATCTTCGCTCAAAATTTCATTGAGCGCGCTGTAAAGCGTTGTCGTTTTTCCCGAACCGGTCGGCCCGGTGACGAGCAAGATTCCGTGAGGGAGTCGAATGATCTTTTTGAAATACTCGTACAAGTCCTCGGGCATTCCAACTCCGCGCAGCGAGAACTCCATTTTGTTCTTATCGAGAATGCGCATCACGACGCCTTCGCCGAAGAGCATCGGAATGACTGATACGCGCACATCAACCTCGCGACCGCCAACGCGCAGTTTAATGCGCCCGTCTTGCGGCACTCGCTTTTCAGCAATGTTCATTTTTGAAAGAATCTTCAAGCGGCTGATGATCGCGTTTCGGAAGCGATCGATTTCGGGAGGCGTCGGTTGCTTTTGCAAAACGCCATCGATGCGATAGCGCAATTTGATGCCGCCTTCATGAATCTCGATGTGTACGTCGCTGGCACGGGCTTCGACTGCTTCGGAAAGAATTTCGTTGACCAGTCGAACGACGGACGCTTGCTTAGCTTGCTCGGCTGCTTCCGAACCGTCGTCGGCGACTTCTTCTAGCAACTCGACGTCGTTGGATTGATCGGTTTGAAGAGCGATCAAGCCTTCGACGGTTTCCGCGCCAAGGCCCAAATGGGTTTTAATTAGTTTGGAAAGTTCATCCGGAAAAACGACGACCGGAATGACGGGTTTTTCAAAGGCTGCACCAGCCGCGTCGATCGCTTGCAAATCGAACGGGTTTGCGGTCGCAACCACAATGGAATTCCCTTCTTTGTAGAGCGGGAAAATGTTATGGCGGTGGATAATTTTCGCCGGAAAACCTTCCAGACAGCTCAAATCCAGCGTGATTTTCGCCGGGTCGACGATCACGATTCCGAGAGTCGCAGCCACCGCGCGCAGCGCGTCCTCCGACGAGTCAAAGCCGCCTTCGATCGCAAAACGATCCAGGCGTCCATCGCGGTTTTGAATCGTGCGTGCCAATTGCAAAAGGCCCGCATCCAAAGTCATCGAGGCAGCGTTTTCATTCATCAGCGATTAATGGCATCGAACCGGCTAACAAGTTAGTCGGCCAACGCGGTTTCGGAATACAAGGATTCGAACTCGCCAGTCGTGGCGAGCCCAGCAAATCCAGGGGAAGTGAAAATAGTCGGGTTCGATTGAACCCGCAACGATTATTGTTTTCGCAACAAACTGCGAGTCGATTTTTCTGCTGGTTTCCGAATGGAATTCTATGTTGGTGAGAGTCAAAAGTTTAAATCACATCCCTGCCAATGTCAACCTCACGCACGGGTGTCGGACTCGATTGTGGCAGACGTTATTTCGTGGCTTTGAATAAATTATCGAGTGCGCGCTGGATTCGCGCGGGACTTGTTTTTTGTAACTGAATGATTTCGATCCGTTCGCCAGGTTCCGTTTCAACTGCGCCATCGATTTGTTCAATCGTGGATTTGACTTGATCTCGCAATTGTGGCGGCGCGAGTACGATGACCGAATTGGTAACAGTATCAACGCCGAGCGTGAGCAATGGTCCAGAGGTGGCAACGTTGACTTGTTGCAATAGCGACGCCAACTCCACGGGCAAGCCCTCGGGAATCGGAACTTGTTTGCGTCCGCCACCGGAGGACATTTGCGTGCGAAAGACATTGCTGAGAATCGCTAGAATACGATCGGCGTCGGTGTTGCGGACTGTCACGATGATCGGTTGATTGATCGACAACGCATCAGTGACATCGGGAGAGTCGAGGACTTGAATCAAGCCCCCAATGACTTCGCGATCCGCTCGGCTCGCGTGAATGACGATCATGTTCAAGCGGTCATCCGCCGCCACGCGCAGCGGCGTCGGCGAAGTTCGTTGCGACGAAGCTGGCATCTTTTCAAACAACTCTTTTAGGAGCGATGCCACTTGTTCGGCTCCTGCATTCCGCAACTGAAACGCCTGAAAATTCCCTATGTTTTGGGTTTCTCCAACCGGTCCAAGGATCGCCCGCAACACTTCCTCCAACTGGTCAAGTGCTTGAGCGTCCGATGACGCAAACGTGATTTGCCGGTTTCCCGGGATTGCCAATATCGGTGCTTCATCCGTTTGTTGCGTCGCGGGCTTTTCGTCTTGAGCAAGTGAGCTGGCCTCGCGCGCAGCAGTTAGCATCTGCGGCGCGTTCGGAACGCTGACCTGAAACATTTCGACACCTTGGACATCCGCCGTCGGCGCAGGATCCGAAGATGACGAATCTTTCTTATTCGGGTCGGCGGCGTCGTTTTTTGGTTTTGGCTCGGAGCGCTCGGGTCGAAGTACGCGTAGTTCATTTCCACGCATCCTCGGCCAAACTTTTTCAAGCTGTTCAAGGACTTTGTCGACGTCCGCGTTGACCGGCACGACCCGCAGCATACTGTCCTTGCGTACTCCTCCCGCGAGTCCAATTTCCGTTTCGCCGAGTTTGATCAGCAGCGCGCGAATTTTCAATAGTTGGTCCGGTTGGCCGAATATCAACAAAGTGCCGTTCTCATAATCGACATCGACCGACGGCGTAGATTTTTTTGTTTCGTCTCGGAACAAGCTGTCGATCGCGGACTGGGCCGTAAAGGGATCGAGCGTTCGAATATGGAACAGCTCGAATTCCAGAGTCCCGACGCTCATTTGCGACAGCGTCGCCCGAATCCGCTCGTGCTGTTTTGGTGTCGCAATCGCCAAGACTTGCTCGGCTCCTGAATCGTAACTGATTTGCGGCTTTGGTTTCGCGCTTTCAAACAACTTAATTAGCGAGTCGGTAAACGATTTTCCATCGGCATCGGAAAGTGGGTAAATCTCCAGTGTTTCTAACTGATTTGCAGTCCCCGACGTCGTTTCCGTTGCGGAAATAAGGCCGGCGATCATCTCGTGCTGGCGCGGGCGGGCCACCGCGATGATCGTATTCGTTGTCTTGTCAGGGATGATACTAACTTGCAAATCGGCCTTGAACAAACTTTGCAAAGCAGTCGATAACGATTCGACGGACGCTTGTGTTACTGCGTAACTTCTTAGTTCGGTTTGGCCGGAATCGCGACCCGCGCCATCAAGTTCCAATACCGTCTGCGCGATGAGCTGATGTTGTTCTTGTGTAGCCGTTGCGGCAATCGAATGAGTCGAAGCGTCGACGGCGAAAGTCGCACCCGGCAAAAGCTTTTGCAACACCGTCACCGCAGTTTGCGGTTCACCATTCTTAAGTGTGTAGACTTTGGGAGACAAAGTGCGGCTGGGATCTTGGCTCCATTGATCGACGGTTTTCTTGATCAGTGCTTGTTCCTCGACCGTTGCCATAACGAGCAGCGACTTGCCGGTGGCGTCGGCGACGTAAGTAGCGCTAGGGACCAGACCCTTCAGTGCCGTGGCC
>JANMEB010000014.1:0-6154 GCA_031376585.1 Planctomycetota bacterium | reverse complement strand
ACCAACCGTAACGTCGTTGTTGGCGGCAGCGGCATCTGGTGAAACAAGGCTTGGCGATCCCCAAGTACTCTGATTCCGCACCGACACACAGCCGACGAAAGCGCCAAGCAGCAGCAAGCTCAAGGCGAAACCGCGGCTCAGTCCGGACGCTCGCAGCATGTCCCAAATCCTTGACCGTCAAATAGTAATCATCCGTGTCCAGCGCGTTTGCTGGAGAATCGAAAACGACGACATGCCGGAAACTTGGCAGTGGTTTTCGACCTTGGGGAAGTTTACAGCGCTAAACAAGTTCACCGTGTTCCATGGCGTGCTTGATGCCAGAATTTGCGGCTTATTCCAGTCACAATCGAAACCATCGTCAAATCTTTACAGCGATTCAGCGCGATACCCGCCAAGCATGATGCAGGACGTGCGTTGCGCGAACGTTGCAACGACAACTATTCTTTGGGGGGCAATCGTTTCAATTCCCGACAACTTGGCCAGCCTTACTTCAAAATTTCTCTCGCCGCGTAGATCGATCACTCGGCCTTGCTGGGCGAGTTGACTTTGAAGCCCAGCTGGGTAACATGCCGCGTATGTTGAACCACCTTTTCCTGGGGCTTCGGCAGCGTCGCCGGCAGGCTGAAAGGATGGATCAGCCTGATTTGGCAGTCGACGAACATCGATCGGCCTTGCAATCGCTCGCACGCATCAATTGGGTGAGCCGAAGTGCGGCCATCGTGGCGAAACCGATTTTCACGGCGGCACGCGAGCCGCATCGCCGACGGCCTTTGCGAGTTCTGGATCTTGCCAGCGGAGGAGGAGATATCCTGATATCGCTTGCGCGGCAGGCGATGGCGCGGCACCTGAAGATCGACTGGATCGGCTGCGACATCAGCAGCGAAGCGATTCAACACTCTCGGGAACAGGCTTCGCGTGCCAATTTATCCATTCATTTTCGGCAACTCGACGTCCTACGCGATCCGTTGCCGACAGACCGCGATATGGTCATGTGCTCGTTATTTCTACATCATCTGGATGATGATCAAGCTGTGGAGCTGATGAGTCGTATGCGCGAGGCAGCCGCGGAATCGATACTGATCAACGATTTGATTCGAAGCCGCTGGGGATACTTTCTGGCGCGGGCGGGTTGCCGATTGCTGACGCGGTCGGCGGTGGTGCACTATGACGGTCCGGTTTCGGTGGCCGGGTCGTATACGATTAATGAAGTGCAAATGTTGGCGGGGAAAGCTGGGCTCGCACCCGTGCGATTTTCGCGACATTGGCCGCAACGATTCCTTCTAACGTGGAGTCGCCGGTGACCATTTCCGCCACGATGAGTTTTTCGACTGCGAAGTCCCAGCGCTGGGAATCGGTAGTCATTGGAGCAGGTCCGGCGGGATCGTTTGCGGCCCTACGTCTGGCGCAGAGTGGTCGCGGTGTGTTATTGCTCGATAAGAAATCGTTTCCGCGAGAAAAAGTTTGCGGCGGTTGCGTTGGCCGGGACGCGATACGATTGCTCGCCGCAGCGGGCTTGTCTGCGCCGTTGCAAGCCCTGCCCCAGCAGGTTGCCGAAGGTCTGCACTTGCACGCAAGGGGACAAACGGCCCGGCTGGTAATTCCCCCTGTGTCGATCATATCGCGTGGCAATTTCGATGCCTTTCTCGTGCGCGAGGCGATTGCTGCGGGGGCTCATTTCCTGCCGAACACCGTCGTGTCGGTCGGCGATTGCAATGAAGGGCGTCGATCGGTTTCCTGCCGTCATCCGCACGAGGAGCGATTTGATTTGGAGGCGGATTTTGTTATCGCTGCCGATGGCCTCGCCCACTCCAGCCTTAGTCGTATGGCCGGCATGCACGATCGGGTTGCGCTCGCCTCGCGCGTCGGACTGGGAACGATAATTGCTGACGAAGACGAGTGGTTCTCAAACATTGGCATGCGGCGGAACGCGATTCAGATGGTCATCGGTCGACAAGGCTACGTGGGACTCGCCTGCTCGCAACCGGGACAACTTCATGTGGCCGCGGCGATCAGTTGCGGCAACCCTGGTGAGCGAAAACGTCCCTCGATGGCGATCGCGGATATCTTCGAGGACGCAGGAAAGCCAGCCTGGGCGGAACGCGCTCGTCAGTGGGCTGACTCAAACTGGTGCGGAACGCCGCCGTTGACACATCGTCTACAACGCGTCTCGGCGGATCGACTGTTCGTGATCGGCGACGCGGCGGCTTACGTTGAACCTTTCACGGGAGAGGGGATTTCCTGGGCGCTCCTTGCGGCGGACAAGTTGTCATCGTTGCTGGCGGATCATCGTCCTGGTACGAGTCGAGACCTGGAGCTAAAGTGGCAGGGCGAGTACACGCGTTTTCTGCGCCACAAGAGCCGAGCGTGCCGAGTGCTGGCGTCGGTCTTGCGCATGCCGAGGCTTGCGGCCTTGACAGTTTATTTCCTCAACACTTTGCCGAGTTGTGCTGAGCTGCTGGTTCGGTTGCTCAATGGGTCCCCCGCAATCAACGGACACAAAATGACATGAACCTCGTACTCAAGGGAATTGGACTGGCAACGCCTGGATTCCGCATTTCTCAAGAAGATGCTTGCGAACTGACCTATGACATGTCGTGCGACTCAGCCGAGCAGCGTCGAAAGATGTCGGCAATTTATCGCCGCTCGGGGGTGCGCGAACGTGGAAGCGTTCTCTTGCGGACCTCTGACGGTTCACTCGACGAGCGCGAAACGTTCTATCTGCCGCGCATTCATCCTGACGATCGCGGCCCAGGAACCGCCGCGAGGATGCGACTCTATCAGGCAGAATCGCTGCCTTTGGCGGTGCAAGCGTCGTGCACTGCGCTGAACGCAGCGGGTTATTCCGCCGGCGAGGTCACCCATCTGATAACGGTCTCATGCAGCGGATTCGGCGCTCCTGGGATCGACGTGGGCTTGATCCAAGATTTGCAACTCGACCGCAGCACTTCGCGAACTCATGTAGGGTTTATGGGTTGCCACGCGGCTTTCAATGCACTCCGAATCGCGTCCGCCATTGCGGCTGCGGATCCGGCTGCCGTGGTGCTGGTTTGCGCCGTCGAACTGTGCAGCCTGCACCATTTCTATGGCTGGGATCCCGAGAAAATTGTCGCCAACGCACTCTTCGCCGACGGAGCGGGTGCGGCCGTCTGCGGCGACAAGGGCCGTAACGAGAACTCTAATCTATGCGTTTTGCGGCACGGATCGACCGTAATCGATGGCACTCTAGACGCGATGAGTTGGAATATCGGCGATCACGGTTTCGAGATCACCCTCTCCCAGGAGGTGCCTCAGTTGATCGAAAAACATCTGGGACCATGGCTGGAATCGTTCTTGCGGTCGGAAGGGCTTAGCGTGGAATCGGTTGGCAGTTGGGCCATCCATCCCGGTGGCCCCCGGATTTTGGACGCATGCCGGAAAGCTCTTGCCCTGACTGAGGACCACCTGGCGATCTCACGGCAAATCCTGGCCACTCACGGCAACATGTCGTCAGCCACAATCTTCTTTCTGTTGGATCGTCTCAAGCATCTCAATGCGATCCGTCCGATCGTCGCACTCGGCTTTGGTCCAGGCCTGACCATTGAAGCCATGATCCTGGGTTCGAATCGAATCAAAGGGGTCAGGAGTCATTGATGCAAATACGATTGTGCCGATCAAGCATCCGAGGGCTGGTCAATACATCGACAATTTTAACGACCGTGGTACGCAATCGATCAGCCCTTCGCTTAACCAGTGCAAGAACAAGGCCAAGCTGACTTTGGAGATGGACGAAAAACAAAGTGTCAGGGCCGAATGACGCTGCCGAACCGTTACTCTGCGGCCGGATTCAGTATTCGGGGCGGTAAATTCTTGCAACCGCCAGATTTTTCGCGAAGAATCGCCCGCATCGCTTTATTCAGTTGCAATCATGAGCCATAATTGAGTTCGGAGCATTCGCCTAGATAAACAACCCTTTCCTGGAGACCCGTTGATGTTTAATCTGTCAAGAAAAATAGTGTTGTGCGCGGCCCTTACCGGCACGCTGGTTTTTTCAACCGGTGCGAACTGGGGTCATTCGAACCATCACAGAGACCGCTGCTGCAATCAGTGTTGTGAACAGACTTGCTGTTGTCCCTGTCCACCGCCCCCGGTGGAGATGGTAGTTTGCTTGCATGATCCTTGCGGTTGCTGCACCTACGAGGCTTGTGTTTGCGTCCCCGCATGTTGCGCGGGCCAACAGCCTTGTGTGACGTGGCGCGGTGCATTGGCGGGTCGCAAGGTTGCCACGCTGTGCTGGGAATGTTGCGGCCACGAAGTAAAAGTGGTTGTGACTCGCAACGGTGAAGTACGTGTTCGAGGCTAAAGAACTTTGCTGAAATCCCACAAAAGCTAACACCGACCTCCCAACGGAAGTCGGTTTTTTTGTGGATTGATTGGGCGAGGCCCCGTCTGTTTCGCGACGGCGTTCCGTCTAAAATTGAACGCGATCAAACATCCATTCAAAAAGAGGCGTACCCGGAATGAGCCAAAAGACGTCCATTCGAGATTCGATCGATCAGCGCGTCGCCCAATTTTTTGGCGAAAAGGCGACGCCGGTCCAAGTCGAGATCGCCGGTCAATCGGATCGCGGTCTGGTTCGTCCATCCAACGAAGACCACTTTGCCGCCGTGCGCCGACGCCGCGCACGAACCATCTTGGCCTCCAACTTGCCTGATGATTTTCCTCACGATAGTGTCGAGGACGCCTACGCGTTGGTCGTGGCAGATGGTTTGGGTGGACAGGCCTGCGGCGAATTGGCCAGCCTCATGGCATTGTGCGTCGGATGGGATCTGGGAAGCCGTGAGATCAATTGGCTGTTCAAGGTTGACGCCGGCGAAATCCCCGAGATTCTCGAAAAACTGGATTTGTATCCCCGGCTGATCCAGAAAGGATTGGAACAACAAATAGACGCCAATCCAGAATTGGCCGGGATGGCGACCACGTTTACCGGCATGTATACGGTCGGATTGGAGGCGTTTTTGACTCACGTCGGTGACTCCCGGGCCTATTTATACCGTGACAAAGCATTACAACTGCTGACTCGTGATCAGACTCTGAGAGAGGACCTCATCCGAGCCGGGATCGCTTCGGATTCGGCTTATCTCAAGCGAGCCCACCATATTCTGACCGGTTGCCTCGGCGACACCAGCAACAAAATCAACCCGGTCACGGCCCACGTCGAATTGAAATACGGAGACCAACTGCTGTTGTGCACGGATGGTCTCAGCAATATGGTCGACGATCCGGGCCTCGTTCGATGTTTGGCAAGTGCGAGAACCGCCGTGGAGGCTTGTCGATCACTCGTCGACGCCGCCATAGAGCGAGGCGGAAAAGACAACATTACCGCGATCGTCGCGTGCTACCAAGAACCCAAAATATAACCTATCCATCTATCGAATTACTTCGGCACGCGAATTCACTAGACGCGCACTAGATCTTCGTCGAAAATGACTCGATCACATCTTGCAATACATCGATGGCCTTCAGGTACTCGGCCAGACTGATGTGTTCGTCAGGGGCGTGATCGAGTG
This sequence comes from Planctomycetota bacterium, assembly GCA_031376585.1. Lineage (GTDB taxonomy): Bacteria > Planctomycetota > Planctomycetia > Pirellulales > Pirellulaceae > JANMEB01. Next base: position 608 of record JANMEB010000014.1, on the reverse strand, counting down.
CGCTGTCGCCGGGTCCGTAGGCGACAATCGGACATTTCCAAATCGGACCAACGACGTTCATGTCCGAGGTTCCCGTCTTGAGCTTTTGCCTAGGAACTCGTTCGTGTTTCCGAATGGCCGAACCGAAAGCCGTTGCCAATGCCGAAGTCCGCGGCGATTGCCAAGCGAGTTCGTGAGCATGGAATCGCACCTGAGCCCGACCCAAGATCGCTTCCATTTGATGCTCGAAATCGGCCCGATCAAAGTCCAACGGGAGGCGCAGTCCGACTCGGACGTCGACTCGATCTCTCAACCCGTCGCCGCTTGTTTGAAAATCGCGCAGGGCTATCAGCAACTGATCAAATAATCGCGGTCGATTGCTATTGAATTTTCGTGCGAGATCGTGCAGTTGATTCCACCAGACGATGGCCGTCTCTCCAGCCGCCACGCGCTGCCCTGCCCAATGCCCGTCGTCCTGTTCAAGCGACTAATCGACGAGCAGCCGTCCTTTGTAGCCGATGGTGTACGCATCCCAACCGCTAGGTTCGCCGATCACGCAGACGTCGGGTTGAAAACATGTCGCAGCGTGGCGGGCACCTTTCGATGAGGACGATTCCTCTTCGACGGCG
>JANMEB010000451.1:0-1081 GCA_031376585.1 Planctomycetota bacterium | reverse complement strand
GTCTTGACCAACCTCACCACGGCCTCCGAATCGCAAATGGAATATTCGGCGAGTGCTACTGCTTACAAGCCCGAACCGCTGTCCGAAGTCGAGCGGCGACATATCTTACATACGCTCATCGCGACCAGTTGGAACAAAAGCAAGACGGCGCATATCCTTGGCATCGAGCGAACGACCCTCGACCGCAAAATCCAACGCTTCAACCTCACGCGATTGCGACAAGAAAAATCGCAAGAATAAGCAAGCTTCGTTGCACCGATATGCTGGTGAACTTCCCACCAATCTGTAATCCGCCGGCCCGTTTTGTCAGTGTTGATTTTCGCGTCGATACTCGGCAAAGGCAACCGAGGCCGCCAACCAGATGCAAACGCCGACGGCGCAACATTGGATAGTCGGATTCGTCACACGAAATTTCCCTTTGTTGTTGGTAACAACACTTGATTCATTTTCGATCGCGGTTGGTGACTGATTCTTTTAAGCTGATGAAGTCGGAGAGCAGAAAGATCACGGTGGTAAAGGCCACCAATATCTCGGTCATTGTCAGAAGTTTGGCGGGAATCGTTTGCGGGGTGATATCGCCATAACCAAAAAACGTAAAATTCAAAACGCTATAGTAAAAATACTCGAAGACCAACGTCGCGCCGCCAAACCCTGGGGCAATTCCCCCGAAACTGGCTGGGTCAATTCGATGAAGGCAGTGATAATCGAATGCGAACGATGTAATGATCTGGGCCATATTCACCAGCATGATCATCATGAATTTGTGGTATGGAATATTGTGGTGGGACGCCACCAGCAACTGTTGGATGTTCTCGATGCCAAAAAACAACGTTTTGGCCATGGCGACGACGAGCAGCAAAGCGAGTAGCCAAATCGCGGGCATGCCGCTGTAGCCAACGAGGAGATGAAACAAGCCCCAAATCGCCACCAACACGATGAATTCGACGATATTCCGAATCGTGTGTATTGTGTCGGAGCGTAGGGATGTCGAAAAAAGCATCCGCCGAATCGTTCGAAGCAATCGCCACCTCACTTTCGTATCATTTGCCCATTGCCTATTCCAAACCAAAGGCGAGCGCGT
>JANMEB010000400.1:0-1302 GCA_031376585.1 Planctomycetota bacterium | reverse complement strand
TGCTTCCGGAATCCATACCTCCACGCGACTGACGAGTTATTATCGACAAACGCACAGGAAACAAGCCGTGGACGTCACACCACAACAATTCATTGATTGCCTCAACGACGCGGGCATTAAGAATTGGATTTTAATGGGGCTTCACGGATATGTCGGCTACCTGCCAATGCCAAGGGCGACTCAAGACGTCGACATCATGGTTCCGTATAGCCAGAAAGAACGAGCGGCCAAAGCAATCGAGGAGCGTTGGCCCATGCTGCAAAAACTGGAACTCTCACAAGTCGTGAGGTTCCTGGATCCCGGCGATCCCGATTCCGAGGGTCAACCCAAACCGGTCATCGATATCATGTTGCCCTGGAGCAAGTTTCAGGAAACGATTTTGAAGGATCACGTTATCATCGACGAAAAAACAGGGCACCGAATTCCGACCGTCGAGGCCGCAGTCATCTCCAAATATGCTGCGGTTATTTCTCCACATCGAACATGGGACAAAAAACAACAGGACGCGGTGGATTTGCGGCGTGTCATCAAAGCCAACGTCAAGACAATTGATCGCGACAAACTAGTCTCACTAGCCGGCGAAGTATGGGAGCGAGGCGGCGAAGACATCTTGAAATTCCTCGACCTGGCCCTCGCCGACAAACCTTTTCCGTCGTAATTGCACACTGGTTGAGATCCAGCGATTCTCCGTGGCCGCAAGGAAATGAATTATGAATGCTACGCGATTTGCGAATTCAATCATTGTCTGGTCCATTCTCTTGACGGCCGGTGTGGGCCAAGAAAACAGTAGCGAAACCAAAATCGACCTGATTGAACAACTCCGGTCAGGCTCCATTAACTTTGACCAGGCCGACGAGGCATGGGCGCAGCTAAAGGCCGCGATTAAGGCCAATCCCGATGACAATTGGTATTCGTCGCATGGTCTATTGGCACGTGTGTTCGCTCATAACCAGAAATTCGACACGGCCATTGAAGTATTAAAGCAAGCATTCGATTACCACATCCAAAAACTTGCCGACCCAGGGTCAAAGGGTAATTTGTTTAGTGCACATGCTTTTTCAAGCGAAATCGCCAGCTATGCAGCTCGAAGTTCCACCCCACAGATCGGCGACGAGGTCTTGGACTCGCTAATTCCACTCCTGCGAAAAAAAGTAGCCTCTAGTGAGACTCCGGATAGCCATTCGGAATTGCTTGCGTCTGCCGTTGCACTCCGTAGCCAATCGCTATCATCCCAAGATGCACGAACGCTACTTGAGGCCGATTTCGCGCGCGTGCAAAACGATCTCGAATCTAATCCGCAAA
>JANMEB010000328.1:0-5134 GCA_031376585.1 Planctomycetota bacterium | reverse complement strand
GGTGGCCAGGACAACGTGCAGGCCGTCGCCGGCCAGATGCTGGGCTTCTTCGCGGAATTGGGCTGCCACTTGCCCCCCTTTCCCTTCATCGCTCATTCGCGCGGCTGGTCGGCCGAGGACATGGAGCGCAACGTGGAATATGTCGCCAATAGCAAAGCACTTCGCGAAGGAGCCGCCGACTTGGTCGCCCGGTCCATCAACGTCGCCAAGGTGCTTCTCGCCAGCGAAGCCACCCAACCCAAAACCGTCCGCGGCGGCCGCAAAGCCCATCAGCTTGACTTCCGCTCGCAGACTTGAATTGTCTCGACCACTTGTGCCGCGAAGCCGCATGTGGACAGAGCGGTTTGACCTCAAACGCCGCTCAATTGAACCTCTCCCTGTTTTATATCAGGAACCGAAAATACCAATTATTGTTGAATCGGTTCTGACACTTTTTTTCCACAAACCCGTCGATTTAGAGGGTGTTTGAACCGCGTGGTTACGCACATTCGTCGAATCTCTTGTCTCGACCCAGTGGAATCCCGACGATTAATTCCCTGAATCAGAAACCAGTTCGCCACCATCGCGAGTGGACAGGGAACGCCAGACATTTAGGTCAATACTGCTGGAGACAAAACTGACGGAACCATCAGCTCGGCAGGTGTTGACACCCGTCGGATGATAACTGCGAGACGTTACGGCAGCGTAGGTGACGAAAATATCATTGAACCCGCCCTTGCCTTCCTGCCGATTCGTCCAATCGACATCGTAATTCTGGCCGTCGGAGTGGGTGTAAATCATTTTGCTATTGGGAGTCAGCGTTGCTGTGAATCCGGATTGGTGCGCGCGGCCGTCAACCCATTCCGTATGACCGGAGTCCTTTTTGAAATCGCCCCGCAGCGCAATGATCTCGGCTGGAGAGTTTGGCAGCGCAAGCGGTGCCGGGAGATTCGCGTTTCGAAAGTATGGGGTGTATGCCTTCACTTCCGAAAACATCAGTGTGTTGCTCATGCCGTCAGTTAGCTCATGAACGCCGATTCGTCGATTCGTGCACATTGCACCTGGGCCGGCGGTTTTCTCGATGGGGTCGTATACAAACCAAGTCCCCGCATTGATCGCGTAGTTGAGTGGATAATTTTCGTCGGAGGTACCTTCGCCACGACGGCGATCGTTAATTTCGCTTGGGCATAAATAGGTTGGGATTCGAATTGAAGATATTTGCTCGGTGTCGCCACCAATCGAAATCGGTGGATGTTCCGGGTAACCAATTTTGAAGTTGATGTTCGATGTCAAATTCACTTGCTCTAGATACGGCAGAAGTTGGGCCTGGGCGGACCAGCCGTTTCGGGTGATCTCATCGGTCAATGGAACACCTGTCGCGGAAACTGTGGGAAATAATGACGCCGCAGGGAGCTTCCCAAAAGTCGACTCGTAGTTGAGAGCAGCGAGTCCGATTTGCCGCAAGTTATTGGCGCAAGCGGTTCTGCGGGCCGCTTCTCGCACCATTTGAACGGCCGGCAATAGCAAGCCGATAAGAATTCCGATGATGGCGATGACAACCAGGAGTTCAATCAACGTGAATGCCAATCGTTCGCCTTCAAAAACGGATCGGCTGATACTTGTAGAGCGGTTTGGTGCGGACAGTCGTCGAAGCGACATTTTCATTGCCTCCTGGTGTAGCTTGGGAAGTAGATCGTTCCGGATGTCGATACGAAAACACCTGCGGAAGATCCGAACTTTGCTGGCTAGAAGGCTTGGCAGGAGAAAGGGCCGAAAGCCTTCGATGGCTTGCTACGTCTCCGGAATGGCCTAAAATTAGGCTGATCGTTATTGAGATTCAATCTCAAGAGCGAAATTGTATTCTTTTTTGCAAATGCCGCAATGGGACCCAGAGCCGCATTGTTCAAGGCGATAGTCGAAGGTGTTGGCAATGGCAAATAACGAACAACGTGGCGACGAGACTTTGGTCAATAACGCCCCAGGCAATCGAACCGTTTCCGAACTCAATCTTCCAAAGATTATCAGCTTCAATTCACTCGTTCGATGCGGCGACGAAGTTTGGATCGAGAACGAAGGGCAAATCTATCGACTCCGTCGAACCAAACTAGGCAAACTGGTTTTGACGAAATGATTACTTCGGCTGGGTGGCCCTGGTACGCCAGTGTCTTTCGGGATTGGTGAAACAACGGAAGGAAACAAAGGTGGCAAGAACCGATGTGCGTGCCACCCTTTTCGCCTCCGTTCCGGTTTGCCAATGCAGCCAACGGATAGCCATTAAGGACCTTTCGATTTCGCTTAAATTCACGCCGCGGATGGGCGAATCGATGGGCTACGCGTGATAAAAATGTTCGTGAACTACTTGTCCGTTTTTCCATTTGCGCCGGGTGACTTGGGGATTGGCAACGCGATTGCCGTCTTGAAAGGTCACATCGAATGTCCATTCGGAGAATGAGACGTCATCGGTAACGGCGACCTCGCCGAGGGTCGCGCCGTGAAACTCCTTTATGGAACCAAAAAACTGTTTTTCGAATTCGCGATTGGCGGCATTGCCAGCCCGCGGCGGTTGATTATTTTCCTGCATGATCAAGTCGTCCGCATAATATTTTTCAAACGCCTCCAGTGCTTGTCCATTGAGGATCATTTGATTTAGTTCGTGTTCCATTGGTTTGATGTCGTGCATCTGTTTGCTCCACTAAAAAAAATTGATATGCGGTAGCCTAACACAGTCCAACCGTTTCAAATGCGGTCTTCCGCGGACAGGCAAATACAAAGGTGTCAGGAACCGAAAATGCCAATTATTGTTGAATCGGTTCCTGACACCTTTGTGTTCCTCCGCGCTGGAGTTCCCTGGTGATCGAAGCCCGATGGCGTCCCAACCTCCGCGCTATTTCGCCGGGCCTTTTGACAGCAGAAACCATCTGAGCTATGACTTCGCGTTCTACCAAGATAAATTGACGATCCATCGCTGGAGTCCTTTCCAATCTGTTGCGCAAAAAAGAAACATTGGAATTCCAGCGACGATTTTCCAAAATATCAGTTGTTGCGATTCATCTTGGAAACCACCTTAGAAGGATGCAGATGACATGGCTCCCACACTCGAGGAATTTGGTCACGGAACATTAGTCCAGAATGGCCGTCCCGCGGTAGGCGGACGACCATGCATGATCGTCCTGGCAGAATATTCGGACAAGAGGCCGTTCAGTGACTTTCATACGCTCGACTATTACCAGAGACTCGGCTTCGGAAATCCGTCAGAAGTCCCTTTTTACACGAGCAAGCCGGACGGTTCGATCAATCCGGCCAGCCTGACAGAATTTTTCCGCGAGAACAGCCACGGCAAATTCTGGTTCGACCCGATCGCGGTGTTCGGTCCGATCGCGATGGATAAGTACGATCCTGCCCTGTGCGGGAATCCGGAATTTCGCCTGCAAATGATCCTCGATCGCCTTCCCGATCAGCTTTTCGACAGGCTCGACGTAAACCAGAACAACGCGATCTCCTCGGACGAACTCTGCGTCGTCGCATTTGAGAACCTCGAAGACCTACAACCGGCAAACCGCGTTAACAACCCGGTTGACGTGCGGATCTTCTCGCCAATGTCATTCCCGTTGATGTTTGTGGATAAGGTGGTCGCCGTCCGTGTTGCCGGGGCAGGCCCCAAAACGCCGTTCTTCCAGATCGCGCACGAGCTCGCGCACTCGATCGAGGCGAAAGATCTCTACGGCACCGGCAACTCCATGCTGACGATCATGGGGGAGTATTCCTTCTTTTCCGACGATCAGGCGACGGTTCATCTCGATGTCTGGCACAAGATGAAGCTCGGCTGGGTCGAACCCCGGCGATTTGATTTGGCTACGGCCGGTTCAGAACTCGTACACACCGGGCCGGATGGCACGCTCCTGCTTTGGAACACCGACAAACTCGCGAAGGAATATTTCCTCGTCGAACGGCGCCGTCCCATGGCGGCAGACAGAAAGTACGACTGGAACGTCTATGGCGACGGCGTCCTCATCTGGCATGTGGGCAGCAGCCTCGACCAATTCTATCATTTGGGGGCGACCGCGATGGTTCCTGGTCGATCGCAAGTCTGGACCGCGGGCATGCAAACGGCGTTGTTGCGCTGGGCGGATGGCACGCGTATTGGCAAATCGATTTTGATCAATCAAGCTACCGATGGTGCGCTCCGCGTCGAATGGGTGGACCGGGGTATCGAATTGAAAGTGTCGGAACCCGAATACATCGACGTCGGAAGTAGCGTCTACGAGCAACAGACCGATCATTGCGGAAACGTGCTGAAGATCGGTAAGTGGGAGACCAAGACCACAGTGACATTCACCGTCTCCGAGATTCTGGGTCTGAACAACCCGGCCTTAGGTTGGACCTTGCAAAACAAACCGCTTGCAGCCGGCCGGGCGTTTGTCACGGTTGCAGTTGGAGCTGCGCAATTCGTGGTCGACTGCGAACTTTCCGCTGACCTGCGTACGCTGTCCCTGAGTTCGCTGACGGGTGATGTCTACGAGATGATCGTCAGAGTCAGCGCCAGCGATGCGACGGGACTTTCCTCAAGTGCCGATTATCTCTTCGTAGTTCCGGGCAGCTACACCGGCATGCGCTGGGAAGACATCGCCGCCGCCACGGAATGCATTGCCGATACAGTCCCGATAACGATCGATGTCGGCGGTTTCACGATGCCCTGGGAGAAAAAGCCTGTGATCGATTTTCGGCCGATCCCGTTGGAATGGCCGGGATGGAAGGTGCAGGAATGGGCAAGTGGCGCACTCGCGCGATTGGATTCCGACACCAGCCTTGACGCGACGGTCCATGAGGCGATCAGGCAATTCATCGACCTGCAAGTGAGCTCGCCAAGATTTCGCCTCGCGGCGCAAGATCTGATGTTGCGGCGGCAGGGTGGCACGGCGAAAACAAAGGTGTCAGAAACGAATGCCACTTACTTTGGACCCCTTGGGGGTGCGTCTTGTTAAGCGGAGCGGCGCAAGCCGCCCGGTTTTTAGCGGAATTGTCCACACCGATACCGGACGGCTTGCGCCGTGCCGCTACAAAGTAAGTGCCATTGGTGTCAGGAGCGGAATATGCTTGGCATCTATTGTGCCTCCGTTCCGGTTTGCCAATTCGGCCAACCGATAGCGATTAAGGA
>JANMEB010000289.1:0-3272 GCA_031376585.1 Planctomycetota bacterium | reverse complement strand
TTTCAAATTCGCTGTCCGTCATGAGTCACCTCATTCATGCCGTTTCCGGCCGCAATCCGACCAAATTCAATAACCGCTCGACGCATTGCGAGTAGCTCGTCCACTGTTTGACCTGCGATGCAAGTTGCTTGCGACCGCTGGCCGTGATGTCGTACCATTTTCGCTTCCGACCGGTCGAATCGTCCCAACGGCTGCGAATCATTCGCTCGTCTTCCAATCGATGGAGCAATGGATAAAGCGTCCCTGCGGGCAGTTTTACTTGTCCGCGGCTGGCGTCGCGGATTTGCTTTTGGATCGCATAGCCGTATAGCGACTTGTCAGACAAGACGCTGAGCACCATCAAGTCGAGGCTTCCTCGCATCAACTCGCGTTCAAAGTTTTCGACCATGTTTGCAATACCTTTTCTCGTCGGTCGATAATTTGTTTAACCGGACCGCTTCGGGCCGCGTGGTGACGCCGCAGCGCCCGGAAGCCGGGCGGTTAAACGGGGGAATAGGAACCAGCCACTCAGCACCAGCGCCCTTATGTATAGTACGGCGATATATCGCTTGTCAAGCTATTTGAGGAAAAAAACTTTGAAAATTATTTCGGTAGCGAAACTCGCCTGCCGGTGCGGGCGGATTGATAGATGGCGAGAATCGTTTCGACGCTGAGCCGGGCGGTGGGGCCGTCGATTAACGGTGAATTGCCAGTGCGAATTGCGTTGAGGATGTCGCGATATTGCTCGCGGTGGCCATGATGGCCGATGGCCGCCGGATCAGAGGCACCCCCGCCAGTTTTCGTGAGACTGGCCATTTCGGCAACGATTCGCCGATCGCCGGCGGTCATTTTTGAAAACTCCCAGCGCACGAGACTCTCTTCCTCTAAGACTGCGGAACCGGTCGAGCCGCAAATTTCAATTCGCTTGAGCCAGCCCGGATAAGCCGCCGTGGTGGCTTCGATGCTTCCCAAAGCACCGCTGGCGAATTTCAAAGTTGCCGCAGCACAGTCTTCGACTTCGATTCGCTGGTGGGCAAGGGTGGCCGTCGACGCGGCGACTGCGGCAATTGGACCCATGAGCCACAGCAACAAGTCGACCGAATGGATCGCTTGGTTCATGAGCGCCCCGCCGCCGTCGAGCGTTTGCGTGCCGCGCCATTCTTTGCTGTCGTAATATTCTTGGGTTCGAAACCATTTCACGTAAGCACTACCCAAAGCGAGTTTACCGAATCGCCCAGCGTCGACTGCCGCTTTGAGAAGTTGGCTAGCGCGATGAAATCGCGAAGGAAAAATCGTCGAGAGCACCACGTTATTTTTTCGGCAAGCCTCAATGATTGCGTCGCATCGTTTGAGAGTGACCTCCAAAGGCTTTTCGACGATGACATGTTTGCCAGCTTTGGCCGCCGCCATCGCCGACTCGGCGTGAGCGCCGCTGGGGGTACAGATTGCGACCGCGTCGATCCTAGCATGGGCCAGCAATTGGTCGAGCGTTGCAAATGCCTCACAGCTAGATCGCTTGGCAAACGCCGCAGTCGATTTCGGATTGCGACTGTAGCCGCCGATCAATTTTGCGCCGCGCAGTTCGGCAATGGCCCGGGCGTGAAAATCGGCGACCATTCCGCAACCGACAATTCCAATTCCTAGGCTCATGGCGGTCCTTGCAACATGGTTAAAGAATCAAAAAGTTTGAGCCACAAAAGACCGCAAAGAACTCAAAGGAAATTTAATTCGCGATCGATTGTTCGATTGCCTTTAGCGTTTCCCACGTGAGACTATAAAAATTTAAGCAGGCGTGCAGCATGATACAGGCGACGATGCTCCCGGTTTTATAAAATAAATAGCCAAGCGCCAGACCCAACACAAACAAAGCAATTGGAGCGGGGCCTTGGCCCAGGTGCATGGCGGCGAAGAGCAATGCCGAAGCAACGATGGGGAGGGGTTTTAATGCAAGAGCATCAGGGGGCTGCCCCCCCCCGTTCGCCGAATCGGCCGCATCGTCGTGGGTGAAATCCCCGTAGATGGTCGCGAATCGATGAGCGGGAAAATCCGGGAACCGGAGTCGCTGAAACCAAGATTGCAGCACGAAGCGGAAGAAAAACTCTTCACCGATCGGCGCGGCCAGAGCTGCGGCAAAATAGGATGACAGCAAAACGAAGGCTGTCGGACTGTCTTTGATTTGTTCGAGCGTGTCGTGCGTGTAAGGAAAGAACCTAGTTAGGAAACTCATTAGCCAAAAAATCGGCGGCACGACAGCGACAAAAGTAACCGCCCCAATCCACACGTCGCGACGTGGTGTTCGCGAAAAAATCAGTCGCGTGGCCTTCGTCCGATAGCGGAACCAAAGCAACCCGATCCCTGCACTGGTTGCTGCCAACGTCACAATGCCGGAAAGGAGATTTGGCAAAGTCTTATCACTTGGTCGAGTTGCGCAAATCGCGGAAGCCAGCATTCCACCGGCAAACCAAATCACCATGATGATCCACACATCGACCAATCCCCAGGGAGCTTCACTTAGGGGTCGCGCGGCGAACCATTCGCGTCCTTGACAAAGGCGAATTGACAGGACAATCCAAATGCCGGCGCACAGCACCGTGAGAACCAACAATGAGGAGAGGTTGAGCAGTTCGATATCGGCAAGCCGAAAGAAATTCGACGCGTCCATAGTCACCGACTTTTCGGCGAGAAGTACCTGGACGCGGCGACGACGTACTCGGCTCCGGAGTAAATAGTTGAAATCAAAGCCAGCCAAATCGACGCGGTCATCACGACAACGAGCCATGTTGGCGTAGCGTTTTCGGATGCCGACGTCTTGAGAGCCAGGGCGAGCAAACAAGCGCCGGCGGCGATGCACTGGAACCACATTTTCAGCTTGCCGGCCGTCTTGGCTGAAAAATCGCCGCCGCTCTGTTCAATCAGCCCGCGTAAAGCCGTAACCAGTAGTTCGCGACCGACGACAATGACCGCCGTCCAGCCGGTGATTCGCATCCACCACGGAAAATCGACCATCGCTTCGGCCAGCAAAATGAAGACACCGCAAATGAGAATCTTGTCACAGAACGGATCGAGAATTCGGCCCAGCTTGCTGACTTGGTTATATTTTCGCGCCCACCAGCCGTCGACCCAATCGGTTGACGCGGCGATAACAAACACGATTAGCCCGGCCCAATAACATCCGGCCCAAAAACTTCCGAGCGGCACGAGCACGAAGACCAGCAGCGACAAGACGAGCCGCGCCATCGAAATTCGATTAGGGACGTTCCAGATTTGGTCAGCGGGATTGTCCATTGAACTCA
>JANMEB010000213.1:0-2469 GCA_031376585.1 Planctomycetota bacterium | reverse complement strand
GATAGCCCCACCCAACGGATCGGCGACCAGCCGGTTGACCATCTCACTCAATTCGAACACGCGATTCCGATGCTGTCGATTGAGAACACGTACGACGAAGAGTCGCTGCGACAGTTTGGACTACGGACGGACGAATTGTTGGAAGGAGCAAAAGCCGAGTGGGTCGTCGAGCTAAAAATCGATGGTGTCGCCGCGTCCGTCATCTACGAAAACGGCTTGCTCGTTCGGGCGGCCACTCGGGGTGACGGGAGAGTCGGAGACGATATCACTCATAATATCCGCACCGTTCAAGATGTTCCTTTGCGACTGCTGACCGAAGATCCGCCAGAACTTTTGGAAGTGCGTGGCGAAGTCTACATGACCAACTCGGAGCTTGTTCGGCTCAACAAGCATCAACAGGAAGCCGGCGACAAAATTTACGCGAACACGCGAAATGTGGCGGCCGGAAGTATTCGCTTGCTCGACCCGCGCGAATGTGCCCAGCGAAATCTGCGGTTGTTCTGCCACGGAGCGGGACAATGCAAAGGCTTGGACGTCGACAGTCACATGGATTTTTTGGCCGCGATTGGTCGGTTTGGCTTGCCGCCGACGCCGCTGGTCAAGTGCGTAGACAGCTTTGAGAAAGTCGTCGAGCACTGTCGACACTTGACCGAGCACTTGTACGAACTGGATTTTGAAGTCGACGGCTTGGTGATCAAGTTGAATCGATTCGCGCAGCGCGAACGACTCGGTGCCCGATCTAAAAGTCCTCGCTGGCTGGTGGCTTACAAGTGGGAAAAATACGAAGCCACGACGAGATTGAATTCGATCGAAGTGCAAATCGGCAAAACTGGCACGATCACACCTGTTGCCCATCTCGAACCGGTGCTGCTGGCCGAAACGACAGTCAGCCGCGCAAGCTTGCACAACGCTGAGGAGATTCAGCGCAAGGATATTCGCGTCGGCGATACGGTCGTCGTCGAAAAAGCGGGCAAGATCATCCCGCATATCGTGCGTGTTGAAACTCATTTGCGACCAAGTGATTCGACCGAGTTCGCATTTCCTACGAAATGCCCCGAATGCGAAACGAACTTGGTCAAAGACGAAGGTGGCGTGTATATCCGCTGCCCCAATCAGAAATGCCCCGCCCAAGTCCGTCAGCGAATTCGATATTTCGCCAGCCGTAATGCGATGGATATCGAAGGCTTGGGAGAAAAAATTGTCGATCAAGTCGTTTCGGCCGGGCTCGTCACGACCTACGGCGATTTGTATCGGTTGACCGTCGATCAATTGACTCAGTTAGAACGACTGGGTGTCCGATCAGCCGAGAAGCTAGTGGCCGGAATCAACGCTAGTCGCGATCGCGGACTGACCCGATTGCTCAACGGATTGTCGATTCGACACGTAGGCGAAACGGTTTCCGAAGTCCTCTCTAAAAAGTTTCGCAACATCGACTCGCTCATGTCCGCCTCACTAGAGCAATTAACCGCGACCGAAGACATCGGCCCGACGATCGCGCAGAGCATTTACGATTTTTTGCACAGCGATTTCGGCAGACGAGTCATCGACGATCTTCAGCAGATGGGCGTAAAAACTGAGTCCGACGCGACGGGCGAACCGTTCGGCGACCATCTCAGCGGCAAAACTTTTGTAGTGACAGGGACCTTGGCGAAATATTCTCGCGAGCAAATCGAGGCTTTGATAAAGAAGCACGGCGGCAAGACTTCTTCCAGTGTTTCGAAAAAGACGAGCTTCTTGGTGGCGGGAGAAGATGCCGGCAGCAAGTTGGAAAAAGCCCAGGAACTCAATGTTTCCGTAATTGGCGAAGCAGAATTCGACGAAATGATCGGAGCCCAATCCTGAAAATCCGCCGTTTTCGCAGATGAGACAACGTCAAACGAGCTTAGCTTTAGCATACAGGTCCGGCGGATTTTCAATCAGCATTGCATCGCTTGTCATGGCGGAATCAAGCAGACAGCCGGGTTTTCGTTCGTTTATCGAGACTTGCTTGGCATCGACCATCGTCGCCTGACGTTTCGCTACCAGGGTCTCGCTCAAAAACTCAGCAGCGTCAAACCCGCGCGAGTCATCTCAGAAATCGTCGCTTGACGATTTCGCGACGACGCACAAAAGCACCAAACTAGCGCGGTAAAAATTGACCAGTGGTTGAACTGTACGATTCGTATGCTGGCCCGAATTTGCGCAGCAACTCCGCTTCTTCCTTCGGCACGACGTAAGTTGCGATTCCGATGAAAGCAACGAGCGACATGCCGATGATAAGCCAGTTCGCAGCCACGATTCCAAGCGACAGAAATAAGATCGTCGCGATCGAATACAGCGGATGGCGCACCCAGCGATACGGCCCTTGAGTCACCAATTGGTGGCGTTGCTTCGTAAGAAACGTCTCCGAGACATTTTTTCCAATGCTAACCATGACCCACCAAAGCAAAGGGAGCAATCCAACGCTCACGCCGACGCCGATCCAGCGAA
>JANMEB010000691.1:0-1068 GCA_031376585.1 Planctomycetota bacterium | reverse complement strand
GAGAAATACCATGAACGCGATTACCAACCAATTGATCGAATTGCGAATGACGGCGGACTTAGTGCGCGCTGCCCAAGCTGGCGATCGGGCTGCTTTTGGCCAGTTGTTCGAAAAATACCAACGCTGCGTGACGGCGATCGCTTTTCGGCGCTTGAAGAACTTTGACGCTGCGCAAGAGTTGTGCCAAGAAGTGTTCGTGCAAGCCATGCAGAAAATCGATCAATTGCGTACGCCGGAATGCTTCGGCTCGTGGCTGCGGTCGATTACGGTTCGGATGGCGATCAACCAACAAGTCCGCAATCGTTCGCCGCTATCGCTCGATCCGTCGACGATGAACGAAGCGGTTTTGGACGAGAACGATCCGTCGGAAGCGGCCTCGAACGCGGAGCGCTCGGCGCACGTGCGAGCTGGTTTGCGTCGCTTGCGCCGGTTGGATCGCGAAACGCTGATGGCTTTTTATATCAAAGGCCATTCGCTAGCCGACATGGCGCGCGATTTCGCCGCGCCGCTTGGCACGATCAAACGTCGTCTGCACGTGGCGCGCAAGCGTTTGGCCGAGCACATCGATGAGTTGGCCGTCGGCTAATTCTAGGGGGTCGCGTCTATCCATTCGCGACCCCCTTCTTTTTTTCGCACGTACAGTTTTCGGAAGGCGAGCGAGGAGAAACAGCTTTCCGTGCTTGGCGGCTCCATTTCCTAAGTCCCATCACTCGCATTTGTCGCATTTGCCAGTCCCAACATCCAGTCCCGGATCTTGGATTGGTTGCGAGGGAGAAGAATCTCTGTCGCAATTGTGCTAATAATGGAACAGTCCGATGTTGGGAAACTCAACCTGCGGCGTTCATCGTCAGCAATGAAAATGGTATTCGCACGAATCCTATACATTCTGCTGTCCTTCGGGGTGTTCGAAGTTTCTCTCTGCATGCCGTTTCTTATTCCAAATGGCTTTGGACCTGATGAGTGGTTTAGGGCACTCGTCTTTGTGAGTTCGCCGTTCGTAGCAATGTCTCAGGTCACTTTGTTGGCGATGTGGGGCGGGCTCGGTGCGCCTGCCATGCACCGACGAAT
>JANMEB010000688.1:0-2157 GCA_031376585.1 Planctomycetota bacterium | reverse complement strand
ATAAACGGCAACAGTCGCACAATCTCATCTGTCTCGCCGCTTTTGCTGAGCGCGAGCAAAACGTCGCTGCTGGTGACGATACCCAAATCACCGTGCAGTGCTTCCGAGGCTTGGAGAAAAAAAGCGGGCGTTCCGGTGCTGGCCAAAGTCGCGGCAGCTTTGCGGGCAATGCAGCCCATTTTTCCCATTCCTGTCACGATCACTCGGCCGTTGCATCCAGCCAAAACATCGACCGCACGCGAGGCGCTTTCGACGACGCGAGACACGAGTTCGAGAATCGAACGTGCTTCGATCTCCAAGACCTCGCGAATGATCCCACGCGTTGCGTCTGCTGTCATGTTTCTGAGCCGGGCTAAAACACATTTTTCTTAAGTGTGCATTATAGCCACGCGAATTGGCCTTTGCCGAAGTGCGCCGCGAGGGCGATGACGTCCGACAAGTTACAGACTTGTGACGGCAGGTTCGCCGTTTTTCGCGTAAACTTGAGGTAGTGATTCGCCGAAAACCTATGTCACAGCACGAATGATCGTGGCTCAATTCAGGAGATTTAACATGCGAAGTCTATTGACCTTTTTCATCGTCTTATGCTCGTCGATAAATCTTGTGGCGCAAGATTCTCAAACGACCGAAAATCCCAAGATCGACATGGCGGGATTTCTGCGAATATCTCTCGACGCAGCCGAACATCGCGAAAGTCGCCGTTTATCCGAAGACGATTTCATTCGCGTCAGCCAAGAATCGGGAACGATCATTCTCGACGCGCGCAGCAAAGAAAAATATGACTTGCTGCATGTTCGTGGCGCAATCAACCTGAGTTTTCCCGATATTACGATCGAAAGTTTGCAGACAACGATTCCCGATAAGTCGACGCGAGTGTTGATCTACTGCAACAACAATTTTGAAAACGCCGAACTAGCATTTCCAACCAAGCAGTTCTCAGCCTCACTCAACCTTTCGACCTACATTTCGCTTTACGACTACGGCTACCGCAACGTTTACGAATTAGCCCCTCTTCTCGATCCGGCTACCTCCAAGCTTCCATTTGAGTCAAACGTCGATGCCAAGTAGCAAGATTGTAAATTGTAGGGTGCGTGCAGCGCCTCGCGAAACGCACCGATCCGATGGTGTGTTTCACACACCCTACTTTCTGGTCATCAGCGAGATCACGATCAAAACGACGAACGAAAGGGGGATCGTAACTATTCCCGGTTGGCTAAAGGGAACCAAGGCGCTTTCGGCTGGCAGCCCATAGACTTTTGAAAAAGTTTCGCCGCTGAGCAAGATCCAACTGAGCGAGCTGACCATGCCGACGAGCACGCTGGCGATGATACCTTGGCGCGTCGTACCACGCCAAAACAGCAGCATCACGAGCGCAGGGAGATTCGCCGACGCAGCAACGCTGAATGCCCATCCGACCAAATAGTTGACGTTCAATTTTGCGAACAAGATTCCCAATACGATAGCGATGACGCCCACGACCACCGAAGCGATTTTCGCCAAGCGTACTTGCTCACGGTCGGTCAAGCGAACTCCTGCGACTCCCGCGACCAAGTCGTGCGCCACCGCCCCAGCCGATGCGAGTATCAATCCGCTAACCGTTCCTAACACAGTCGTAAAAGCAATCGCCGAAATCATCGCGAACAACCACTCGTTGATGCTCTTGGCCAGCATTGGCGCGGCCATGTTGCTGTCTGAAATATCGAGCGCACCGCTGGTCATTGCCCCCAGCCCCATGAACAGCGTTAGCACGTAAAAAAATCCGATACTTGCAATGCCGACAATCGTGCTCTTCCGCGCCGCTGACTCGTCTTTTACCGTGTAATAGCGAATCAAAATATGCGGCAACGATGCGGTCCCGCAAAACAGCGCAAGCATCAGTGATAAAAAATTGACTTTGTCCAGCAATCGTTCGCTACGGATTCCAGCAAACGTCGACGATTCGCCGGGCCGCAAAATTTGACTCCCTGGCGTTGGCTTTTGATAGTAGATCGTCGCAGCAGCACCGTCCGGATGCTTGAGGGTGACGCTGACCCAGCGAACAATTTCGCTTTGCTGCAACGTGCTGAGGAACTGAATCGGGCCGAGAGATCCTGTCGTCAGTTCGCCCGAAGGCAACCGTGAAACATAACCTGCCGGATGCAATTGGCCTTGCCCCAC
>JANMEB010000130.1:0-1250 GCA_031376585.1 Planctomycetota bacterium | reverse complement strand
TTTCTGCCATTGGGGCTCAGGCAATTCATTTTGCCGGGATTTGTTCCAAGTCCTCGCCCGTCAGCTAACCTCGTCGGCCTATCGTGAGATGTTCTCGCGATTATGGAAAGCAGTTCCAACAAAGTCTGCTGGCGCAATGTTATGTGGGTCACTTCGATGGCCAATCGGCTTTAGGCCGCTGTTGAGGCGGGCAATTCATTTGCCACGCATTAGCATCTGTTGCTGCGTCGCTGTGCCAAGCTAAATACGCTTTGCGCTCGCGGTACGCAACTTGCGATCAAGGCCATTGAGCGATTGTCCCACGCGCGGAGGTATTGCAATGTTGATGACACTTTTGATGACAGAGTCTTTTTTTCTTTCGCAGTTGGTGGCGAATTCCCTTTGGCTTCCAATCGTCTTGGGCATTTCAGGCGCGGCCATATTGATTTTGATCGCGTTCCGAGTTTGCTTCTGCTACATCCCGAACAACGCCGTTGGCGTCGTCGAGAAACTATGGTCAACCGCAGGTTCGGTGACGGATGGTCACATCATCGCGCTGGGCAGCGAAGCGGGTTTTCAAGCGGAGTTGCTGCGCGGTGGTATTCACTTTGGCTATTGGCTTTGGCAATACCGAATCCACCGAGTGCCGTTGGTAACGATTTCGCAAAGCAAGCTCGGTTACGTCTACGCGCGAGACGGTCAACCGCTTTCGCCAAGCCAGACGCTAGGTCGTTCGGTCGAATGCAACCATTTCCAAGACGCGCGAGCGTTTTTTGCGTCCGATCCGAAAGCACCGTCAAACGTACAAGCCGGCCAACGCGGGCGACAACGGGCGATCCTGCGCGAAGGCGTTTACGCGATTAACGTGGCGATGTTCGTTGTGATCACCGACGAAAAAGTGTTTTCCTTGGACGCGATTCAAACCAAAAAAGAGTTTGAATCGATTCAGCAATTTCACAACGACCTGAAATCCATGGGGGGTTTTTCGCCGTTGATCGTCGGCGCTCCAATGCACTTTGACAACTCCCACACCCCAGAACAGCCCACTTTGGTCGACTCCATTGGGATCGTAACGGTTCACGACGGCCCGTCGCTGCCGCCGGATGAGATCATCGCACCGATCGTGGGATGCGATATCGATCAACCCCATTTTCACAATAACTTCCAGGACGCCGAAGCGTTTTTGCTTGCGTCCGGTCGGCGCGGGCGGCAATACCAAACGCTTACCGACGGTACGTATTTCATCAACCGTTGGTTTGCGACGGTTGAAA
>JANMEB010000129.1:0-1244 GCA_031376585.1 Planctomycetota bacterium | reverse complement strand
TTTCTGCCATTGGGGCTCAGGCAATTCATTTTGCCGGGATTTGTTCCAAGTCCTCGCCCGTCAGCTAACCTCGTCGGCCTATCGTGAGATGTTCTCGCGATTATGGAAAGCAGTTCCAACAAAGTCTGCTGGCGCAATGTTCTGTGGGTCACTTCGATGGCCAAACGGCTTTAGGCCACTGTTGAGGCGGGCAAGTTAATTGCTTCGCATGACCATCTTTTTTCGGCGTGACTGCGCCAAGCGTCGTTCGTTTTGCGCTTGAGCTACACGAACCGCGGCGAAGGTCCGTAGCGATTGATCCACAATCGGAGGTTTTGCAATGTCAATGAACTTTTTGATGATGTACGGAGCAACCCTTGCTCAAATGAAAATCGACCCTGTGTTGTTTCCCATCGTGCTGGGAGTATCGGGCCTACTCGTAGTTTGCGTCGCGCTGCGGATCTGCTTTTGTTACATTCCGAACAACGCCGTTGGCGTCGTCGAGAAACTATGGTCAACCGCAGGCTCGGTGACCGATGGCCAAATCATCGCACTAAGCGACGAAGCGGGATTTCGCGCCGAGATGCTGCGCGGTGGCCTGCACTTTGGCTATTGGCGTTGGCAATATCGAATCCACCGAGTGCCGTTGGTAACGATTTCGCAAGGCAAGATTGGGTACGCCTACGCCCGAGGTGGACAGCCCTTGGCGCCAAGTCAGACTTTGGGGCATTCGGTCGAGTGCAACCATTTCCAAGACGCGCGGGCATTCCTGACCGCTAACCCGAAATCGCCAACCGCATCTGCCGGCCAGCGTGGACGGCAACGAGCGATTCTGCGCGAAGGTGTGTACGCGATCAACTTGGCCCTGTTCGTGGTAATCACGGAGGAGAAAGTATTTTCGTTGAATGCGATCCAATCAAGTCGCGAGTTCGAAGGGATTCAGAAATTTCACGATGACTTGAAGGCCATTGGTGGCTTTTCGCCGATTATTGTTGGAGCCGCTTTGCTCTACGACAATTCCGAAACGCCGGAGCAGCCGACGAGAGTCGACTCCATCGGGATCGTCACGATTCACGACGGCCCTTCGCTGCCGCCAGACGAGATCATCGCACCGATCGTGGGAAGCGATATCGATCAACCCCATTTTCACAATAACTTCCAGGACGCCGAAGCGTTTTTGCTTGCGTCCGGTCGGCGCGGGCGGCAATACCAAACGCTTACCGACGGTACGTATTTCATCAACCGTTGGTTTGCGACGGTTGAAA
>JANMEB010000114.1:0-2271 GCA_031376585.1 Planctomycetota bacterium | reverse complement strand
TGCTCGGGAGTCGATTCGCGGGTCGGTGGAGGTTCGATGAAGACGCACCAGTCGTGCGTGCTGAGGCTTTCGGTGAAAGTCTTCCAGGTCTGCGGGTCTTGCAGCGATGCGAGCTTCTCTTCCAGTTTCAGTTTGCCGCTTCGGTGCAGCGAGTTGAGCCGGTGCGTAAATCGTTTGCGAAATTCTCGACCGAGAACTTTGTTGTCAACCAGAAATGGTTTGGCCAGTTTGGATTGCGCGGCTTTGGTCATCTTGACATCGATCCAGCGTCGGCCGTCGAGCGATGGGCCGCTGCCGGGAACGAGAGCGTGTACGTGCGGATGATGCTCCAGCCGCTGATTCCAGGTGTGCAAGACCAACAGCGCGGCGGCGCGGATGCCTAGCTCGGCTTCCACTCGCTGACGCAGCGACTGGGCCGCCGCTTGCATCAAGGCTCGATACAACACGCGGCGATTGCCGAGGATCAGCGACGAAAGTTTATCGGGGAGGGTGAAGACGACTTGGAAGTAAGTCACTCCCGGCAGTAGCAACTTGGCCGCCTTGTCCAGCCAGTCGCCGCGCCGCGCTCCGCTGCACTGCGGACAATGCCGGTCGCCGCAGGAGTTGTAAATTGAAACTTTCGAATGACATTGTTGGCACTGGTAAGTTCGCCCGCCCAGCGACGCGGTGCGGCAGAAGCCGATCCGAGCCAGCGTGCCGCTCACCTGTGCGGCGATGTGCGGTCGGTACTTGGCGATGAAGGCCGGCGTGTAGCGTTTGATAATCGATGCAACGCTCAGGCCAAGTCGGTTTCCGCCGCTGGACTTGGCGTCTGGCGGGGGCTGGGATTCTGAAGTGACGGGTCGATCCAACGCGGACATTGCCGAGCCGGAAGCCAATCGATCGGGCTGGGTGTCGATCCGAGATGCTGCTTGCGGCAATGCAAATAAATCATCGTGGTCGTAAAGCTCGAGTGGCCGAGGAGCTTGCTGATCGCCATCAGATCGACGCCCGCTTCGAGTAGTCCGGTGGCGAATGAATGTCTCAGCGTATGCGGCGTGACCAGTTTTTTGATGTGAGCCTGTGCGGCTGCCATCTTGCAAGTTCGCTGTATCGTGGCGCTGGAAAGGGGCACGCCGAAGGTCTTGCCCGGAAAGAGAAACGTTGGCGGTCGATCGATCTTCCAGTACTCGCGTAGTTCCGCCAGCAGCCTGGGCGAAAGCGGCACGTAGCGGTCCTTGTGTCCCTTGGCCTGAATGATCCGCAGTTGCATTCGCTCCGAGTCGATGTCGGGGAGTTTGAGATTCGTTGCTTCGCTCAGCCGCAGTCCGGCGGCATAAAGTGTCAGCAGCACGGCTCGATGTTTGGGATGGGTCACACACTGGATCAACCGGTGAACTTCTTCCTGACCCAGCACCACCGGCAACTTTTTGGGCCGGTTACCGAACGGAATCATCTGCACGACCCACGGTCTGGGAAGCGTGTAGGTGTAGAGGAACCGTAGGCCACAAACGGCTTGATTGAAGGAACTCCAGGAACATTTTTTTTCCTGGATCAGCCACAACTGGAACTCGCGAATCTGCTCCGGCCCCAAATCTTCTGGGAGTTTGCCAAAGTGTTTGGCGAATCGATCGACGTGGTAGGTGTACGAATCGATCGTGCGGACCGCCATATTGCGGATCAGCATGTCTTCTGCCATGCGTTGTGTGGCCTGGTTGATGCGATTGCGAAAGGGAGTCATGTTGCGGGCCTTGCTGAAATGGGTTTGAGAAACAGACCCATCATTCGGGCCATCAACCCCAGCATCGTTGCGCCTCAGAAAAGCGCAAGACCTTACAATCGAAATATTTGCTACCACCGGACGTTGCCTGTGGTCGCAGTCAAAAGGCAAGATGCCTGCGTAATGAAATCAGAAGAACGTCGTCGGAAAGTGAAGCGGTTTAGTTCAACGCTGGCGATCACCGAGCCCGAATCAGCAATCGTTCCATTTCAAAAACACCGCAAGTCGGGCTTCGGTGCATCGCGTTGTTCGGTCGCGCAAACCAGTGAGGATTGAATTACCGCGACCAAATTGTAGTCATCGTTGTGGATGCATTCAATTTGGGAACGATGTCAATGTTCGGCGCGATTCCGATGGACGCGCTGGACATCGTCGTTAAATACCATCCAGATGACAGTGCAACGCAGCCGGAATCCGGAAAACGCGATTCTAGTTCAATTGGAACCAACACGTCGGTGATTCGTGCGAGCCAAAGCCGTCGCCAATAATGCCACCATTTGTTTCGGGGAAAG
>JANMEB010000061.1:0-3904 GCA_031376585.1 Planctomycetota bacterium | reverse complement strand
AAATGCTTGGGAGACTGCTCCGTCTAAGCACCAAACAGCGCTCGGAAATTTCGTTCGAGCTGCGCGATCATTTGGAGGAGCGGCTTGAAGAATTATTGACGCTAGGCCATTCTCGCGCGGACGCGGTACGAATCGCGGTCGAAGAATTGGGTGACGCGGGGGGCTTGGCGGGAAATTTTGTTTCTATCAATCAACAAAAGAGGCGGAGGTGGGCCATGCGTTTTGCAACTTTTTCGATCGTCGGATGTTTCATTGGCACTTTGTTAATCTTCAGTCTCTGGCCCGATCAAAACCGGTTACCGCTTGCGGCCCGCTCGACGGCGCAAGAGTCCGCTGGATCACCCGTTACAACCCAAGCCGAAACCGTCGAAGTCCGAAATGCACAAACGCGTCAGACGCTTGACCAGACAATTGTCGATTTTGACATAGAAGAACAGCCCTTCGACGTTGTTGTGAATAATTGGCGCGAAAAATATGAGCTTGAATTCTATTTGGACCAATCGTCAGATTTGAAATTGGAAACGCCAGTAACATTTAATCTTCGCCACGCCCGCCTTTCGACCGCGTTGGAGCTATTGTTGCTGGAACACAATTCGAAATACGTGGTTCGTGACGGAATCGTACTCATCGGCAGCGTTGACCAAATGGCCGAGATGGAATCGGAAATTCGAGTCTACAATTGCCGAGATTTGGTCTACGGCGACGCGACCGCGCTGGATACCGCCGTCGAGTCAATCAATCCGTCCGATGAGGGGGAAGCCGACAAAGAACAGGAACCTGTAAAAAGTTCGCCGAAGGAAGCTCAATTGTCGCAACTAATTCGATCGATCGTTTCGCCGCAGTCTTGGGAGGAAGTAGGGCAATCAGTCGTCGTCTACGATGGTCTGATGGTCGTCAATAATTCGGCGAAAGTACACGATCAAATCGAAGAGTTGCCGACTCAGTTGCGCAAAGTCGGCCTGGCGCGAGCGTCGTCGACCGCCGGTTCCAATCCGAACTAAAAACTCACGGCAAAAAGAAATCACCGCGACGACGCGACATTTTCCGTTTCGGTCGATTCACGTTGCTTAGCGATCATGTGTTCAAGAGCCCGCCAGCCTTGGAGCTGATCGCGATTCAAGCTGGCCTGGCGGCCGGTTTTGAGATGATGCTCGACTGAGCGCAGCCAGCGCCGAGTCTTGCGCGGCAATTGAACTTTGTCGTTCACGAGGAGGCCGACTATTAGGACGACCTGAGTCAACCAGGCTGACGAAACATCAGCCCATGCCACACCTTATTACAGGGGCATCACGCCAAGGCGATTGATCGTTGGTGGGGAGTCGTTCAAGCCGATTGCAAAGATTCAATACTGTTAACGTGGATCAAGGCTACGTGAACGACCCGTTCAGTTTCGGGATAGCCAACGATGATTTTGGTTTTGAGAACGATAGCGTTTTCCGGATGGCGGACTTCGAACGCTTCCGCATTGGAAAGCCGCAATATGAACGGTTCGAAGGGGCGACGGCTGAGCCATTCGCGAAGCGTTTCGGAATTCATGCGACAACAAACAGAGAATAGTGGTAAGCCGTTTTAATTATACTATCGCCGCCGATGCACGGAACAATTGGCTCGACTCGAATTGCCCGTAATTCGAGGTCGGGACCAAACCTGGGTCGAACGAAAGTGAAACGATCGTCGATCAACTCTTATTGCCGAGTGAAGTGGTGGTAGGCTACGGTTGGCTCGAATTTCTCACCTGGATTAAGTTTAACTTTCCAAACGACGGTAGAACTGTTGTTCACGGCTGGATGACCGTTGTACTGAACCCAATCGGCTGCGTCGAAGGCACCCAGCGTCACCTTGCCGTCATGAGATGCCTCGTCCACTTTTCCGCCCACCCGCAACGTGATTTCGGCCTCGATTGTCAAATGCTTGTTGTTGCATAAGTCGAGTTTCATTTCTCTATTGATTCGAGCGTATTGGTAGCCATCCCATTGCAAGGCACCGAGCTCGCGGCTTGTCTCCGTTTCGGCGATTGTTCCTCGAGTATCAACGGAGACGGTGACCGGCAGGCGGACAACGTCCTTGGGAGGCGTATAGGTCAAGAGTTCTTGCGCAAGCGGCTGATTGCCTTGCATGATCATGGCCGCACCTGTGGTCCACGGCAATTTCGTATTGTTGGTCAGCAGTATTTGGTGCCAGACTTCGTTTTTCGACAGCGTCAGCGGCGAGTTCATCCCCGAACCACTCGGTGCCGCAGCGTTGTCCTGTTTGGTGAGGTGGACGTCCCAAGTGTAAATGTCCCGATATGGAACTTCGGTGGAGAAGATCGGCACGGCGATTCTCTCGCCTTTACCCAGCGAAATCTTGGGCAAGTTGTAAACGAACAAATCCTGAGCGCCTGCGGCCGTCAATTCGCCTGGCAAGTCCAAGACGCCTTGCGCCACGACGTTCGACTCCGCTTGATCGCGGCGAAATTCGCTCGACCGTTGCGAATACATCGCATTCGAAAGTGATTGGCTCGAATTGCCCATCAAGTCGGGTGCGGCTTCGGCCAACGCGTTGCGAAGCGTCGCCTCGAGTACCAAGGGACTCGGCGTACCACGAAACCGAAAATTCGGCACGCCCACCACGATGTCGACGGGAACCTCCTCCAAGTCTTCGGCCTCGTTCAGCAATTCAGCCTGCAGTGAGATGCCGGCGGTTTTGTTTTCTAACTGATCGCTCAGCGAAACACGATAGGTCGGAATCCACCGGATGCCTGGCCGAAAATACATGATAGATACCACTTGCTTCTTGTCCGCCACGTCGAATTTAAATGTCAGCCGCTTTGACTTTTTGGATGTGGAGACTTGTTTGGCAACCGTGGTTTTCATTTCCTTGACAACGATCGATCGAACTTGCCCCACGGGTACTAACACATCCCCTTCTTCGGTGCGGAGAACAAAGTGTGACCCGTTGATCGTCGTCACGGTGCTTTCGCCGGCGCTCGCTTCATCGGCGGTTCGGTGCGACGAGATTGAACTGAGCGGATCGCGCGGACTTGCCAATGGCGAGAGAGCTTCCAAACCGAAAAGTCGCAATTGTGCGGCCGCAATTGGCGCATCGGCTTTATCGACGAGTACTTCCTGAATGACTCCCGAGTACAAGGTTTTGTCGTGCAATTCAATTTTGGCGAACTTCCCCTTGTTGGCCAGAAGAATCTCGATCGGCTGTGTACACGAAAGTTCCTTTTCCTGGACGTCCTTGGTTTCCTTCCAGCCGGCGAGCATCGAAATGAGTCTCCCTTCTTCTGGAACCGCCCAAAACGATCCCAACACGGCCGCATCGGGCACTTCGTCGGTAAACACTTCGCCGTTCTTGTCGCTCGTCGCGACGCCACGCTTGATGATCAGCGCATACCCATCCTTAAAAATGATCGCCCGCTCAGTCACAAGTTGTAGTTCATTAGCCTGCTGGGCCGCCGAGTGCATAGCCGACGTCAGGACAAGTAACGGCACGGCAAGCAATAAAGTCCAAAAACGGCGCAACATGTTAGCCTCCGATTATTCGTGAAATTGGGCAAGTACTTCAATCATACCTGCGAATCGCCCCGTCTCAGGTAACACGAACGTAAAAACCCCGGTCGTGACAATGATTAACTTTTTGCGATGTTGCCGTTCGGCCATTTCATCAGTTGCAACGACCTCAGCACAGCGCCGCATATTCAGTCTTAAGAGTCGTTGAGCATCGAGTACTTTCAGTCTCATTTATTATTCATTACAAATGGGCTGATTGGTTTTCGGATTGGCAAGGAGAGCGGCACATGGCGGACGCAAAGTGGCATGACTTGGGTTCGGTTTCGGAATTGGAGAAAAAGCCTCTTCAGCAAGTCAGTGCTGGCGCGACCAAGATCGCACTTATCTTGCGCGATGGAAAATTCAGC
>JANMEB010000049.1:0-17373 GCA_031376585.1 Planctomycetota bacterium | reverse complement strand
GCCCTTCGCTATCGACTTGACGCCGTTCCGGGCAACTCGTGGCCGAAGTCCAATTTCAAATTGATCCTGACTTGTGGGTCCGCTGCTTCTTATTGAGTGACGATTCTCAACCGACTCGGATCTCGATGACAATTTTGGCGGCGGCGCATCCGGTCCAACGCGTGATTCGGCAGTCGGCCTATTTCGGCTTGACGGAGCGCAGAAACTCGATGACTGCGGACGCGAACTCCGGTTTGGTGAGCGTGGTAATGTGATCCGTGCCCTCGACGATCTTGATCTCGCCGCGTCCGAGCAGCTTTTGCACAGTCGCAACCCTGTGCTTTACATGATCGGATTCGTTCCCGCCGTGGATGAACAGGATCGGAGCCTCGCACTTCCGAAGTTGCTCCCCAGTCACTTCCAAGTCCTTGAAGCTGCGGCCGGCCGCAGCAAACGCTTTCAAATCCTTTCCGTCATACAAAAACCTGGCAATTGCCTTCGCCTGATTCTCCGTCGGCTTTGGCTTGTTGGCAGGTGTCACCGCGATGATGTATGACCCCAGGTCTGCGCCCTCGTCGACTACCTTGGCAAAGGCCTCGCATTCGGAGAAATCAGACGCTTTCGCGCCTTCGGTGATCGGTGCTTGCCCACCGTAGACAATGCTGAGGACACGCGCGGGGTGGGTCGCGACCACGTATCCGGCGATGTACGCTCCCGACGAGTATCCAATCAAGTGTGCCTTTTCGATGTTGAGGTGGTCGAGCAGGCGCACCACGTCCGCCGCCATTTCGGGGCCGTACTTTTTCGGGTCGTGCGGCTTGTCACTCTTGCCGTGCCCACGGCAATCCAGGGCAATCAAGCGAAACCCTTCCTTTGCGCCGCTCGCGTCGAGTTTGGTGTTGCCGGACTTATCCTGGCCCCACATGCTTGAATCAGCCATCCAGCCGTGGATCAGGACCACGGGTTCGCCCGTGCCTTCCGTGACATACCGAATCTTCACGCCGTTCGAGTCAAACACGTCGTCATCCGCAGCAATGAGCTTGGGCGCGAGACAGCAAACGACGAGAAGCGTCAGTAGAGATCGGTAGTTCATTATTTTTAATTCCCTCGAAAATGACTACCCCTTTTTGGGGCATCAAACACCGGCTCGCACCCCGACAATTGGAAGTAATTCATCGCTGAGCACGGAATCTTGGCTTCGATTGATAGTTTGCGGCCGAACGCTGGCGCGGACACTTTGTGCGCGGTCGTAGTGAATCGACCTCCGCGGGCCTCGACCGTCCAATCAACACTTCGGCGACTTGCGCTTTTTGCCGATCGCACTGCGTGCTTCGAATTTCTTGATTTGATCAGGCGCGAACGGAATCGTGCACGCCCCGACCAAGTCGACGGCGACCTTGCCGATGCCTTTGGCCGTATCAACCGCGAGCTTGTGTAGCGGTTTGACATAGCACGCGACTGCGATGACGAAACCGTTCATCACGTATTTGACGCGATTCGGCTGTTGGTGAATCGACTTCGCCACTCGCTGCAGGAGCGACTTGATTTCGGCAAGGTCGAGGTCCGCGTCGTCCTTGATGGCGACCATGCTGCTGTACGTCTGCCAGCCGGCCGAGGCGATGGTTTGGTCTTTGGATTCGATCCATTTCAAGGCAATCTCTCGACCATGCGGGCTCGCGGACGCCACCCACGGGACCGTGTATTCGGCGACCCAACTGCAGGTGGCGCCTTTGATCCACTTTTGCAGATCCTTCTTGGTCATCTTTGCGTCGTCCGCGATCAATCCGGCGAGGTACATCGCGTCGGCGATGCCGGTGTCGTAGAGATCCAGCGCGAGCTGGTAGTCCATCTTGACGCGATTCCGGATCTTCTTCATATCCTCGACCTTGACGCCGAGGCAGGGCTCTTGGGCGCCGTGATTCATCCAGGTTTTCTTAGTTTGTGCGTTGCCGAGCTTTTTGAGTTCGGCGACGATTTCTATGGCTGTCATTTACTTTCTCCCTCAAGTTGCATGTAACGCGCAAGTGGCTCTTCGTTAATCTTTCGCAATGCTCTCCGCAAACACTGGATCGGCCAAACACCCATCGCTAAAAGCTCCGACCCACCGCGTGCGCCGACCAAAGCAACCCCAATAACCGCACCCAACACCACTTTGCCGGGCTTCTTGCTTCCCGACGCGTCGGGAAGCTTTCGGCTCGTAGACTCGCGAAGTCAAATCCTTATTTGTTAGGCGTGTCTAACTCGTAGGCAATTTTGAGCCAGTGTTTGACTTCGGCGTCAATGTCTGTAACGGTTTTAATCGGAATTCGATGGGTAATCCGATCTCCCTTGGCTACTCCGCCAGTATCGATCAATCGCTGTGGCGCTTTGGTGTTCTTGAGCGCAAGCCCAAAATCGAGGCGCGTGTTCGTGGCTGGTTTAAGCTGAGCGAACACATGTCGGCGGTAAAGCGGAACGATCGTCTTGCAGGGACACGCTTTGACGTCCGTACCAAGCGCCAATCCGATCTTGAGAAGCTTCACAAATAACGGCCGCAATGCCGCGTTAGACCCAACGAACATGGCATCAACAAGTGCCTCAGGATCGTAATCCTGTGCTTCCTTACTTGCGAGTGCGCCCATCCGTTCGAAGCCGGGATGCATGCTGTAAAGTGACTTCTTGGCAAGCGTTCGTTTTTGCATGATTGTTTCCCGATTCATAAATTCACAGAGGCCCTAATTTCGTTCAGCCGAACGACAAACTTAGGCGGCAGGAGTTGGCAAATCGTTTCCATCTTCGAGTTGCTGGCTGAGACAAATGACATAGCCGTCCGGATCAGTAATTTCAAACTCGGCCAAACCATAAGGCATTCGCTCTAACCGGCGCGTCACGATGCCCCGAGCACAGTAGGCCGCAAACACGTCACGAAAGCGTTCGCCTTCACGACGCAGATAAACGTCCCAGTCATATTGGCGCGGCGTGGACCGAGCCGGTGGGCAACCTCGCCGGAGCATAAACTCTACCTGTCCTTGTCGAAGTATCGCAAACTTGAACGGTGGCTTGGCAGGAAACGGGTCGCCGACGAATGCCAGAGTGTCACGATACCAATCAATGGAACGAGCAACATCTGCCACCCGCAATACGGGAACTACGAGTTTGATCGCCATAAGGATGTCCTGTTCGTAACGCCGCCTAAAGAATCCATGTAAGTCCTGGGATTGGGGTGGGAGTCATTCGAATAAAATCTGGCGACTCGGACCCGTGATCATGGGTTGCGGGAAGCATCCACTGTCACATTCTTCCAACCCCAAACCCAAAGGACAAATCGATCATGAAAATTCTCGCTCTGGACCTCGGCAAGTTCAATACCATGCGCTGCTTTTTCGATACCGAAACCAGAAAACACATTTTCCTCAACCTTGCAACCGACCGCAACTATCTCACCACTGTCTTCAAAAACCACCAGATCGATCTCGTCGTCATGAAAGCCTGCAGTCCCTCGGGCTGGATCAACGACCTCGCCATCAGCCTGGGACTCAAGACACTTGTTTTCTCCTCCCCTTTGCATTGCTCACCGCTCGGCCACTTCCAACTCGCGCCGCGCTAGCGCGCCCCTCCGCGCCGCTGTTAAAAGCTCTCGTCGCGCATCGTCGCGCTCCCAGCAAATCCCATTAGCCCGCCCACCATCGCCGCTACCGAGCTTCTTGAATCCGACGCGTCGGGAAACATCGGCTCGAAGACTCGCGATGTCAAATGCTTATTTGTTATGTCGCAATCAAATATCGGTACGGGTCAATTCAACGGCAACAGCCCAATCCCGATCAATTTGTGGACGGTTCGCCAATATTTTAGCAGCGTTCTTTTGATTTGAATGCAACCGAATCTCGCCAATTTTATCCCGATCCCCCAATCGGATGATCGTGCGTTTGGGTTTTTCATCGCGCCGGCGCGCAAAATGGAATTCGATTTCGAACGGAGCAAGAGTTTGACGAATAAACGCAAGTCCAGCCATCAGAGATGCCAGACGATTGATGCGGGATATTGTCAATTCGATCACGCCGTCACACCAAATGCCCCGAAAGCTAGTGAATTCGATCAATTGGAATTCGCCACAAAGGTAGTATTCGAGTTTCGTCGACAGCTCTGTCTGAATAATCGCGATTTCGGAATGCGCGGATTGTGGCAGGAATGCCCAACGCCAAAGTTCGACGGCAAGTTCGATTTCTAGTCGGTCAGCCGGTGGTTGTTCTGGATTCGCGAATGGATACCCCTATGCGACATAACGCCCGCGATAACGGAGTCGAGGTCAAGGATTTTCTATTTCAAACGACGCTGTTCGCAACTTCGGTTCTCATCGCGTTGTTATCTGGCAAATGTAAATTTGTCACGCGCATCTATGATCAGATCCATTACAGTGATCGCATCATCCACGCATTCAAATGCTGGACACCACAAAGTCTGATTTAACGGGTAATTGCGTGGATAGGCGAATCCCAAAAGTGACTGCCCCGAGCCAAAACAAATTGTCGTTGTTCCGCGCGGGCTATCCACCGGCGTCATTTGAAACTCGGGGGTGTATTCAACGGACGTTTCGGAACGATCAAGAAATGTATTGCGTTTGATCGCAATTCGCTGATCCGTGACAATGTAGTCAGTATTCCGGCGGCCGAGTAGCTCAAGCGGGAATTGAAGCATCCTTAAAACAACCAGTCCAAGGAAGCCGGCCGCAAAGACAAGGAAAAACCCGGTCGTGGACGAAAGCATGACCCCGGCGACGATGGCCATCATAGTAAGAAATAAATATTTAATCGGCGTAAAAAACTGTTGATACGGCGTCAGCAAAAATCCGGGCCGAGGCTTACCAAGCCATAGCAGCGTCTCCCCTTCACGGAGCATTTCAACGATGGGTTTTGGCACGGTCATTGAGTCATGCCAGATAACGCTTCGCATCAGCCGGCCGGCGCGAGATGCGTTGACTTCAAAGCCGACCCGACCGCCGGCTCCGTTGCATGCGATTGTACGCCACGTTCCGAGCGCGGCGTTATCCAGATACAAATATACCAGACATGAGGATCAGTGATACAATCCCGCTGAGGATAATCATGTGAAGTCCCTGGCCCCGTATTCCAGTTAGAAACGCAACCGTAAGTGGAAGCAATAGCGTTGTAAAGCATGCCGTGAACTGGCGTTTTCTTACCGTCCTGTCAATCTGCCATTCTCGAGCGGAAACGGACCGGAAACGGGGACATTCTACTTTCTTAATAATCTAGAATGTCCCCTTTTTTTCCGCAGCCAACGATTCTGGGTGGAAACGCAATCGACTAGCCATCGGGATGGTCTACGCGTCTCCACAGTTTGTCACGAGTAATCGCGATCGATTCGTCCGCATCTAATACTGCGGAGCGGCGACGAGCCTCAGCCCGGTGCCATTCGCGTACGAGATCGGACGATTCGTGGAGTCCGTCCCAGATCTGTTCAACCAATCGAAGTTGATCAGCAATTGGCAGCTGTTGAATTTGTTGAAGTGGAGTGTCCATAATTCCATTATACCCCATTCAAACCCGCCGAGAATCGTCGAAATTCTAACCCTTTCCCAAGCAGATAACAAGTTCTATACAAACCCGCTTATCTCCGGCGCGAGTGGGTCAATACAGCGATATCCGGATCGGGATACTGTTGATTGTCAGTTAGGCTTTTGCGAAGTCAAAAATCGCAATAGCAATACGTTACAGCGAATTGTGGGGTTGGTCGGCCGGCAGGATATACGGCTGGATCTGTGGGATATTCTGGCCGGGATATCCTCCTGGAAACAACGCCAGGGCGTCGGCGAGCGGAAACGGGGACATTCTACTTTCTAAGTAATCTAGAATGTCCCCTTTTATTCAACGGAAAGTTTTGCGTGGAGGAAACGGCCGATTGCCCGGTGCCATTCCCCGGTTGAGATAGTTTTCTAGTTCTTGCCCATCAAGTTGCGTTCGACCCAGCCGGTGTCGATGCGGCCTTCGGCAAAGTCGACGTGGCTAAGGACTTTGCGGTGAAAGTCTGCGGTGGTTTTGATGCCAGAGATTTTTAGCTCGGACAGCGCGCGCAACATGCAACGAATCGCTCCGTTGCGAGTGGGCTGATGCACGATCAGCTTGCCGATCATCGAGTCGTAATGCGGCGGGACCGTGTAGCCAGCGTGGACGTGCGAATCGAAGCGAACTCCCAAACCGCCGGGAACAAAAATACTTTCGATTCGTCCTGGGGATGGCTGAAAACCTTTCGTCGGATCTTCGGCGTTGATCCGACATTCAATCGCAAAACCTTTGCATTCGATGTCTTTTTGCCTAAACGGCAATTTCTCGCCGGCCGCGATGCGGATTTGTTGCTGAATCAAGTCGATGCCCGTCACCATTTCAGTCACTGGGTGTTCGACTTGGATTCGCGCGTTGACCTCGATGAAATAGAAGTTGTTGTCGCGGTCGACGATGAACTCGACTGTCCCGGCGTTGGTGTAATTGGCCATCTGAATCAGCCGCACCGCCGCCTCGCACAGCGATTTGCGGACGCTTTTTGGAATACTGGGTGACGGACTTTCTTCGATCAGCTTTTGGTGCCGTCGCTGCGTCGAACAATCACGTTCAAACAAGTGGACGATGTTGCCGTGATGATCGGCCATCATTTGGACTTCAACGTGCCGCGGATGCTCGACGAACTTTTCGATGTACACGCCAGCGTTTCCGAATGCGGCTTGGGCTTCGGCGGCCGCTTGTTGCAAGGCTGTCTTGAGCGATAAGTCGTTTGCGGCGACTCGCATTCCGCGGCCGCCACCGCCAGCCGTGGCTTTGACAAGAACTGGAAAGCCGATTTCGTGGGCGACCCTCAATGCAGAGGCTTCGTCTTCAATCAAGCCGTCACTGCCGGGAACGACCGGGACTTTGGCTTTGCGGGCAAGAGCGCGGGCAGTGTTTTTGTCCCCCAGCATCAACATGGCCTGAGGAGTTGGCCCGATAAAGTCAATGTTACAGTCGCGGCAGACTTCATTGAAATGAGCATTCTCCGACAGAAAGCCATAGCCAGGATGGACGGCTTCGACATTGCCGACTTCGGCGGCGCTAATGATTTGGTCGATCCGCAGATAGCTATCGGCGGATTTCGGGCCGCCGACGCAAAAGGTCTCATCGGCAAACTCAAGATACTTGCTGCCGCGATCTCCTTCGCTGTAAATCGCGACGGTTTCGATTCCCATTTCGCGGCAAGCACGAATGATCCGCAAAGCGATTTCGCCTCGGTTCGCAATCAAAATCCGGTTGTACATGAAATCGGTCCGCGACGAAAATCAAGCAGAAAGTACTTGCAAAACCGCTGCCAACGGCTTGCCGTTCAACGACCAAAGTTACGCAATAAAAAAGCAGTGTAAGAAAATTAGACCGCCAATTTGAATAGCGGTTTGTTCACGTCAACCGCATCGCCGTCTTTGACGTAGACCTCGACGATTTTGCCCGATATCCCCGCCGGAATTTCGTTGAACATTTTCATGGCTTCGACGATGCAAACCACCGTTTCGGGAGCAACGACGTCTCCAACTTTGACAAACGACGGCTGATCCGGTTTGGGGCGCGAATAAAATGATCCTACCATGGGGCTTTTAATGAAAACCGCGTTCTTGTCATCTTCTGATTTAGTTGTGGATGTGGCTGCCGCCGAACTGGCTGGGATCATCCCAGTTGCGGACATCGCGCTGACCATCGGAATTCCGCCTCGTTTTAATCGAATCCGCTGCGCCGCGTCTTGCAAGTCGATCTCGTTCAGGTCGAACTCGCGCAACAACTCCATCAATTTGCGAATTCGTGCGATTCCAAAAACTTCACCGCTTTCGTCTTGCTCGTTCGACATGTCATCTCCGTTAAAGCGGCGATCGACCGAACATCATTCGGCCCGTCGTCGCGCATTAAACATTTATTTTGCAAAAGCCGGGCTTCGTTCCAAGCTGCATCAGCCGCAATCGACGCAGTGACTTTCCCAGTCGCGAGGTAAACTCGACAAAAGCTCGTGGCCGTCGGATGTCACGAGGACATCGTCTTCAATTCTCACACCACCCCAACCGGGCAAATAAATGCCCGGCTCCACGGTGACGACCATTCCCGTCTCCAAAACATCTTTGCTAATCGGAGACAGTCGCGGAGGTTCGTGAATTTCCAAACCAAATCCGTGCCCTAAGCCGTGACCAAAATACTTGCCAAAACCGGCATCGGCAATAACGGAGCGAGCCGCCGAATCGACATCGACAAGCGCGGCACCCGGTCGAATGCGGTCAATTGCTGCTTGTTGGGCCCGCAAGACCGTCTCGTAAACTCGCTCAAATTTGGCTGAGATTTTACCGGTGACAACAACGCGGGTCAAGTCGCTCAAGTAGCCGCAAACCTTTGCGCCCCAATCGATTAGAACGAAAGGCGCAGCGTCTATGCTGGACTTTCCGGGGTGAGCGTGCGGCAAAGCAGCTTGCGGACCTACGCCTACGATCGGCGGAAACGCACAGCCCTCGCCGCCAAGTCGCCGAATCTGATGTTCCAACTCAAATGCGATTTCCAACTCAGTTTGCTTTGGCAAAAGTTGAGCGCAGATCGTTTGAAAAGATTTTTGAGCGACTTTGATCGCGCGGCGAATCGTTTCCAGTTCAGTTTTGTCTTTGATCGCACGCAAGCCACGAACCAAGCCGGTCGTGTCGACCATCGGGGTGGACTTGATGCTATCAGCCAAGCCGTCGTAATTGGCTTTGCTCAATGCGTCCGCTTCGATCGCCAATAGCCCGGGCTTCACTCGATTGATGACTTGGGCAGCCAACTGCTCGGTTGTCTGTGACGCATCGCGAATTTCGACATCCAAACCCGGGCACTCTTGCTCGATTTGTGTTTCATATCGCGAGTCGCTAATGAAAATTTGCCTAGCGCCGGCAAGCAATAAATAAGTTGAATCGCCCGTGAAGCCGGTTAGATAGCGGACGTTGACCGGATCGCTAATCAACGCACCTTGAGCGTCGATCTGCTTTAACTGTCGCCTGAGGCGGCTCCTGCGGCTAGAAAAAATCTCGCCCATAAACTTCTTTTTTTTCCAATGCGCAGTTCGCCGAAAAAACTCAATACTCCATTCGCGATCCGCAGACGATCATTTTTTTGCGGCGATGGATTCAAGATTCTTGTCGATGGGATGATTGTTTTCGTCAACCAGCACAATTCGCGCTTGATGATTGCGAACTGCTTGCTCGGCGAACATCCCATAACAACAGATAATGACCAGATCGTTTGGAAGGACCAATCGCGCGGCCGCGCCATTGACGCAAATTTCACCCGAACCGCGCCGCCCGGAAATCGCATACGTTTCCAACCGGTTGCCGTTGGTAATATCGTAAATCTCGACTTTTTCGAACGGGACGATATCCGCAAGGTCGAGCAAATCTTGGTCGATGGCGATGCTGCCTTCGTAGTCCAAATCGGCTTCCGTGACACGTGCTCGGTGGATTTTGGAACGCAACAAAATTCGATGCATCATTCTAGGATCCCAAACTGCCGACTTGGTGAATTGCAAAGCGGACTACTTTTCGACGCTAAATTTGCACACGGTTCGGTGGTGGTATTTTTGACCTGGCCGCAATACTGACGAAGGAAATTCGGGACGATTTGGAGTATCGGGGAAATACTGCGTTTCTAAGCATAATGCGTCATTCTGTTGGTATCCGCCACTGCCTTCGGTCCCGTCCAAAAAGTTTCCGCTGTAGAACTGCAAGCCGGGCTGATTCGTTGAAATGGTCATGGTGCGTCCAGACGCTGGGTCCATCACCGTCGCCGCCCAAGCGACTTCTGGGCCCGAAGCTCGCAGAACAAAGCAATGGTCGTAGCCTTTGGCGGCAGTCGAAACGAGCGGCTCGATCCGCGTGCCGATTTCGGCGACTTCGCGAAAGTCCAGCGGCGTTCCGTCGACCGATTGCAAAGCGCCGGTCGGAATCATCGTTTCGTCGACGGGAAGATATTTGTCCGCATTGATCTTGAGCGTATGCTGCAGGATTTTGCCTTTTCCCGCGCCGGTCAAATTCCAATAGTTGTGATTCGTCAAATTCACATGCGTCGCAGCATCCGACTCCGCGAAAAAGTCGATTGTCAGTTCACTGTCATTATTTAGTCGATATTCTGCGACAACCGTTGCGGTGCCTGGGTAGCCTTCTTGGCCGTCGGGACTGGTGTACTTGAAGCGAACGCCAGCCGCGGTAGCTTCGGAAATCAACTCAGCCTGCCACATGACCTTATCAAAGCCAATATTTCCGCCGTGCAAATGATTGGGTTCGTTATTCGTTGCCAAAGTAAATTCGCGTGCGTCGAGCGTGAATTTTCCTTTGGCGATTCGATTGCAATAACGGCCGACTGAACCTCCAAAATAAGATTTGCACTTTTCGAATCCCGCGATGTCTGGGCAAGTGAGAATAATATTGTCCACTTTGCCAGCCCGATCCGGCATCTTCAGAGATACCATCGTCGCGCCGTAATCGATCAACTGCATTTCCATTCCCTGGTCGTTGGTCACCGTGAAGTGGCGAACGTCGAGTCCAGCGGCGGTTTTCCCATACGGCTTTTCGCTAACGCCCATTTTGACACCTGGGGTAACTGTGTCTTGGCAAGTTCCACTCGTTGGACAGAAAGTTATCGCAGCCAATGCGAGACAAAGAGAACTGAAACGGGCACGAGAACCAGCTAACGCCGCCATAAATATCCCTTTGAAAAGTAAACCAACCGCCGAAAACCAGCTTTTTTCCCGCCAAAGCGGTATTATGATGGTCGAACCGGCCCTAGTCCAGATGCGGCCAAACCGCAAGATTTCAGCGGTCGAAGCAACTTGTACTAGTCAAGTCATGGGAAGGCCTTCCTTTGCCGAAGCGAGAATTGGTGATAGTCAAACAGGATGCCAAGATCGATTGGCAAGCGGAGTTTCAGCGCCATGAGCGGTGGCTGCGATCTATCGTTTATGCGCGAAGCGGAGAACCCGGCGCGGTCGACGATATCATGCAGGAAGTCGCGCTCGCGGCCGTTCGACAATCCGCACCAATCGCCGATCCAACGAAAGTCGCACCGTGGCTCTATCGGCTCGCGGTTCGCTACGTATTGCTCTATCGCCGTAAGATGGGACGTACGCGCAAGCTCATTAATCGCTACGCGGAGCGATTCCAACCGAGTGCTCACGATCAACATGTCGAGTCCAATCCGTTGACTTGGATGCTGTGCGAAGAACGCCGCGAACTAGTGCGCAGCGCACTGCAACAGCTTCGCGGCGGAGATGTCGAAATACTCATGCTTAAGTACACAGAAAATTGGAGTTATCACGCGATCGCGGAACACTTGTCGGTCAGCCACAGCGCTGTCGAAGCTCGATTACATCGCGCTCGCGAGCGATTACGCTTGATCTTGTCACAATCAGTACCTTCACCCGTTGAGAAATAAAATGCTGAACCACGACGATGCAATCAACAATGAACTATTGGATCGATTGGTCGATGGCGAACTTTCGGAAGCCGCGTATCGGCAAACTCTCGATCGACTGGACGAAACACCCGACGGCTGGCGTCGTTGCGCCATTTCGTTTTTGGAACAACAAGCCTTGCGGCGAGAATTGATGCAATTGCTCAAGTGCGGCGAGCGGCTGAATTCGTTGGACGATCCCGAGCTCGACGAGGCTGGCCTAGAACCAATTACCGAAGCGGACGAATTGCATTTTGCAACGACTCGCCCCGATTGGGATGGGTGGTTTCGGAAACCGTGGGTCCGCTGGACTTCGGCATTGGCAGTTGGAATTTTAGCGTTCATTGGCGGACTTTCATTGCGGCCATTTGGTTCGCTGGACTCAGCACGCAACCCAAATATCGCGCAGAATCAGCGGCAAAATGACCAGAGAAACGCCCTAGCAAACTCACAACGTTCCGCCGACGGCGTTGAGATTGCTTCAGTCACGTTCGACGATTTGCCAAACAACCAATCGCAAGGGCTGCAAGTACCGCTTGGGTTGTTTAGCCGATCGCAAGGCACGCCGAAACTTGCGCCGGAGCGATTGCCGCCTCAGTTCGAGCGCATGCTCACCGAATCGAATGCCGCCAACCATTTGGAACGACGAGTCTTTTTCGGCCGGACTCCCAACGGAGAAGTCCTCATGGTGCCATTCGACCGCATCGTCCACCGAGTCAATTTTCAGTAACCACGTTGAGTCTAAACACTTTTTTTGAACTTATTTTTTATGACCAAGCAAATACCTCGATTGGTTTTGATTGCTTTGGCAATCGGATTGAGTTCTTTTCTCCGCATAGAATCGTCCGGCGGTTCGTCGCTGCAAAATTCGACGGGAGATAGAGCACCGCCTACACTTGCGCCCCAAGAGTCAAACGATGACTCGTCTCACGATCCATGCTGGTGGCTGGGAATTTCTTGTGAGGAAACCAGCAAGCTCTTGCAGCGACAACTGAAGATCGACGGCGGCCTGGCAATTGATAACCTAGTCGAAACCGCACCTGCGCATCGCGCCGGGCTAAAAATCGACGATGTGATCGTCGGAATGAATCATCAGCCCATGACTTCGATCAAACAATTGAATGAGCTCGTTCAGAAGTCGCAAGGAACCGCAATCGATTTTGAAATTCTGCGCGACGGCCAAAAGACAACGTTGTCCGTAACACCAGAAAAACGGCCTGCTTGCAACAAGACAATTGCGTTCGTGATGACTGCGAGCGTTGGCGAGGAGCCGGTCGGGCCTGAGTTGAAGAAAATGCTTGAACAGTTAAAAAGCCAGGCTCACGGCACCGATGTTCAAGTCATTTTGGTGCGTCCGGGCATAGTCCTAAAAGGTGATTCACACAAAATCGATCAGGTCGCAGGCGAATTAGATGTTAAATCGCCTTGTGAACTTCGCTTTAGTTTCAAAGAATTCGAGGCGGATACCGTGCTCTTGAGCACTGCGGACTTGGAAGAAAACAAGATCGTCAGCGGATGTTTCGTAAAACTCTCGAAAGTGATCGACGAACAAATAGCCAAACGCAAAGTCGACCTCGAACAACTTAAGTCCCCCGACAATAAGGTAGTCGGCGACGATCTCAAAAGCCAAATTAAGGCCCATGAATCGCAGATCAAAATGCTGGAAGAAACCCGCACTTTGCTACAAAATGAAATTGAAAGTCAGCCAGAATCTGACGAGCCGAACAAACCAGCGAACGACGATCAATCGAATCAGCGTTATCTTTGCCAGCAGCTTTGGTCATGATTTGAGCGCCCCCGGTTTGTTCGTAGTGCCGGCCAAAGCCGGGACTTCGAAGAACGAATGGGGATATCCGAAATAGTTACCGAATCGAATTCGACGGCGTCTGTTCGCCCATCTTTAACGCTGGGTCCTGTGTGTTGACTTCAAATGCGTCGTCGCCGAAGAATTTGGTCGTTCCTTGGGCCACTTCCCGTGCGTCGGCTTCGACACACGTCAACTGAGCGCGGAACATGTGCGTTCCGGCTGCGTTCGCGCGGGCCGTGACATTGAACACCATTTCCTCGGTTGCATCCAATTGGCCAATTGTCTCAAACACAATTTCGCCAGGATTCAACTTGTGGCTCCGGCCTTCGGCTGCCGTCGGTTCGACGCCATTCGAAAAGTGCATCACGATATCGACGTTGTTCGCCGTTCGTGTTCCGCGATTCTTCACTACAATCTTGTAGATGATGTCTTGGCCGACGGGCAATGGTCCTTGGGGATCTTCCACGCTGAGGACCAAGTCCGCGACGGTTTCCACAATAGTTTGAATCGAATCCGCAGCAGCCAAATCGCCCATACCGCGCACGCCAGCCTCAATTTGGACGGGACCAGCAGCAGTCATTTGGCAAACGATCGAATACGTTCGCTTGTCGCCTGGCGGCAAAGCCCCAACGGCCCAGCGCATTCCGCCGTCGATTCGTTCAGCCGCTTCGATTCCGGACAAATATTGAACTCCGCCTGGTAATCCAATCGCCGCAAACACATCTTGTGCGATCGCGTCGCCCGAATTTTCAACCGTGATTTGAAAGTTCCCCGTGCTGCCTGCATATTTGAGACTCGGACCAGCAAGGGAAATGCCCAATTGTGCGCGGCGAACCGTAATATTTTTTGACACATTGTCTTGCAAGCTCCCGTCGCCAGTTGCTCCAGCGGAAAGCTCCAAAGCGCCCGCGCTGCGCGCAATCAGTTCGACTTGGATGTTCTTTTCTTCGCCTGGCCCGATGTTTCCGAGGGTGGCACGCTCGCCGCCCAAAACTTCTGACAACATAATGTTAACATTATCCGCCACTCCGGTTCCCGGATTGCGAATCGTAATGTTGTACATCGCCGATTGACCAAATTGGACTTCGTCGGGACCAGTAATCGCCATTTTCAAAAGCGGTTCGGTAACCTGGACTTGGACAGCGCCCGCCAATGGAGCGACTGACCATTCCACGTTTAAGTCGAACACTTGGGCTTTACGGGGAATCACGTCAAGCGTCAGACGTTGCGATTTACCCGGTTCCAAGCGGTCAATCCGCCACATGATGCGAGTCGCATCGGTTTCCCGCAAAAGTTCTTTCGCGCCCGTTGTTAGATTCGTATTCGCAAGTTCAATCCACGTCGGCACCGTAAATGTTACGACTAGCTGCTGAGCGGCTGTTCGGCCATTGTTCACGACATCGATCGCGTATGCGGCGTTCTTGCCAACCGAGATTGACTTGGGACCAGTAGTGGAAACTTCGATCGATGCCCCGGGACTGTTGATCGTCGTTTGAGAGTTGTCGAAGCCTTTTGTTGCTCGACTTGAGGCCAACACCGGAGTCGTTGCTGTTGTCGTCTGCCGCATCAAATTCGGGCTAGCCGTTGTCGTCGCCGAGCCGTTCTGCGTTTGCAGAATGGGGGACGTCGAGGGCATCGCGCTTTGTTTGAGGGGTGCCGTCAATGTAGAATCAGACTCCGAAGGTGCGACTACGGGCGAGTTGTTCGTCGCCGGAGTCGCATCAGGCGCAAGCAATTCAGCCGATTCTTGTTTGGCGGACGCAGGAATCACTCGGCCTGGCGATGCAACCGGCCGCGAAGCCTGGTGCACCGGCAACGAAGCTGTTCGCAAATCGACAGGAGGCTGCCCCGGATCGGGCATCGTCGGTGCGATCGAGAAGACTTCCGATTTCGGTCTCGTCTTAATTTTCGTGGTCGTTTGGGAGGTTGACATGGTTGCCGGCGGATTCGACAAGAGTGCGTTTCTTGGTGCCGTCGTGGGCCGAACGATCGGCTGATTCATCGAGATTTCTTCTGGCATCAAGGTCGACGCGTTAGTCGGTTGGTTGGCCACGGTTGGCTTGCCGCTCAAGATTTCTGGGACTTGCACTCGGCTGTGTGGCTTGGGTAGAGTCGCGCTAGGTGTCGTTGCGGCGATTGGCGAGTCTTGGGCCACAAACGAAGCTTGTTCAATTGATAGACGCTCGTCGCTGTCACTCGACGTGGATGCTTTATTGTCGCCGGGAGTCAACCGAACGCCATTTTGGGGTATTGAGGAAGACACCGCAGCATTTTGCTCTTTTCGAGTCGAACGAAGACCGCGAAATCGCGAAACCTCATCGGCTGAATAGCGTTGTGGCGGCGTACTCACGCTTGTGGAAGTCGGTGCGTTCGGAGCTTGCTGTCCCAATCCGGACTGGGTCAAAAGCGATACGAGCAAGATCAATCCAATTTTCGTTTTCATCGACGGTAGCCTTCCTGACTAAACGGTGGGTTCTTCTCGTTATCGGACAAACGACTTTTCGCATTCAGCAAATTTTGACGAAGAGGCAAAATATTCCGATTCCGTAGACTTTGCCGCTAGCAATTTGCTAAAGGCACGATGCGCAATTGATCGTTCCCGGCAAAAGTGATTTCCACTTGTCCACTTGCTGGCGCTTCGTGCTTACACACCCGGTACGGCAAGCCAATTCGACTTTTCCGATCAGAAAGACTGTGCCGAAAGTAGCGATTGTGCCGATTCGAAGCCGAGCACGTCGCATTACTTTTAATGCGCGCTAACGTCAATTTGGACCAACCAGATGACCCGAAAATTAGTTGCAATTGCCGTTGTTGCTATTTGTCTGTTCGCAGCCATCGTGCTGCCGCTACGCCAACGATCCAAAAGAATCAGCGATTCTGCCGCGACTAACGAATTGATCAGCGAACAGGATCACGGCGGATCTTTGTTCCCCGCACCGCATCAGACCGATTCGACGTCCGTCCAATTCAAATCGCTCGCCGAGCAAGCGGAAGCGCTCGACCAAGGTACCAATTCAAATGCTTCCACGCCGAAATATCCGGTGATTCGAATTGCTTATCAGGAGACTCCCAAACTGATCGATGCGATGGCGCTGCATCGCGATTATCCATTGCAGAATTTGACGTGCGAGGAATTTGAACATCGCATGCTGGAAGTATGGGGCAATCGCCTCCAAGTAATCGCCGAAAATAACGGCCAACGCGTCAAGGTCACTTTGCCAACGCGTGAAGTTGGCGCAGGCGAAATGACTATTGACCGAGTCAATGCTACGGTGAAATTCAGTGGCCCCGACGAGGTTTTGGCAAAATGGCGCCGCGCGATGCTGGCTCTCGACACAAAACTCGATGGTGGCATGGGGACCGCGACCTTGATCGACGCGCAAAATGCGGAGCCGGAAACGATTCAAAAAGCGGTCGCAATCATGGAGACGATTCAAATCGCCGGACAAGAATCAAGCAACGAAATCCGCCGCGCGATCCCTTTGAACCGGGCCAATGCAAAATCCGGGATCGTGGCCGTTCCCAATCAGCAAGGCCAAGATCAACCCAACGTACAACAGGGTCTTAGCGGCCCGGTGCGCGTCGAAGTCATTCCCGAATTGAACTTGTTAATTTTGTACGGCAAGCCGGAAGATGTCGCCTACGTGCAAAAGGTCTTGGGCAATCTCATCCAATCTGCGGACGCCGCGCAGCCCGACATGAAAATACATCCCCTAAAAAGCGTTGCGGGCCAAGCCATCGCGGCCACTCTCCAAACGCTTTACGACACGAACTTCGCCGCCCAACAGGGTCCAGTTTCGATCACCGCGCTCGATCAGCCCAACGGACTGCTGTTGATTGGACGCAAAGAGAACATCGAATCGGCCGAACGGCTCATCGAAACCCTCGACGTTGCGCCAACCGAGCTGCCGGAGCAATTCAAGACTTTCCGACTCAAGTTCATGTCGGCCATCGACGCGCGCGAACGAATCAATGCCTACTTTGGACAACAGCAGCAACAAGCCGGGCAAGCAAACGCCGCAAACCAACCCGTCAGTCCGCTCACGATTGTGGCCGACTACCGATCGAATTCGATCATTGTCAAAGCGGGCGCGGCCAACTTGGCGCTGGTCGAAAAACTTC